>REBP01000056.1 GCA_007692665.1 Gemmatimonadales bacterium | reverse complement strand
GGGGTCGGCCAGGAGGTGCTGGATCTCCCGGTACCGGTCCAGCCGCCCGTGGTTCTCGGGGCTCGTGATGATGAGTTTCACGAAGGGCTCGCCGAGGGTGCTCGTCCCCAGCGTGTCCAGCGTCACCCGGGGGCTCGCCTGGGCCACGGCCTCGTAGTAGGCGAGGAGTTCATGCCAGTTGGCGAGTTCGCCCTCGGCCCCCATCTCGTATCCGAAGTGGGAGGCCGGCGTGGGGACCGCCTGGCCCTGGGCCGGTTGCGGAAGCGTCCCGGCGACGGTGGCCAGAACGAAGGCGGGAAGCAGGGCTGACAGGCGCATGGCAGGCTCGCGGCACGGAAGGAAATGGGCGCCGGCGTCGCGGCGCACGGGTCAGGGGCGATCCTTCCGATCCTACCGTCCCGGGGTGGCGGGGGTCAAATCCCCCGTGCATCTTCCCCCCATGAGCTTCAACCCCCGCAACCCCCGCCCCCTCGCGCGCTCCCGCTTCCTGCTGGAGCGCTTCCTGCTTCGGGGCCCCCAGTACCGGCTCCTCCTCATCGCCGCCGTCATTGGCCTGATCTCGGTCGGGGCGGGGGCCCTCGTTCTCACCTTCGGGGGCTTCGTCTCCTTCCCCGACGCCGTCTGGTGGGCCTTCCTCCGGCTCACCGACCCGGGGTACCTGGGCGACGACGAGGGCGCCTTCGTGCGCGTGGTCTCCACCCTCCTCACCCTGTCCGGGTACGTGATCTTCCTGGGCTCCCTCGTGGCCATCATGACCCAGTGGCTGAATGCCACGATGGCGCGCCTGGAGAGCGGCATGACCCCGGTCAGCCGTCAGCGCCACGTGGTGATCCTGGGCTTCACGAACCGGACCGTGTCCATGATCCGGGAGCTCCTGCTGTCGGAGGAACGCGTCCGGAGGTTCCTTTCGCACCAGGGCGCCCGGGCCCTCCACATCGTGGTCCTGGTCGAGGAGGTGAACGCACAGCTCCGCCAGCAGCTCCGGGACGAGCTGGGCGCGCTCTGGGACGAGGGCCGCATCACCCTGCGCTCCGGCTCCCCCCTCCGGGTGGATCACCTGGCCCGGGTGGACATCCTGCGCGCTGCGGTTGTCCTCATTCCCGGCTCGGACCTTTCGGCACCGGACGAGGGAACGGTGGCGCTGGACACGCGCACGGTGAAGACGCTCCTCACGCTGGACCAGGCGGTCCGGGACCGGGCGGGTGGGGAAGAGGACCCCGATGCCGGGGCCGGCCCCCTGCTCGTGGTGGAGATCCACGATTCCCGGAAGGTGGCGCTGGCCCGTCGGGCCTACCGCGGACCCGCCGAGTTCGTCGCCTCCGACGCCGTGCTCTCGCGCCTCATGGCGCAGAACTTTCGCCATCCGGGCCTCTCCCACGTCTACGGCGAACTGCTCTCCCAGGATGACGGCAACGAGATCTACCTCCCCGGGGCCGAGGAGCTCGCGGGGGTCCCCGTGGAGCACCTGGTTGCGGCCTTTCCCCGGGGCGTCGTCCTGGGGCTGGTGCGCCCCGACGGCCCCCGCGTCCGCCCCCTGCTGAACCCGCCACCCGGCACCCTGGTCGAGGCCACGGACCGGGTCGTCGTGCTGGCCCGCCGGTGGGGCGACGTCCAGCGATCCGCCCGGGCTGCTCCCGCTCCGCATCCCAGGGGAACCGGCGCCCTTCCGGCCGGCCCGGACGGCCCGCGGCGCATGCTCCTCCTCGGGTGGAGCCCCAAGGTCCCCGCGCTGCTGCGGGAGCTTGCGGCCTACCCGAAGGGAGGAGGGGAGGTGGACATCTTCTCGAGGGTCGACCCGGCCAGGCGCCGTCACATGCTGGAGCGTCACGGGCTGGGCGGGCTGGACGCCGGAGCGGGCGTGGAGCCCGGGGAGCGGCCCGCGGCGGATTCCCGGCCCCCCGGCGGCCTCCGGGTTCGACACCTGGAGGGGGACTTCACCGTCCACACCGAGCTGGTCCGGGCGGACCCCTTCGGCTACGACGGGATCATCGTGCTGGGCGGGGACACGCACCGAAGCGGGGGCGAGGCTGACGCCCGGACGATCCTCGGCGCCCTCCTCCTGCAGGAGATGGCCGCGAAGCGGGAGCACCCGCCGGGCATCCTCGTCGAGATCCTGGATCCGGAGAACCGTCGCCTCCTGAACCGGGGGCGAGCCGAGGTCCTCGTGACCCCCCTCCTGGTGAGCCACGTCCTGGCGCAGGTCGCCCTCCGCCGCGAACTCCGCGCCGTCTTCGACGAACTCTTCATGGCACGCGGTCCCGAGATCTCGTTCCACCGAGCTTCGGAGCTCGGCCTTGACGGCCGGATTTCCTTCGGGGATGTGCTGCGGGCCGCAGCCTCCCGGGGGCAGACGGCGCTGGGGGTCCGCCCGACGGGGTCACTCCCTCTCCTGAACCCGGACCGGACCCTCCGCTGGATGGCCGGGTCCCTCGACGTGGTGCTCCTCGGCACGCCTCCGGACAGGTCCCGGGAGGCGTCGACCGGCAGGACCCCAACCGCGAAACCTCGCTCTTCCTCCGGGGTCTGAACGGTTCGCCCGGGGACTCGGACCCCCGGCGACCGTCGGGCTCCAGGTCGGACCCGGCTCCCGATCCCCCCTCAGGAGGAGCAAAGCCGCATGCAGCGTGTCGTCGATCCATCCACCGGAAAGGAGCTTCGGGCCATCCCGGAAGACACGAGCGAGGCCGTGGAGGCCGCCGTCGCGGCAGCGGTGAGCGCGCAGAAGGCCTGGGCCCGTCGTCCGATGGAGGAGCGGGCCGTCGTGATCCGGAAGGCCGCCACCCTCCTGCGCGAGCGGGCGGACCGGTGGGCCGCCCTCATGGCCGAGGAGATGGGCAAGCCCCTCCCCCAGGGCCGGGGCGAGGCCGAAAAGTGCGCCTGGGTCTGCGACTTCTACGCCGACAGGGCTGCGGAATTCCTCGCCGACGAGGAGGTCGAGGTGGACGGGGCCCGTGCGTACGTGGCCTACCGTCCGCTGGGTGTCGTGCTCAGCATCATGCCCTGGAACTACCCGTTCTGGCAGGTCTTCCGCTTCGCCGCGCCGGCGATGATGGCCGGGAACGCGGTGCTCCTCAAGCACGCGTCGAACGTTCCCGGGTGCTCCGGGGCCATCGAGGGGATCTTCCGGCTCGCGGGGGCCCCGGAAGGGCTCCTCACCGCCGTCTTTCTCGACAACGACCGCACCGGTGAGCTCATCGAGCGACCCGAGATCGCCGCGGTGACCCTCACCGGAAGCACCCGGGCGGGGAAGGCCGTGGCCGGGCGGGCAGGCGGCGCCCTCAAGAAGACCGTGCTCGAGCTGGGGGGGAGCGACCCGTACCTGGTCCTCGAGGACGCGGACCTGGACCGGGCCGCGAAGGCGTGTGCAGCGGGCCGCCTCGTGAACTCCGGCCAGTCCTGCGTTGCGGCAAAGCGGTTCGTGGTGGTCGAGTCCGTGCGGGAGGCCTTCGAGGAGAAGCTCGTGGCCCGCATGGCCGAGGCGACCATGGGCGACCCCACCGACGACGGCGTGGACGTCGGCCCCCAGGCCCGGGAGGACCTCCGGGACGAGCTCCACGAGCAGGTGAAGAAGTCCCTCGCAAAGGGGGCCCGCTGCCTCCTGGGCGGAGAGGTCCCGGACCGCGACGGCTGGTTCTACCCGCCCACCGTGCTCACCGACGTGGCCCCGGGGCAGCCCGCCTACGACGAGGAACTCTTCGGACCGGTGGCCGCCATCATCGCGGTGGCCGACGAGGCCGAGGCCGTGCGCGTTGCCAACGACTCGGTCTTCGGGCTGGGCGGCGCGGTGTTCACCTCCGACCCCTCCCGGGGTGAGCGCATCGCCAGGGACGAGCTGCACGTCGGGTGTGCCTTCGTGAACGACCATGTGCGCTCGCATCCCGCGCTCCCCTTCGGTGGCGTCAAGGAGAGCGGGTACGGTCGGGAACTCGGGATCTTCGGGATCCGGGAGTTCGTGAACGTGAAGACGGTCTGGATCGCCGAAGGGTGACGGAAAGGTGACGGGGGTCGACCAGGAACGTCTCCGCGACGAGATCCGCTGGCTCGGCGAGGAGCTTGGCCACGTGCTCCGCGAACAGGCAGGCGAGGGAGCCTTCGACCTGGTGGAGGAGGTGCGCGCGCTGGCCCGGGCTCGGCGCGAGGGGGAGGAAGGGGCCGAGGATCGACTTCTCGCACGCCTCGAATCCCTCGAGCCCGGCGCGGCGGAGCCCCTCATCGGCGCCCTCAGCGTGTTCTTCGACCTGGCGAACCTCGCCGAGGACCGCCAGCGGGTCCGGGTGGTGCGGGAACGGGAGCGCGCCGGGTCCACGGCCTCGGGGCGGGGAGAGGGGACCGTGGCGGACGCCGTCCGCATGCTCCGGGAGTGGGGGCTCGGCGCCGAGGCGGTTCAGGCCCTCCTCGACGACACCGGCGTCGAATTCGTCTTCACGGCCCACCCCACCGAGGCCAAGCGACGTTCGGTCCGCGAGAAGATCCGGGACCTGCGGGGGCACCTCTACGACCTGGACGACCCGGGGCTCCTCCCCCGCGAGAGCCGCGAGCTCGAGGCCATGGTGCGCGCTGACCTCACCGGGCTGTGGATGACGGACTTCGTGCGATTCCGGCGACCCACGGTCCTCGAGGAGCTGGACCGGTCGCTTTTCTTCGCGGGGAACCTGTGGGCTGCGGCACCCCGTCTCTTCCGGGAGCTTCGCGTGGCCCTCGAGGCCTCGTACCCCGGGCACGACTTCCGCATCCCCTCGCTGGTCCGGTTCGGGACCTGGATCGGAGGGGACCGGGACGGGAACCCCTTCGTCACGGCCCAGGTCACCCGGGCGTCCCTGGCCCGGCTCCGTGAGGAGGCGCTGACCCGACACATCGAGCAGGCGCGGCTGACGCGGCGCAGCCTGAGCATGTCGCTCAGGAAGGCGGGAGCGAGCGACTCGCTCCTCGAGGCCATCGGCAAGGCGGTGGCCGCCTCGCCCTCGCTGGCCGAGGCCGTGGCGCACCTCTCGAAGGACGAGCCCTACCGGCGGTGGCTCGCCATTGTCGAATCCCGGCTGCGCAGGGCGCTGGAAGCCGGGGTGGACGAGGATTCGAGTCCGGGGTCGAGGCGTGGTGCCGAGGCCTACGAAGACCCCCGCGAACTGGTTCGCGACCTGAAGCTCATGCGGGAGAGCCTGGTCGCACACGGGGGGTCGATCCTGGCCGACGCCCACGTGGATGACTGGATCTGCCAGGCCGAGGTCTTCGGGTTCAGCCTCATGCGCCTCGACGTGCGCCAGGAGTCGGGGCGCTACCACGACGACCTTGCCGAGATCCTGGCCTACCTCGGCATCCACGACGGCTACGGGGAGCTGGACGAGGAGGGCCGGCGGCGCGTCCTGTCGGACTCCATGCCCTGCAGGGCCCCCCTGGACGCGGGGGCACTTTCCGACGAAGCCCGGGAGACCGTGGCGCTCTTCGACCTCCTCGCCGCGGTGTGCCGACGCTCGGGGCCCGGATCCCTCGGGGCCCACGTGATCTCCATGACGCACCGACCCAGCGACGTGCTCGCCGTGCTCTGGCTGTCCCGCTGGGCGGCCGCCCGGGCAGGTCTCGACGGTGAGCGCCTTCCGGTACCCATCGCCCCGCTCTTCGAGACCATCGACGACCTGGCCTCCTCTGCCGAGACCCTGGAACTCCTTTTCGAGGACCCGGCGTACCGTGAGGAGCTGGACGCCCTCGGGGGGCGGCAGATGGTCATGGTCGGGTATTCCGACAGCACGAAGGATGGCGGCTACCTGGCCGCGGCCTGGAACCTCTTCCATTCCCAGTCCCGCATGCAGGCCGCGGCGGAGGCCCACGGCGTCCCCCTGGTCTTCTTCCACGGTCGGGGCGGGGCCCTTGGGCGGGGCGGAGGTCCTGCGGCGCGGCACATCCGCTCGCTTCCCCCGGCCACCCTGCGCGCCGGCCTCCGGATCACGGAGCAGGGCGAAGTCCTCGCCGAACGCTACGACGACCGGCGCGTGGCCGGGCGACACCTTCAGCAGATGCTGTCGGCGGTCCTCGAGGGCGGTGGGCGCGCACTCCTGCCCGGGCCCGGGGGAGACGAAGTCGTCGGAGCCGCCGGCGCGTCCCACGCAGAACCCGAACTCCCGGAGGCGCTCTTCGAGTCGCTGGCACGCACGTCGAGGGAGGCCTACCGGACGCTGGTGGACCACCCCGGCTTCATCCGGTACTTCGAGGAGGCCACCCCGATCCAGGGGATCGAGGACCTGCCCATCGGGTCGCGTCCCGCGCGCCGGGGCGGGCAGCGTTCCCTCTCGTCTCTCCGGGCGATCCCCTGGGTCTTCTCGTGGACCCAGAGTCGTCACATGCTTCCCGCCTGGTACGGCCTCGGTTCCGCCGTCGAGGCGGTGGCGCGGGGTGCGGGAGGAGAACATGCGGATCCCATGGAGACGCTCCGGGATCTCTACCGGACGAGCAGCTTCTTTCGCGCCACCATCGACAATGCCGAACTGGCCCTGGCCAAGGCGGACATGGGCATTGCCCGGATCCACGGTCGCCTCGTGGAGGATGCCGAAGTGCGGCGCCAGATCGGGGAGATGATCGAAGCCGAGTTCGCGCGGAGCCGTGCCGCCGTGCTTGCCCTCACCGGGCAGGCGGAGCTTCTCGACCAGGTTCCCTGGCTCAAGCGTTCGATCCAGGTCCGAAACCCCTACGTGGACCCCCTGAACCTGCTCCAGGTCACCCTGTTCCGGCGACTTCGCACCGTCCCGGAGGGGTCCGAGGCCGAGAGCGATGCCCGGGAACTGATCCGCCTCACGATCCAGGGGATCTCCGGGGGGCTCCGGACCACGGGCTGACCGCAGGGACGCCCCATGGAGGGGACGCCGCAGGAACGACGAAGGGCCCGGGGGATCACTCCCCCGGGCCCTCGTTGCGTCCCGGGCCTGCCACGCCCCTGGTGGGGGTGGGCCGGCCGGTTCGTTTACCGCGTCATCAGAAGCTGTACCGCACGCCGAGCTGGATCTGGTAGCGCGACGTGAGGTTCGCGATGGAATTCGGGGTCTCGAGCGCTGCGAAGGGATTCATCAGCACCCGCTCTCCCACCGGGTTCTGCGTGCTCCGCACCGACAGAAGCTCGTAGTTCTCGTTGGAGACGAACTCCTTGCGGCCCCAGCTCCCGTTGAGGAGGTTCGCCACGTTCAGGATGTCCAGCGTCAGCTCGGCCCGCTGGGTTCCGAAGGTCGGGATCTCCTGCGAGACCCGGAGGTCGAACTGGTTGTGCCAGGGCTCGGAGCACGCACCCCGGTCGATGATCGTGCCACGTGCCTCGCGGAGACAGGCGTTTCGCTCGATGAAGTCGTTCAGGTTCGCCCACGACTCGGCCGGCGACAGCTGGGGCTGGTTCGTCACGGCCCCACCGGAGTTGTCGAAGAACCGGATCTCGTTCTCGTTCGCCGGCACCCAGATCAGGTCGTTGGACGTCTGCCCGTCGGAATTGACGTCGCCGCTGTAGGTGTGGGTGTAGTGCTGCCCGCTCTCGCCGACGTACACCAGCGAGAAGAGGGTCGGGAAGTTCTGGATGAGGGAGAACTCGGTGGTCGCCGCCGCGAGGACCCGGTGGCGGATCACGAAGTTCGACCGGGCTGCCGGCAGGTCGTTCGGGTCGCCGGCATTGGGGTTGAAGCGCCAGTTCGACACGGCCTGGCTCGATCCGCCCCGGTTCACGTCGAAGGCGTCCGACAGGGTGTAGGCGGCGTTCAGCCCCCACCCGTCGATGATGGGGCGCTGCACCTGCGCCGTGAGGCTGTAGGCATAGCCGTCGCTGGTGTTGGTGATGTCGATGACCTCTCCGACGGGGATCTCGCCGGTGCCGGCCTGCAGCAGGGTCCGGGGGTACTGGGCCCGTCCCTCCAGCCTCGGCAGGTCGTCGTTCCGGCTGACCAGGAGGTTCTGGTACTTGATGTCCTGCATGGTCTTGGTGTAGAGGCCCTCGAGGGTTCCCACCATGCCGCCGAAGCCGAGCTCACGGTCGAGCGCCAGCGAGGTCCGGAAGACCTGCGGGAACCGGTAGTCCGGGTCCACCGTGTTGATCTCGTTCGGGGCGAAGGTCTGCGTGCCGTTTCCGTCGCCGCAGGAGTCGGGCTGGTTGTCCGGGTTCGTGGAGAAACGGGCGTTCGGAACTGCGGCGCCCGAGCAGGTGAACCGGACGTAGTCGATGCCGGTGTTGCCGTAGGCGTTCGAGATCCAGACGAAGGGCGTCCGGCCGGAGAAGAGGCCGAGGCCACCGCGAAGCTGCGTGCTCCGGTCGCCGTAGACGTCCCAGTTGAAGCCCACCCGCGGGTTGAACTGAAGCGCGCTCTCGGGAACCTCGGAGGTATTCCGCCCGATGTTGGCGCGGGTGACCACCGGGTTCTCCCGGGGGCTCTGCGGGAGCTGCGTCAGGTCGAGGCGGGCCCCGTAGGTCAGCGTGAAGTCCTCGGTCATCTCCCAGCGATCCTGGGCGTAGACCGCCCAGCGGCGCACCGGGAACTCGGCGCGCTCGTCACCGCCCGGCAGCAGGTAGGAATACTCGTAGAAGCTGGCGTTCCGGGCCTCGAAGGCCTGGAGCGACGGGTAGCGCCAGAATCCGAACGGGTTCCGGACGAAGAGGTTCGAGAAGCGGAAGAACTCGTTGGAGGTCCCCAGCGTGAAGTTGTGGGTGCCGCGAGCGAAGTTCAGGTCGTTGGTGATCTCGAGCACGTCCTGGTCCAGCGCATTTCGGCCCGAGAAGTTGTCGGGGCCGAACTGCACGTTGTTCGCGCCGCCCAGGTCCACCCGGAAGCGGGGAAACGGCGTCCCGATGTCCCGGGCGTCCCGGACGAAGGTGAGCCCCACCCGGAACTCGTTGAAGAGCCCGCCGCCGAAGTTCGAGTTCAGCTGCGCCACGCTCGAGTTCGTCGTCGAGGTGAAAAGGTGTCCGGAGGTCCCGTAGCCGAAGTTGACACCCGTTCCGCCATGGGATCGGTCGGCCGTTGCGTCCACGAAGTTGTGGCGGAGCGTCAGCCGGTGCTCGGGCGTAAGCTGAAAGTCCAGTCGCGCAAAGATGTTGTTCGAGTCGGTGCTCCGTGGGAACTCGCCGATGGCGCCCACGTCGTATTCGAGTTCGTCACGGGCGATCTGGGCGATCCTCTGGATGTCGGAGGCCGAGATCGCGCCGGAGGGCGAGCCGGTGTTGACGCCCGGAAGCGCCGGGTAGGGATCGGTGCGGCGGGAAATTTCGCCGGCGATGAAGAAGTGGGCGCGGTCCCGGACGAGGGGTCCGCCAAGCGAGAACGCGAGGTCCGACTGATCGAACTGTCCGACGTCGCCTGCGCGGTTACCGTCGAACTGGTCGAAGCTTCCAATGAAGGAGTCGTTCCGGCCGAAGAAGGCGGCGGTCCCGCGGAAGTCGTTCGTTCCACCCCGGGTCACGGCGTTGATGTTCGCGCCGGTGAATCCGCCCTGCCGGACGTCGAAGGGCGCCAGGTTGACCTGGAACTCCTGGATCGCCTCGAGGGTGATGGGCCGCGCGTCGGCCTGGCCACCGGGGGTTCCCGAGGCCGCCAGCCCGAAGAGGTCGTTGTTCACGGCCCCGTCGATCTGGATGTTGTTGTACCGGTTGTTCCGCCCACCTGCCGAGGTACCCGGCGTCGAAGCCGTCATCTGCGGCGTGAGGCGGATGAAGTCGGTGAAGTCCCGGGAGATCGTCGGGGAGTTCGTCACGGCAGCCTCGCCAATCACGGATCCGGTGCCGGTGCGGCCCCGGGAGATGATGGCGCCGGCCCGCTCGCCGATGACGTCGATTCCCGCCACGGCCACGGCCTGCTGCGCCAGCACGAAGTCGATGCGCTCGGTCTGGCCCAGGGCCAGGTAGAGGTCGTCGACGGCTTCGGCGCCGTACCCGAGGCCACGCGCCTCGACCCGGTAGGGGCCGCCGGGGCGGAGGCCGGGGAAGTTGTAGCGACCATCGGCCCGGGTGAGGACGCCCTGCTGGGTCCCCGTGGCGGTGTTGATGACGACGATCTGGATGCTGGAGATGGGCTCGCCGGCGGTGGTCGTGACCCGGCCCGTGATGGCCGAGGTGGTGACCGCCTGTGCGAAAATCGGTCCGGCGGAAGCCAGGAGAAGCACCCCGGCCAGCGCGAACCGACGCACGAACGTGGTCATTCGATTCATGGATTGCTCGTTTGAAGGGGAAGGTACGACAATGACACCCGCCATGAGCCCGAAGCGGGTGGAATCACGGGGGGTGGGTCGAGATCCGGACGCGACGACGCCCGGTGGGGATTCTCAAGTGCGGAGCAGAGGGTCACCCGGGGGTGGGGACACATGCGCGAACTCCGGTCCACCTCCGCGAAGAGAGGCGGGAGAAACAGACATCATGCAGCAGGGAGGAGGGGTCCTTCCCGCGCACGAAGATAGAGAATCCCGGGGGTCACGGACAAGGACTTCGCGTCACGGGATCGTAACCCTCTCCCGGGACCCCCTTCCACGACCTCGACCGCCGAATCCCGTCAGCGGACGGCACGGGTGAGGGGAATGGCCTCCCCCCGGAAAACGCCCCGGTCGATGGTGGCACGAACCATCTCCACCGGAAGGTTGAACCGCCGCGGCCCGCAGCTCCCCGGGTTCACGAACCAGGCGCCGCCGATCTTCTCCATGAGCGGCCGGTGGGTGTGGCCGAAGACCACGAGCCCCGCGTCGGGCCACGCCTCCCGGAGGAGGGCCGGGGTCGGGCCGCGGCCGAACTGGTGTCCATGGGTCACCACCACCCTGACCCCGCCCAGTTCCAGCGTCTGCACCTCGGGAATGCGGTGGCGCAGCTCGAAGCCGTCGGTATTTCCCGTGACTGCAGTCACAGGCGCCACCGCCTCCAGCGCCGTCAGGATGTCGGGAGACCCCACATCCCCGGCGTGCAGGATGTGATCCACCCCCTCCAGGGCGTGGAAGAGGGCGGGGCGGAGGAGACCGTGGGTGTCGGAGATGATCGCCAGCTCCACCGGCGGCCTCGAATCCGCCCCCGAAGGCGCCCCCGAGGGAGCCCCTGAGGGAGCTTCGGAATCAGTCACCGGAAGCCCTGTCGCCGGCGCCGGCTCCCCGCTCCCGCACGAGCGTGTCGATGCGAGCCGCCAGGATGAAATCGTTGGGGCTCACGCCACCCACCGTGTGGGTCCAGACCCGGACCGAGGCCTTTCCCCAGGTCAGCGTGATCTCCGGGTGGTGATCCTCGGCCTCGGCCACGGCACCCACCTCGTTCGTGAAGGCGAGGGCGGCGGCAAAGTCCGGAAAGGAGAACTCGGCTTCCAGGTGGTGGTCGTCGGTGAGCTTCCACCGCGGATGCACCGCTTCGCGGTAGGGCTCGAGCGCCTCTCCCGTGAGGGGCGGCGTGCCTTCGGGGAGATGGGTACAGTGCTGGGAGAGGAGATCCATGCTCACGGGCAACTCCTGGATTGGGGGGCAGGGGGGACGGGCAGCTCTTGCGGGCGGCGCTTCATGTCTCCGGACTTACCCTGCACCCGTGCGGCGGATCCGGACCCCGCCACCGGAGCCGACCCCGGGCTCCGCCGGCAGACCCCCGGGCAGACTACTGGAAGTACCACCGTTTCTCCACCCGGTCCCTGTAGAGGAGGAGGGGACGACCGCTCTCCAGGATCACCTCGAAGTAGTGGCGCGAGATGGGGGCCCGCCACCACTCGTCATCGATGCGCCAGCTCTCCCGCACCGCGAGGATCTGCACCCGCCCCCTCCGGCCCCGCACTGCAACGGGGCATCCGTCCGTGTCCACCTCCACCTCCACCCGCCGGGGCTGGTCCATGGGACGAACCCGCGAGGGCCCGGCTCCGCGCCCGGCTCCGCGCCCGGCTCCGCGCCGCCACCGGCCCGACGTCTCCCCGGCCACTCACCCCTCCAGGGGAAGGAGGGCGTAGCGGCGCTCGGGAATCCGGGACCAGGGATCCACCTCCACCACCCGGTACAGGGGGGAACTCCCGATGCGGAGGCGGAGCTCCCGCACCGCGTCCCGGATCCCGGGCGGGAGGGGGGATCCCCCGGACGCCCCGCCCTCCATGCTCCCCTGCGCCCGGGCTCCGACTTCGCTCCGGTCGAAGATGGAGGTCTGGGTGACCGGGGCCCCGAACTCCACCGCTTCCACGAAGAGGGTCTCGAGGGCCCGGGGCGGCGGGCGCAGCTCCACCCGGGTCCGGAGGGGAAAGGCGAGGCGTTCCCGCTGGGCGCAGGGCTCCCGGAACGTCGTCTGGATTTCCCACGAGCCGCCGCCCTCGAGGTAGCCCCCCGCCCGCAGGCTGGACAGGGCCCGGTCCCGTCGCTCGGGGTGGGCGAGGAGCCGGTCCAGGAGGCGATCGATCCCCCGGTGCAGCGCTGCCCGGTCTCCCACCGGCGCGGGAAAGTCCAGGCTCACCCGGATGGGGCGGGGGCGGTGCAGGGGACGCACCGGATCGATCTGCTCGCCCCGGGCCAGCGCCCGGATCCGCCCCCCCGTCCTCCCGCCGAAGTGGCGCATGAGCGCGGAGAGGGGGAGCGCCGCCACCCCCCCCAGGGTGTGCACGCCCAGCCGGTGCAGCAGCTCCACCCCCCCGGCATCCAGCGGAAGGGCCTCCACCGGCTGGGGCACCAGGAAGCGGGCCAGGGCCCCCGGCACCTCGGCCGGCACCAGGACCGGCACCCCGGGCCGGGCGGCGGCGGCGGCGACCCGGGCCCCGAAGGTCCCGGGAGCCCGGCCCACCCGAAGCGCCGCCACCAGCGGGGGCGGGAGGACCTCCAGGAGCACCCGGAGAAGCTGGCGAACCTGGGCCGGGGGGGATCCATGCAGGCGCTCCAGCCCATCCACCCCCAGGTGCACGAGCCCCGGCTCCACCGGCTCCACCACCGGGGTCAGGCCGGCCACGGCCTCCACCACCGCCTCGTGGGCGGCGGCATAGTGGGCCGGGTCGGGTTCCAGGAGCGTGAGGCCCGGACAGAGCGAAACGGCCTGGGACACGGGCATCCCCTCCCGGACGCCTGCCGACCCCGCCCGCTCCGAGAGCTGCGCCACCACCTGCCGTCCCCCGGGCTCTCCGGGCGCCAGCAGGGCTACCGAGGTGGCATCCAGCTCCGGCGACCGCACGAGTTCCAGCCGGAGCTCGAAGGCGGGAAGCCAGAGGGTGAGAGAGGTGCGGGAGGAGATCATGGGGAGACGCGGGAGAAGCGGGAAAGACACGGAGGCACGGGGGCAGGGGGGAACGCGAGAGCCGGGCGAACCGGCACTTCCCCCACCGAAACCGAACATAAACCGAAGATCGGGTTCGAACAAGATTTCCCCGGGTCCTGTCCCGCGCCCGTTTCGCTCCCACGCCTCCCCCTTCGACTTGCCCCGGGACGCCCGGACCTGCACCGTGAAGGGGAGCCAGGCCTTGTCCCCTCCCGCCCCCGGAGACCGTGCCATGCAACCCGTCCCGACCCATACCTTCACCCAGCGGATCATCGGCGCCGCCCGCGTGGACCCGGTCATCTACAACGAGGTCGAGCACGACACCTCCGCCACGGGCCAGGCCGCCATGGTGGTGGCCTTCGCCGCCGTCTGTTCCGCCATCGGCAACCTGGAGGGCGGCCTGGGGGTCATGATCGGCGCCATCTTCAGCGCCATCGTCGGGTGGCTCATCTGGTCGGCGGTGACCTACCTGATCGGCGACAAGCTCCTGGGGGGAACGGCCACCTGGGGCGAGCTCCTCCGGGCCATCGGCTTCGCCAACGCCCCCGGGATCTTCCTGATCCTCGGCGTCGTCCCGTTCTTCGGGTGGATCGTCCGATTCGTCGTGGGGATCTGGATGCTGATCTGCGGGATCGTGGCGATCCGGGAGGCGCTGGATTTCTCCACCGGCAAGGCGATCCTCACCGCGATCCTGGGATGGTTCGCCATGATCCTCCTCTCGCTGATCCTGATCGGGGGCACCGCGGGGCAGGGGATCTTCGCGCGCTGACCCCGGTGGGGCCCCCCTCGCCTCAGGACGACGGCTCACTCCCCACCCAGGCGCTCCACCACAGGTCCCGGAGCATCTCGGCGCCGGCGGCGATGCGGTCCGCGGCGAAGTTCACCGACACCGGGTCCGGCGGGGTCTCGGGACCGAAGCCGTGGTCCCGGTCGATGCGGTAGAGTTCCTCCACCTTGGAGTTCGAGTAGCGCACGTAGGCGAAGATCGAGGTGCGCGCATCCTCGAAGACCCGGGCCTCCCCGCCCACCCGGGGCCGCACGTCGTCGTACCCGAGGTGGGTCTGCACGAAGCGGGACTCGAAGCGGGCGTGGATCCCCGAGTCGGTGGTGTACCCCTCGGGGTTCGGGACCTGGGCCTCGTCCCACCCGTTGAAGTGGATGGTCGTGTGATGGGGCTGGGAAAGATCCGTGACAAAGTGCCCCAGCACCCCGGCATCGTTCACGATCCGCTCCTCGAGCCAGCGCCGCACCTCCGGATCCTCCTCGCCGCGCCACCGGGCGAAGGTGGCCTCGAGGCGCTGGTAGAGTTCCAGGGCGGCGAAGGGTGCAAAGCCCACCTCCACCTTGGGGTTTTCCACCCCGGCCTCCAGGAGTCGCTGGAAGAAGTCCCACCGGTCGGTGCTCTCTTCCAGGATCGCCGGATCCGGAATGTTCTCCAGGTCGATGTAGTGGTCGTAGCGCCACGCCTCGTCCATCTCCCGGTAGCGCCGGTCCCGCCAGCGGTCGGGCTCCGGGTTCAGCCAGATGAGCTGGTCCTTCGCCTCCACGAAGAAGTCCGGCATCCCGCCGGGGAGCGTCTCCACCGCGGCCTGCGCCGCCATCCGGTGGCCCACGGCGCCCCAGCGCGCGGAGGCGGGAGCGGAGGCGGAGGTGACGGAGGCGGAAGCAGAGGCGGCGAAGGTGGCTGCGTCCGCAGGGTGGTCCGGGGATGCGAAGCTGCCCGGTGCTGCGAAGGCGACAGGAAGGGCGGCGGCCCCCGCCAGGACGACGGCGGCAACGGGGAGGAGTCGGCGTTTCATGGTCATGGGACGGTCAGGAAAAGGCACGGAAAGGGAAAAAAAACTACGGAAAGGTAGGCATGAGGACGGGGGCAGGGGAGTCCGGACGCGGGGTCGGGTATCCGGCTACGGCCCCGGGAGAACCATCGAACCGCCCGGACCTCCCGGACCTCCCGCACCGTTCGGATCGTCCAGGCCCCGGAGCTGGCGCTCATGGCACGTGGGACAGATGCCGTGCGACACCTGGGTGCCGGCGGTGTCGTGGAGATAGTGTTCGAGGGTCTTCCACTCGCTCTCCCCGTCCTGGATCTGGCCGCACCAGGCACAGATGGGGAGGAGGCTCCGGAGGCTCTCGACCTCGGCCTCCAGCGCCCTCAGGGCGCTGACGTTGCTGGACGTCATGAGAATCGCACGCTCGCCGCCTCCGATGTCCAGGGGGAGCATGCGGGTCCGGTACCAGGCGCGGGATCCGTCGGGAAAGACGACCTCGGCGTCGTACGCCTGGGCCTCGCCGGTCCGGATCATCGCCGCGAGATGGTCGTCGAACTGTGCCAGGGTGTCGGGGGGCGTGAACTCCCGGACATGACGCCCCACGGCCTCGACCAGCTCCTGCCCGGGCTCCGGCCGGTTCAAGTACCGGATGTAGCCATCCGTGTCCAGCACGACGACGAATTCCGGAATTGCCCGGAGGATCAGGGCCAGGTGTTCGGGATCGGAGGGGAACACCGGGGACTCCTTGCAGCCAGGGATGGCGGGGCCGGGCGCCCCCCTTCCGGCTCAGACTCCCCGGAGACCCGCCGATGCCAGCAGGAAATCGATGCGGGCCTCGACCCGGACGCCGGCGCGGACCTCGACCCGGGTTCGGGGCCCGGCCGTGGCTGCGGACTGCCCGGTGAGGAAGGCCTCCCGGAGCGTCTCCACCAGCGCCCCGACAAGGAGCGCCGACAGATCGGCATCCGAAACCTCACGGATCGGGACCACCATGGGAAGGCATTCCCGGATCCGATCCACGAACCACGCGCGGACCTGGTCCAGGGGCCTCGCCACCGGGGCCTCGTCCTTCTCGCCGCCGGGCTCGCCGCCGGGGAGGTCGGCGATGCGGGCCACCAGCGCCCCGGCCAGGATCGCATCCTCCTCGAGCCGTGCCACGATCCGGACCACCTGGGTGACCACGGCATCGGCGCCCCCGACGCCCTCGGCGGCCAGCGCCCGGGCCTCGCCTTCCCAGACGCCCCGGAACCAGGACGCCAGGATGTGTTCCTTGGTGGGGAAGTGGTTGAAGAAGGTTCCCTTGGCCACGCCGGCGGCCCGGGTCAGTTCCGAAACCGAGGTGGCGTCGTAGCCCTGCTCCCGGAAGCGCGCCATGGCGCTCTCGTACAGGCGGTCACGAACCTGGTCGGTGGAGAGACGGGTGCGCCGACGAGGGCGCCGGGGGCGACGTGCGGAGGAAGCGTTCATTCCGAAATATGACCTTGGTCACCCCCCCGGTCAATGAAGGCCACGTAACGCTTCGGCCACCCTCGCCCGGAGGGTGGAAGGCCCGAGGATCTCCGCACTTCCGGCGTACGACATGACGTGACGCACGAGCCAGTCGGGGCTCCGGACCCGGTGGGTCACCACCAGGCTCCCGCCGGCCTCCTCCTCGACGTTCTCGTATCCGTGCTCGCGGATCCAGGGAGCGATGTCGGCGTCGTAGCGAACGCGGGCCTCGTCCCCGGGAGAAGGAGCCGCACGAGGCCCGGCATCGGGATCGGCACCGGGGGCGACATCGCCATCGGCATCGGGATCGGCACCGGGGTGCATGAAGACCCTGCCGTCCTGGAGAAAGCCGTCGAATTCAGCCCGTTCTCCGGGGGTCAGGGGGGCGGGAGGTTCAGGGTCCCGGGGGGAGGCCGCCTCGAGGATGCGGTCACACCGGAAGATCCTGGGGGCCATCCGGTCGAGGTCGCGCCCAACCACGTACCACGTTCCCTCGGCGTGGGCCAGAAGTCCGGGAAGGAGGCGACGGATCTCCACCTCACGGCCGGCAGGTCGGTAGTGGATGCGGAGCAGGTCGCCGCTTCGGAGCGCCGCCTCCACCGCCGCCAGGACCGGGTCGGCCACCGGGTCCGCCGCGGGGACACCGATCTTCCGCCCGATCGTCCGGTGGGCCGGCGTGTCCGGCTCCCCTGCGGCGTTCGCGCCCTGTGCCTGCGCCTGCGTGCCATCTCCCCGGAGGGCGTCCAGGAGCCGTGCGGAAAGGGCCCGGGTGGCGGCATCGCCACTCACCATGCGCATCCCCAGCTCCAGCGCCACGGCCTCGGGGGTGGTGAGGCGGACGGGTCGACGAAACTCGCCGGTGGTCCAGACCCGGATCCGGTCGGCGTCCATGGCCACGGAGAGCTGGTCGCCGAGTCCGGCCCGAAGGTAGAACCCCCGCTCCCATACCTCGGTGAAGTCCCGGAGGAGGCGGGGGGGGTCCACGCCCAGCGCCTCGGCCAGCTCCCGGATCTCCACGCCCCCCTCGCCCCCGGCCGCAGCCGTGGGAATGCTGACGAGGAGTCGTGACAGGACCGACCCCGCAGTATCCCGATCGGGGCCGCTCACGACGTCCCCCCGGCAGGCGCATGCCGGGCCGCGATGCGGGCGGCGAGGGCACGAAGTTCCTTCACGGCATCGGGCGGGGAAACGACTTCGGCCTCTCCGGCGTGAGAGAGAACCCAGCGCAGGAAGGGCGCCCGGCTCCGGGCCCGGAACTCCCGAACCGAACCGGGGGGGCGGGCCGCGACGTTCACGCCACCGGAACCGGCATCCGCACCGGCATCGGCCGGCTCCACCGCCTCCCCCCAGTCGTTGCGCTCGGCCAGCCGGTCCAGCGGGGGGTGAAAGCGCACCCGGACCGCCTGGGCCTCCGCATCCTCCGTTCCAAGTTCCCAGGCGGATCGATCCATCCACTGGCTCACGTCGAACGCCGGGTCCCGCTCGAAGTCCGCCGTTCCCGGGCGGGCCATGTTCATTCCCGCTTCCTGGATCCGGTCCACGCGGAAGAGACGGACCGGGGGCTCGCGGCGGGGGTCGTGCCCCAGGAGGTACCAGGCCCCCCACTGGAAGAAGAGGCCCCAGGGCTCCACTTCGCGGGCGGACGGGGTGTCCTGCGCCGGATCCCGGGGTCCGCGGTAGCTCAGCGTGAGCCGCCTGCGTTCAAGGAGCGCTTCCATGAGCAGGGGGAGGAGGTGGGCGGGATCGGCCCCGCCGGCCCGCTCCAGCACCCGGATCGGCAGGGCCTCGTCCAGGGCCGGATCGAGGTCGAAGGTGAGCTTGCCCAGCGCGGTCCGGGCCTCGCGCTCCAGGGGAAAGGCCGGGAGTTCCAGGATGCGGCGAAGCGCCGACAGGGCCGTGCGGGCCTCCTTCTCGGTGAGCTCCACGGTGCGGGGGCGGGAGCCGGTACCGGGGGCGGGGGTCGCGTCGGGGGCCGGTGCGGGACCCGAGCCGGTCACGACGCGCAGAAGGGGAAGGTAGAACCCGGCGGCGGGGATCCGGTAGCCTTCCCCACGCTCCCCCCCCGGCATCTGGAGGGAGGCCGTCTCGAGTGGAATCCCGAGGCGCCGGAGTTCCTTCTTGTCGCGCTCGAACTTGCGGCGGACCGAGCCCATGGCGCGGGTCCGGGTCTCCTCGTCGGCGTCCTCGCCCACGGCTTCCAGGTCGGCCCGGTAGGCGGGGACTTCCAGCAGGAGGAATTCCACCGAGACGGGGAATCGCCGACCCAGGAGGACGGCGATGAGATCGAGCCAGCGCTGGGTCTTGCTGGGAGGCATGGGGAGGGATCAACTCGGGACGCGGGGGGCAGGCACAGGGTCGGGAGATAGGGTCCGGAGGGCCCGTTCCGCAAGTCGGAAACCGCTCCCGGACCTTCCGCACCCTTCCATGGTACCCCCTCCCCCTGACAGCACCGGGACGACTTCGTCAAGGCGCTTCCGGGCCGACTTCCACCCACGAAAGGGGTTCCGCACCGTGCCGACGTCCATTCCCACCTTCTCGCGACTGGAGCCGCTGGCGCTGAACGTGCTGCGCTTCGTCACCGGCTTTCTGTTCTTCCAGCACGGCGCCGCCAAGCTCTACGGCTGGTTCGGGGGCTCCGTCGTGGCCTTTCCGGATCTCAGGTTCTTCGCCGGAGGCATCGAGTTCTTCGGCGGACTCCTGATCATGATCGGGCTCTTCACGCGCCCGGTGGCCTTCCTCTGCGCGGGCCTCATGGCCTTCGCCTACTTCATCGCCCACGCGCCCCAGGGCTTCTGGCCCTATGCCAACAGCGGGTCCCTGGCCGCGCTCTACTGCTTCGTCTTCCTGTACCTCGTCCTTCGGGGCGGAGGCGCGCTCTCCGTGGACGGCGTCCTGGCGCGGCGGGAGACACGGGCCCGGGAGCGGGAGGCGGTCGCAGGCAGCGCCGGAACGGCTCCGGGGGGTGCGGAGACGGCCCCGGTGGGGGACGTGCCGCCTACAGCGTGAATCCCTGGAAGGCGGCGCGGATCCGGGTGCGGGACATGCCCGCCGAGATCGCCGGCGCATAGAGGAACCGGATGCCCGCCGCCTCCCACGGGTGGAAGACCGTGGGCGGGGCACTGCCGTCGGGGGAAGAGGCCATGACGAAGGTCGCTCCGGGGAAGGCCGGATGCCCCATGAGGCCGATGGCATGGCCCAGGGCATGGAGGGCCGCCCGGTCGAGGACCGGACCCTCCAGTTCGAGGGAGACGGCCACCCTCACCTCGGTGATCCCGGTTTCCACGGTGGCGGTGACGAAGGTCCGGCTGAAGGACCAGGGTCGCGTGGGGTCGAGGGCACGGTAGGCACCCGGGGAAAAGGCCTCCACCAGGACGGCGCCCGCCTCCTGGCCGGAAGTCACCTCGAGGAAGGTGGGGCCGCCGGCCGCCCGGATCATCCCCGCGGCGCGACGAAATGCCTCGCGCTCACGCACCGGCAGCGAGGCCGGGAGGATCAGGCGAGGCTGGCTGCTCATCCACCGGAACCGGAGCTGCGTGTCGTCCGCGACCAGGAGCGTGGCTTCCTCCACGTACCGGAGGACCTCGGCACGAGCGTCCACGGCGGGGGGTGGAGGCGCCGTGATGGGGCGGTCCACGAAGAGATTGCTGCCATCACATCCTGCAAGCGCAAGAATCCCCAGAAGGGCCGCGATGCCAGGGCGAAGGCGGGAAACGGGGACAGGGGAGCGCATGGAGGGACCGGGTGGGGAGCAGGAGAGGGCGGGGTCCAGGCCTCGGACCCGCCGGATGCGGTACTGCCCCAACCTGACCCCCCACCCCGTCTCCGTCCAGACCTCAGCTCACCGCGCGGGCAAAGTCGAGTCCGGTGAGGATGCCCGCCAGCCGGTCCCCGTCCTGCACGATGACCCGCCGCACCCGCGTGGCCGCTGCCTGCGCCGCTGCGCGGTGAAGCAGGGTGTCCGGCCGGAGCGCGAGGATGCGGGGGCTCATGACGTCTTCCACCGCCGTGTTCCGCGGCACGTCGCGGGATTCCAGCGCTTCCACCTGCGTGAAGATTCCCACCGGCCAGTCGTTCTCCACCACGACGAGACCGGTGACCCGGGCCCGCTCGAGACGCTCGACCGCCAGGGAGACCGGCTCCTCGGCGCGCACCGTGAAGACCGGGTGCGACATGAACTCCGAGACCTGGTGGTTCCCGCGCTTTTCCTCGAGGGCGCGCATGAGGTCCCGCGTGGTCACGATCCCGACGCATTCACCGTCGACCACCACGGGCACGCGGTGAGTCCGATCCCTGACCATCAGGGCGGCGGCTGCAGAGAGGTGGGCGTCCGGGGCCACCGTGGCCACGTCGTGGGACATTTCGGCCGAAATCGGGCGATCCGGGAGGGTCAACGTGGCATCGGAGGGACGCGTTCCCGCCTCCATTCGCCCCACCCGCAGGAGGTTGTCGCGGCTGATCAGGCCCACCATGGCGCCCGAGTCGGGATCCCGCACGACGAGGGAGCTGATGCCGTGTTCCTCCATGCGGGCATGGGCCTGGCCAAGGGAGGCGTTGGCATTCACGGTCACCACGGGCGTGGTCATGTACAGGGAAACCGGGACCTGGAAAGTGCTCATTGCGGTGGTACCTCGAGGAGAAAGACCGGGGGAAAACCCGGCGGGACTGGATCCCGCCACCGGGGTTCATTGGAGGAATCGTGCCAGAGGCAGCGGGGCCGCCGACGGGCCCCCGACAGGCGTCCGAGGGGCCTCCGGCCGGCCCGTTCGGGCGGCGGCCTTGATCGTCCGGGGCCGGTGCCGCATTGTCCTTCCGGATGGTCCGCATCCCGAGATCGTCCCGCGCCCTGACGCCGCCCCCCACGAACGAAGGTTTTTCCAGATGCATGTCCCCCCGCTCGGGCCTCGTCGCGCCCCTGTTCCCCTCGGCCTCCTCCTGCTGGTTCCGCTGGCAGCAGGGTTCGTCACGGCAGGCCCTCTGCAGGCACAGGAGCGCCAGGTCCCGGTAGACGAGGCCGTCACGACCTCCCACACCGTCTCGATCCTCGGGGAGCGGATCGCCTACGAGGCCACGGCAGGCTTTCAGCCGGTCTGGGACGACGAGGGCGAGCCCATCGCCTCCCTCTTCTACACGTACTACGAGCGCTCGGGGATCGACGACCGCTCCCGCCGGCCGCTCGTCATCTCGTTCAACGGGGGCCCCGGGTCCGCCTCGGTCTGGATGCACATCGGGTACACCGGTCCGCGCTTCCTGAACATCGATGACGAGGGATTCCCGGTGCAGCCCTACGGCGTGGGCGAAAATCCCCACTCGATTCTCGACGTCGCGGACATCGTCTACGTGGACCCGGTGAACACCGGCTTCTCCCGGGCGCTCCCCGGCGTCGATCCCCGCCAGTTCTTCGGGGTGCAGCCCGACATCAACTACCTGGCCGCCTGGATCGAGACCTTCGTGACCCGCCGGAACCGATGGGCCAGCCCGAAGTTCCTCATCGGGGAGAGCTACGGCACGAACCGGGTGGCGGGCCTCGCCCAGCGCCTGCAGGGCTCGCACTGGATGTACCTGAACGGCGTCATCCTCGTGTCCCCCACGGGGATGGGCGTGGACGCAGGGGGGCCGGCCGGCAATGCCCTCTTCCTTCCGCACTACGCCGCCACCGCGTGGTTCCACAATGCGCTGGAGCCCGATCTGCAGAACAGGGACCTGGACGAATTTCTCCCCGAGGTCGAACGCTTCACCATCGAGGAGTACATTCCGGCGCTGGCCCGGGGCGGGTTCCTGGACTCGGACAGCCGCCGGGAGATCGCCCGCCAGGTCGCCCGCTACGCCGGCGTCAGCGAGACCTACGTGCTGAACAACAACCTGGCCATTCCCGTCACGAGGTGGCGGAAGGAACTGCTCCGGGACCAGGGGCAGACCGTCGGACGCCTGGATGCCCGCTACAAGGGGATCGACCGCGAGGACGACGGCCTCACCCACGACTTCGATCCCGCCCTCACGGCCTGGAACCACGCCTTCACCCCGGCCATGAACATCTACGTCCGGAACGACCTCCAGGTGGTGACGGACCTCAGCTACAACATCTTCGGGCCCGTGAGCCCCTGGCCCCGGACCCCGGACAACACCGGGGAAGCGCTGCGCCGCGCCATGGCGGAGAACCCGTACCTCAAGGTCATGATCCAGGCCGGGTACTACGACGGCGGCACCGACTACTTCTCCGCAAAGTACACCATGTGGAACATGGATCCCTCGGGGCGCCTCCAGGACCGGTTCCGCTTCGAGACCTACCGGAGCGGCCACATGATGTACCTTCGGCAGGAAGACCTGGCCACGTCCAACCAGCATGTCCGGGAGTTCATCCTGGACGCGATTCCCCCGGCGGGGACCCCCGCCATCTACCGCTGACCCGGCGCTGACCCGGTGAGGCCCATCCCCGTCGTGGCCGCGGTGATCCGGCGCGAGACCCGCGTGCTTCTCGCCCTCCGCCCTCCGGAAAAACGCCACGGCGGGCTCTGGGAGTTCCCCGGAGGCAAGCTGGTGGAAGGGGAGACGGAGTCCGAAGCCATGGTCCGGGAGCTTGCCGAGGAGCTCGGGGTGCGCGTCATGGCGGTGGGTGCACTCCTCGCCGCGTACCATGACCCGGACTCTCCCTTCGAGATCCGTTTTCGGGATGTGACGGTGGCCGGTGCCCCACGGCCCCTGGAGCACACGGAACTTTGCTGGGCCACCCGCGAGGAAGCCCTGTGCCTGCCCCTCGCCCCGACGGATCGGCGATTCGTCGAGGACGTGCTCGGGGGGCGGCGGCAGGGATAGAGCCGCGCGCTTCACGCCCCTGGTGCGGCGCAGGAAGATCCTTGCTCGACTACAAATGTTTCCATAGGTTGGCTCATTCCCAGGGGAAGGTGAAGGTTCCCCGCCTCCACCGTCCCGAGATTCCCATGTCCCCGAAGCGTCTCCCCGATGCCCATGAACCGAGCGATGGCGCCCCTTTCCGAGGCGCCTCTCCCATGACGCGTCCGCGTCACGGCGGTGCCGTACCCCTGAGTCCCGTCGTCATCGAGCGCGCCGGCGGAGGGCTGGCCCGCGTGGACCAGGACCCCGACCCGCTCAGGGTACTCCGGGGGCTGGCCCGGGAAGGGGCCGAGATTCTCGGTGCGGAACGCACGGCGATCTGGCGGATGGGACCGGCAGGAATGCCGGTTCGCTGCCTGACCCGGTTCCATCGGAGCTCCCGGACCCACGAGGACGACGTGGCCGCTCCGAACGAGCTCGGGCGGGAAACCTGGCGGCTGCTGGAGCGGCTCTCCATCCTCGCCATGGAAGACGTCCGGTCCGGACCACCCCCCACCCCGGTCCTGGGCAACTACCTGGGCGAAGCCGGCATCCGCTCGCTTCTCGCCGTGCCCATCCGCCACCGGGGTCAGCTGGCAGGATTCCTGGCCTTCGAGGAGGTGGAGGGTCCGAGGCGGTGGACGCCCCGTGACCGCGAACAGGCGGCCACGCTGGGGTTTCGGCTCGAACGCCACTGGGGACGGGTGGGGACCGCGGTGACGCCGACCTCGCAGGGTGTCACCGCCTCGATCGAGCCCCACGCGGCCCTGGAGGTCCTGTCCCGGGGCCAGCTTCACGCCACGACCCCGGCGCCGTCCCCCACCGTCGCGCAGCCCGCCGGGGAGCCGGGTCCGGAATCCCTCGCCGGGGCCGGAGCACATGCCGAGGGGGCCGCCGAAGGGGCCGCGCCGCAGCAGTCCCCGGAGCCTGCCGCTCGCACCGGCCACGTGCGCATCGAGGAATGCCCTTCGCTTCGGACAGCCTGTCCGCGACCGGGGCAGCCCCCCGCCGTCACCGGGCCGACGGGTACGGAGGCGAGGTCAGGAGCCGAGACCACCCCGGCGGAGAGCCCTGAGCCCGCGCTGGCCGGGGCATTCGGCCATCGAAGGGAGCTCCGGGCCCGACTGCAGCGACTCCGGACGCTGGAACGGACCGGCATCCTCGGATCCCGCACCGCCCGCGATGTCCTGCACTGGCTGGATGTCCAGCAGGGGACCCTCACACTTCTCGAATCCCACCTCGGCTCCAACGGCGCCGCGATGACGCTGCTGAACGATGCCAGGGAGGCACTCGAGCAATCGCGTCTGGAGCTCGAGCACTTCCTGATCTGGGCGAGAAACGGGCTCGCCAATCCCGCCGCCACCGAACTCAACGCCATGGTGGGGGGGCTGGCGGTCCGCCTGGGCAAGCTCACCGGCGACCGCGTGGGGCTCCTCTACGCTCCGGCGAGCGAGCCGGTCCACATGGTGGCGCAGCCCCGACTCCTGCAGCGCTGCCTGGAGGAACTCGTCCGCAATGCGCGGGCCGCGTCGGTTCCCGGGGAGCGGGTCCGCGTGGCCGTGCAGCGGGGCGACGTCGTGGGTGGCCGCCAGGTTGCCCGCCTCATCGTCGAGGACCGGGGCAACGGCATTGCCCCCTCCAACCTTCCGTGGATCTTCGAACCCTGGTTCACGACCCGGGGGGAGCCTTCCGACGGATTCGGCCTTCCCTTCGTCCAGGCGGTCGCGGAGGGACATGGCGGATGGGTTGACGTGACCTCCACCGAGGGGAAGGGGTCACGGTTTGTCCTGAACTTCCCCCTCGCCGGTACCAACCCCCGCGATGCGCCGCTGACGCGCGATGCGGAGGAGGCCTCCCATGGCGCCGCCGCCGCGGGGGACGCGCCTCCGCTCGCACTGGTCGTGGAGGATGAGCCCCACACCGCCAGACTCCTCCGACGCATCCTCGAAGGGGCCGGATTCATGGTCCTCGTGGCGGAGGGGAGCCCGGAGGGGATTCGGCTGGTCCGGGAGCAGGCGCCGTCGGCCTCGCTCCTGGTGACCGAGCGTGTGCTGGACGACGGCGGGGAAGGGGTGGACCTCCTCCGAACCGGGCGCGCGATCCACCCCTACCTCGGGGGAATCCTGCTCGATCGCAGGCTCAGGTCCGGGGCCGAGGACGCTGTCCTGGCCCGAATCCGCCAGGCGGGGCGCATTCCTTCGGATGTGGCACTCATCCCCGCGCCGTTCCACCCCGACTCCCTGGTGTCGGAGGCTCGCCGCCTGGCCGTGCGCAGGCATCCCGACCCTGACCCCGAGCCGGGATCCGGCGCAACGCTGCACTGATCAGATCGCGGGAGTCCGACGCATGGCCGCCCGCTCCGCTCCTCCGCGTCAGACCCGCTGGCGTGCGATGATCCTCGACAGGACGATGACCGGCACGGTCCCCACCGCCACGATGAGCAGGGCGGGGAGCGCCGAGCGGGCCACCTGCTCGTCCGATGCGAGCTGGAAGGCCCGGGTGGCGAGGGTGTCGAAGTTGAAGGGTCGCAGGATGAGGGTGAGGGGAAGCTCCTTCAGCACGTCCACGAAGACCAGGAGCCCCGCCGCCACCAGGGTGCCGCGCAGCAGCGGGAGGTCAACCTTCCAGAGGGTGCGCAGGGGCGAGGCACCGAGGGACCGGGAGGTCTCGTCCAGGTTCCCGCACACCCGCTCGAACCCCGAATCCACCGGGTTCAGCGCCACGGCCAGGAACCGGACCACGTAGGCGAAGATGAGCGCCGCCACCGTCCCCGTGAGCACGAGGCCGACAGGTCCGTCCACCAGCGGCCGAAGAAGGGCCGCCAGGTGCCGGTCCACCCACAGGAAGGGAATCAGCACCCCCACCGCCACCACGGCTCCGGGGATCGAGTAGCCCAGCGAAGAGGCACGGGAACCCAGCCGGAGCAGGGGCGTGGGCGAGAGCCGGACCGCGTAGACGATGACCAGCGCCGCCAGGACCGCCAGGAGGGCCGCAGCCGAGGCCAGCCCGAACGAGTTCATCGCCAGCGTGAGGAACCTCCGGTCCAGCGCCTCGGGCGCCACCTGCCCGGCCCAGACCAGGAGCTGCCCCACCGGGACCGCGAACCCGAGCAGCACCGGAACGGCGCACACCCCGAAGGCCGCCCACCTCCGCATCCCCCGGAGCGGGTACCGGGGCACGGGGCGGAACCGGCTGGAGCCCTGGTCGAACCGCGCCCTCCCGCGCTGGGCCCGCTCCACCAGGATCAGCGCGAAGACGAGCACGAGGAGGGAGGCCGAGAGCCGGATCGCCGCCGGACCGTCACCCAGCGCGAACCAGGCCCGGAAGATGCCCGTCGTGAAGGTGGAGACGCCGAAGTATTTCACGGCGCCGTACTCGTTCAGAACCTCCATCAGCACGAGGGTGACGCCGGCCACGATCCCGGGCCTGGCCAGGGGGAGGGCGACGCGGAAGAACGTTTCCCACGGGCCCTTGCCGAGGATGCGCGAGGTCTCGAGGATTCCCCCGGACTGCTTCTGGAAGGAGGTCCGGGTGATCAGGTAGACGTAGGGGTAGAGCACCAGGGCCATCATGAGGCCCGCGCCGGGAAGCGACATGAGCCCCGTGCGGAGGCGGGCCGTCGTCTCCGGGGCGAAGACCAGCTGGAGCGTCTGCTGCACCGTCCCCCCGTGCGCCAGCAGTTCGGCGTACGTGAACGCCATGATGTAGGTGGGGAGTGCCAGCGGAAGGATGAGGGCCCATTCGAAGGACCGTCGTCCCGGAAAGTCGCAGGTGGAGACCAGCCAGGCGGTGGACACGCCCACCACCAGCGTCACTGCACCCACCCCCACCACCAGGGCCAGGGAGTTCCACAGGTAGAGCCAGAGCACGGTGGCCGCCAGGTGGTCCCAGGTCTCGCTCCCCCCTGCGAACACCCCCCCCAGGATGACCGCCGGGGGGAGCAGCACGAGGAGGACCACCACCACCATGGCCACCGTCCACGGTGTCAGCGTGACCCGGAAACGAGGACGGAAGTCATCGCGAAAACGGGCCAGGCGGCGCGCCGTGGCCGAGGATGCGGGTGGAGAGATCAGCGCCACCCGGCTCGATCGAAGATCTGGACGGCCTCGTTGTTCAGTTCACCGAGGCGGGAGAGGGGAAGGGGGTCGGACCGGAAGTCTCCCCATTCCGCCAGGGTCGGGGCCCACTGCACCCCTTCCCGCACCGGGTACTCGAAGTTCCCCTCGGCAAAGGCCCGCTGGGCCTCCTCGCTCACCAGGAACTCGAGGAGACGGATGGCGTTCGCGGAATTCGGGGCATGGCGGGTCACCCCGGCGCCGCTCACGTTGATGTGGGTACCGCGCCCCCCCTGGTTGGGGAAGATCAGCCCCACCTGCCTCGCCAGTTCCCGCCCGGCCTCGTCCTCACCGTTGAGGAGTCGCCCGACGTAGTAGCTGTTCACGAGGGCCAGGTCCCCGACCCCCGCCGCCACGTCCCGGATCTGGTCCGTGTCGTTCCCCTGCGGGGCCCGTGCGAAGTTCGCCACGACGCCCCGCACCCAGGCATCGGCGACCTCGGGCCCGTTTGCGGCGATGATGGAGGCCAGGTGGGACACGTTGTAGATGTTCTCCGAGGACCGGGCCACGATTCGACCGGCCCACTGCTCGTCGGTGAGGTCCCCGTAGGTCTGCACGTCGTCAGGGTTCACCCGGTCCCGGGCATACGCGATGATGCGGGCCCGCTTCGTGAGGCCGAACCAGTAGCCGTCGGGGTCCCGGAGCGCCTCGGGCACGGCGGACTCCAGCTCCCGCGACGAAACCGACCGGAGGAGGCCCCGCTCCTTCGCGCGGTGCAGGCGCCCTGCGTCCACCGTGATGAGCACGTCGGCAGGGGAAGCCTCACCCTCGCGCTCGAGGCGGGCGATGAGTTCATCGGCCGACGCGCTCACGACCCGGACCTCGATGCCCGTCATCTCGGTGAAGCGCTGGAAGAGCGCCTCGTCGGTGTCGTAGTGCCGGTGGCTGTAGACGTTCACCACCGGCTCGCCGGAATTCCCGCACCCGGGAAGGACGAGGAGCCCCACCACCAGGGGAAGAGCCGGCAGGAGACGCCGAATCCGCGCCACGGACCCGAAGCGGGTGAGGAAGGCACGGGAAAAGCCACCTTGAGCGGTCATCGGGATCCTGGCAGGGGGACGGGAGTCGAACGGAGAGCGCGACAGGCCATGAGCGAAGGCCCACAGCAGCTTGTTGAGAACCAATCTCAACCAAACCCCGGGGACTGTAAAGGGGACTCCGGACGGGGTGCCCGGATCGGCATCTCGAGGCGCATTCGTCCCGCCATCCCGCCACGCTGAGCCGCCCACCTGAGCCGCCCGCCTGTCCCGTCCGCCTGTCCCGCTCCGCCTACCCGTCCCGCGTGAGTGGGATCGCCGCCCCGTTGACGATGGCGGCCTCGTCGGAAGCCAGGAAGCGGAGGACCGCGGCAATCTCTTCCGGGGCGAGCCACTTCGAGCGATCTGCGTCGGGCATGTCCCCGCGGTTCGCCTCCGTGTCGATGACGGAGGGGAGGATCGCGTTGGCCGTGATCCCGTGCGCAGCTCCCTCCCGGGCCAGGGCCTGCGTGAGGTTCAGCACCGCCGCCTTCGCGGCGCCGTAGGCCGTCATCTGCGCCGCGCCCCGGTCCAGGGCAGGGAAGGCCGACACGTTCAGGATGCGCCCGAACCCCGCGCGCTGCATGGCAGGGAAGGCGGCCCGACTCACGAGGAAGGCCGTCGTGGCGTTCAGGCGGAGCATCCGGTCCCACGTCTCCGGATCCGTCTCGCCCACGGGAGACATGGCGAACCCGCCTGCCAGGTTCGCCACGACCTGCACGTCGGGGAGCCGATCGAAAAGCGCGCCGACCGACGCCGCGCGGGTGAGGTCGACGTCGTGGTGCAGGCGGACCCCCCGCATCCCGCCTTCGAGGTGCCGGTCCAGGTACGCCTCGATCCCCGCGACCTCCCCGGCGTCGAAGATCGGCACATGGACATCGGCCCCCGCCTCGGCAAAGGATCGGACCACTGCCCGTCCCAGCCCCCCGGAACCCCCGGTGACCAGGACCACGCGCCCCTCCAGACCCCCACCCGCAACGCCCCTGGCGCCTCCGGACACCTTCGCCTCCTCCATCGGTTCTTCCTCGTTCAGGGTTCAGACCGGGTCCCCTCGGGATCCCGCCGGTCGAGCGGCTACCCGGCACCCGCCCGCCTGTGCCCGTTGCCAGGGGCCCGAGGGAGTTGCCCCTGCTCCCGACCTCCCCCTAACTTCCCGGGCTTCCGGCAGTGCCGCGGGACCGCGGGCCTTCCCCGAATGCAGGAGTCCGGCGGCCGGCCCGCAGCCTGTGCGGGCAGGTGGCATGACGGGCACGGCAAGCACAGGTCACAAAATACCTGATGCAAATAATCGTATCCAAAAGGTGTACATGAAGATCCGCATTCTCGAACAGAATCCCGACGCCGTCGATTCCCCCCTCGTTGCCGTCGCTGTTCACGCGGGGGATGGCCAGCTCTCGCCAGCGGCCCGGGCCCTCGACCAGGCGTTGAACGGCGCCTTCTCCCGGGCCCGCGCTGCCGGAGATTTCGACGGCCGCCCCGAATCCTCGCTCCTCTTCTACGGTCCCGGTGCGGCAGGCGAGGCGGCCGACGCCGTTTCACCCACCGAGCTCCGCCGCTTCCTCTTTGTCGGGCTGGGGGATGCGGAGAAGACCGACCCAGGGGCCGTGCGGGCCTTTGCGGCACGGGCGGTTCGACGGGCCGAGGAATTGCGGATCACGTCGCTGCACCTGGTCGTGCCGGTACCCGGACGCGCCGCAGCCGGGGCTCTGGAAGTGGGCGCCGGAGCGCCCTCCGGGGGCGACCAGGCGCCGGATCCCGCCCTCGAGGCTCTCCGGGCCGCGGCGGAGGGGCTCGCGCTGGCCGCCTGGGACTTCCGCGAACTCCGCTCCATGCAGAAGCCCGCGTCGGGGCCCGACCGTCCCCTGCCGCCCCTGGTGGACGAGGCGTCCGTCGCGCTGGACCTTTCGCCCGAAGCGGGTGGTCCGGACGACGCCGACCGGGCCGTTGCGGTCCGTACCGGGCTCGCCTTTGCGGAGGGGGAGAACTTCGCCCGGACGCTGCAGCAGCGCCCCGGCAATGTCGCCACCCCCGAGCACCTTGCGGCGGCGGCACTCCAGCTCGCCGCGGACCATGGTTTCGCCTCCACCATTCTCGGCCCCCGGGAAATGGAGACGGAGAAGATGGGCGCGCTCCTCTCGGTGGCCGCGGGCTCCGAGCATGAGCCCCGTTTCATCGTCCTGGAGCACCGCGGGGGCAAGGGGGGGGATGCCCCCCTCGTCCTCGTGGGAAAGGGCCTCACCTTCGACACGGGCGGGGTGTCCATCAAGCCCGCCGCGGGCATGGAGGACATGAAGTTCGACATGTCGGGCGGGGCGGCGGTGCTCGGGGCCATGAAGGCCATCGGCATCCTGAACCTCCCCCTGAACGTGGTGGGCGTGGTACCGTCGTCGGAGAACACCATCAACGGGCGCGCCACGAAGCCCGGCGACGTCATTCACACCCGGGCCGGGAAGACGGTGGAGGTCATCAATACCGACGCCGAGGGGCGCCTCATCCTGGCGGACGCGCTGGATTACGCCGTGGAGCGGTTCTCTCCCCGGGCCATGGTGGACTGCGCGACCCTTACCGGGGCCTGCGTGATTGCACTGGGGCACCAGGCATCGGCGCTCTTCGGCACCGACGAGGAGCTGGTCACTGCCCTCCGCGAGGCGGGGGACCGGTCCGGCGAGCGGTGCTGGCCCCTTCCGCTCTGGGACGTGTACCGGAAGCAGCTCGACAGCCCGGTGGCGGACCTGAAGAACGTCGGAGGGCGACCCGCCGGTTCCATCACTGCCGCCATGTTCCTGAAGGAGTTCGTCGGAAACACACCATGGGCTCACCTCGACATCGCGGGGACCGCCTACGGCGAACCCATCGCCCCCTGGCAGCGCAAGGGCGGATTCGGCGTCCCCACCCGGCTCCTCCTGGAGTGGGTTCAGGGCCACGTCACCTGATGTGGCCGACCCCATGCACCGACCCCTTCCGGACATGATCCGATACGCCGGCCTTCTCCTGGCCTGGCTTCTCCCCCTCGCCTCGCTGGGGGGAGCGGCCCTGGCCGTGGCCGTGGTCGCGCCATCGGTGGCGGCAGCCCAGGTGCCGCCGCCGGTCCTCCCCATTCCCCTTCCCACCCCAACCCCCGACACCATCCCCGCCCCGGACACGATCACGGTGGCGGACACGATCACGGTGGCGGAGCCCCGGGTGGCTCCCGAGGACCCGCCGACGGACACCGTCCGGCAGGTACTCCCCCGGAACGTCCCCCAGGGTCGCATCCCCCTTCCCGCCGGCGTGGAACAGGGCGTATGGGAGTGGGACCGCGAAGCGCTCCTGGCCGCCTCCGCGCTGACGCTTCACGACCTGCTCTCCTTCGTGCCGGGCATGACCATGGTGCGTGGCGGCGACATCGGGGCGCCGGTGGGGATATCGGCCTTCGGCGCGGGAGGAGGGCAGGTTCGCGTCTTCCTCGACGGGGTGGAGGATGCCCCCCTGGAGAGCGGGGTCGTGGACCTGGCGCTGGTGGGGATGACGGGGCTCGAGCGGGTTCGGCTGGAACGGGGACCCGGCGAGGTGAGAATCCACCTGACGACCCACCAGGTCGACGACCCCCGACCCTTCACCCTTCTCGACGTGGGCACCGGAGACCTCCGCACGAACGTCTTCCGGGCCGGCTTCGTTCATCCGGACGCCTTCGGGGGGACCCTTCTCGTTGCCCTGGACCGCGTGGACTCCGACGGTCCCCTCCGCGCCGAACCCGGGGCAGCCTTCGGGAGCCGCTTCCGCTACTCGCTCTTCCCGGTCGAGGGACTGGGCGTGGCCTTCGAATACCGCTCTCGCACGGCCCGACGCCCCGTCGATACCTACGAACCCGGAGAGGTGGGCCGCTCGGAGCTGAGCGCACGGATGGGGTGGGAGGTTTCGGAGTCGCTGACGGCGAACCTGCATGTCCTTCGATCCCGGGCGAGCCTGGGAGACCGGGCGGACCCCGCGGCCGCCACGCTCCTTCCCGACGAGGCCCGGGGAAGTGTGGGCGGGCGCGTCGTGTGGCGCCAACCGGAGGGCCCGCTTGGAGCCTGGGTGGGTGCGTCCCGGCATTCCGGCGAAGGATGGCCCCTCCACCGCGTGGAGGCGGGGTTTGCCGGGAACGTGGAGGGGATCGGGGGCGTGTCGGCGAGACTGGACCGGGAGGGGTGGTCGGAGGTGGCGCTCTCCGGTCGGGGATCGGAACTCCCGGCGGCCAGCGGGGCAGGGATGGGGTGGTCGGTCCGGGGGTGGAGCGCGCCCCGCGCCGGGGTCTCCGTCTTCGCCGAGGCGGAGCACGCGCGCCGGGGGCTCCCCTTCGTGGTCCCGGCTCCGACCTTTTCGCCTCCCGCCGCGGAGCCCGTGGCGGCCCCCTTCGATCCCGTGCGCTTCTTCGAGCGGGACGGCCTCCGTGCCGGGGCCCGGTTCCAGCGGGGTGCGGTGGACCTCTCGGCGGCCTGGGTCCGGGTTCAGGCCGACTTCCTCCCTCCGCTGGGCCTCCCCTTCGATCGGGAAGGGGTGACCCTCCCCGGGGGTATCCGGAGCGGGGTCGAGGTCCAGGGTCGTGTCCCCCTGAGCCCGCTCCTTTCGGGGCTCGCGCTTTCGGGAACGGGGCAGTTCTGGAATGCGAGCGGAGAAGAGGCCTGGCGCTATCTCCCGGAGCGGAGCTGGACCGGCCAGCTGGACTGGTACCGGGAGGGGTACGACGGCAACCTCGAGGTGTGGGCGGACGTGGGGTTGCGGGGGCGCGACCCCATGAATCTCCCCGTATCCGACGGGCTGGGGGGGGTGGACGGGGTGCTCCCCGGCCAGGCCCCCTACATGCAGAGCTGGTTCGCGAGGCTCCAGTTCCGGGTCGTCACGGTCCGGGTATTCATCCACTGGGAGAACTTCACGCTCCGGCAGGACAACGCCGATCTTCCGGGTCGGGTTCAGCCCCAGACCCGGGTCATGTACGGTGTCCGATGGACGATGTGGAACTGACCCGGGCCCGACCCTCACGCGGAGCCGGCCGGACCCGAGCTGAACTGGAACCGACCTCGACGAGATCCATTCCCGGAATGCGCCCCTTCGGGGCACGTTTCCCCCGCGCCCCTTTGGGAAGGTCGACCCCTTCCGCTAGACTTGAAGGCTTATGAGCCATGGCAAACTGAGGAGCATGACCGGGTTCGGCGAGGCCGAACGCCCCACCCCTGCGGGGCGCCTGCGCGCCGAAGTGCGAACGGTGAACCACCGGTTCCTCAACTTCCAGGTGCGGGCCCCCTCCGGATTCGAGCGCCTGCAACCGGCCATCGAGCGGAAGCTCCGGGAATCGTTCACCCGCGGAAACATCTCCCTGACGCTGTCGGTGGTCCGGGACGAAAACGGAGAGGAGGAGACCGCCCCTGCCGTCGTGGTGGACATGGATCGCGCCCGCGCCTACCGGGACGCCATCCTCGAGGCCCGTGACGAACTCGAGCTGGCGGGGACCGTCGAGATCGGTCACATCCTCACCTTCAGGGACCTCTTCCGGGCGCCGGAGCGGGACCGCACGCTTCCCGAGATCGATGCGGAAGACGTGGATGCGGTGGTGGAAGCCGCCGCTTCCGCCGCCGTCGACATGCGGAGAGCCGAGGGGAAACGCATGGGGGAGGACCTCCTGGGCCGCCTCCGGGCCATGGAATCCGAGGTGGAGGCCATCGAGGCGGCGGCCCCGGGGCGCATGGAGCGTGAACGGGACCGGATCCGGGAGGCCATCGACCGGCTCCTTCCGGAGGGCATGGACGTGGACGAGGAGCGGGTTGCCCGTGAGATCGCACACCTGGCCGAGCGGTGGGACATCCACGAGGAAGTGGTGCGGTTCCGCTCCCATCTCGCCATGTTCAGGGACACGGTCCACGACGGGAGCCCCGACGGGGTCGGGAAGCGCCTCGGATTCATCGTGCAGGAGATCCTCCGGGAGGCGAACACGATGGGATCGAAGGCCAATGACGCCGGGATCGCACGGTCCGTGGTTGTCCTCAAGGAGGAGATCGAGCGACTGAGGGAACAGCTGGAGAATCTGGAGTGATCACCGGGCTCCCGTATCGTCCCTGTCCGCTCATCCTCGCTGCGCCCAGCGGCACGGGGAAGACCACGATCGCCCACGCGCTGGTGGAGCGGTTCGCACGGTTCGTCTTTTCGGTTTCGGCGACGACGCGCCCCCCCCGGGGCGACGAGTCGGATGGGGTCGACTACGACTTCGTGTCGAGAGAGGCCTTCGAGGCCATGATCGAGGGGGGCGAACTCCTCGAATGGGCCGAGGTGCACGGGAACCTGTACGGAACGCCGCGCCGCAACCTGGAGGCCGCGGCGGCCCGGGGAGAACACGTGGTCCTCGACATCGACGTGCAGGGGGCCCGTCAGCTCCGGGAGCGCGCCCCCGAGGCGGTGCTGATCTTCGTCTTCCCGCCCTCCGCCAGTGCACTCTGGGGACGGCTGACCGCTCGGGGGACCGAAGCCATGGACGAGGTCCGACGCCGTCTGGCCGCAGCTCAGGACGAACTCGCCGAGGCCCGTCACTTCGATTACATCGTGGTAAATGACGACCTGGACCGCGCCATCTCCAGGGTGCGGGCCATTGTCGAGGCCGAGAGTCACCGTCCCAGCCGGGCCCTGGACCTCGAGGGCGAACTGGTTCGCCTGAGGGGCCAGATCGACGACGTCATGAGGAAGGCGGGCGCCTGAGGGCTGTCCGCACCGGCGCCGGAGCTTGACGCGGAGCGGCGAGTACGCCTTTCTCCATGGTGCGGGACGACACCGGAAGGTGCCGCTCCACGACGAAGCAGGTGCAGGACGAAGCAGGTGCAGGACGCAGGTGCAGGACCACGCAGGAATCCCCGAACAGTGAAGGAACCCGAGATCATGCGCGTATTCACGCCGAAGGAAGTGGCCGAGTCGACCCAGAGCAAGTACCTGGGCGTGCTGGTAGCCGCGAAGTATACCCGGGAGCTGAACGCTCTCCCCCGCGACCTGAAGCCGCTGGGATCCGAGAAGAAACTCACCACCCGTTCCCTCGAAGCCCTGACTTCGGGGCAGATCGAGTTCCGCCTCGTGGGACGCCGGGGCACCGAGGGCTGAGGCGGTGACCGCCCGCCCCACGCTCGTGCCGAGCCCTCCCTGGGAGGGCCGCCGCGTGGTGCTGGCGGTCACGGGCGGCATCGCCTGCTACAAGTCCGTGACGCTGGCCCGGGACCTCACCCGTCTCGGGGTCGAAGTCGATGTTCTCCTCTCCGAGGGTGCGTCGGCTTTCCTGCGCCCCCTCGTCTTCGAGGGGGTCACGGGGCGCCCGGTGCTGGATTCGCTCTGGTCCGCCGAGGGTGCAGCCCGGCATCTCCGCGTGGCCCAGGAGGCGGACGTGGTCCTCGTGGCGCCCGCCACGGCTGACCTCATGGCGCGGGCGGCGCAGGGCCGGGCCGACGACCTCGTCACGGCCGTTCTCCTTGCCACCCGGGCACCGGTGCTCCTGGCTCCGGCCATGAACAGCCGGATGTGGAGTCACCCCCAGACGACACGAAATGCGGCTCACCTGACCGAGGTCCTGGGCTACACCCTGCTCGGACCCGCCGACGGCGCACTGGCAGCGGGCGAGGCCGAGGGGCCCGGAAGGATGGTGGAGCCCGAGTCGCTGGTCCAGCAGATCGGCCGCGCACTCGGCCGGACCCCCCCCTGGATCGGGCTGAGGGTGCTCGTGACAGCAGGCCCCACGCGGGAGCCGGTGGATGCGGTGCGCTACCTGGGGAACCGATCGTCCGGCCGCATGGGGTTTGCACTGGCCCGCGAGTGCTGGCTCCGGGGGGCCGACGTCACCGTCGTTGCCGGGCCCGTGTCCCTTCCGGTCCCCGAGGGTGTCGAGGTGATCCGGGTCGAGACCGCCCGGGAGATGCGGGACGCGGTGGTCCCCCGAGCCGGATCCGCCCAGCTGCAGATCTTCGCGGCCGCCGTGTCGGACTTCCGACCCGCCTCCCCTCTCGAAGGGAAGCGGAAACGCGGCTCGGGACAGGATCCCGAAGCCGATGCCGGTACGCCCCCCCGCTGGAACGTCGACCTGGTGGAGAATCCCGACATCGCCATGGAGACCCGGGGCCATGGGCCGGCCGGTACGCTGCGCGTCGGCTTCGCCCTCGAGACCGACGACCTCATGACGCACGCCCGACAGAAACTCCATGCCAAGGCGTTCGACTGGATCGTTGCGAACCCCGCGGGTGAACCCGGCGCCGGCTTCGACGCCTCGACCAACCGCGGATGGATCCTCGACCGCATGGCGCCGAACACCCCGGAGCCGATTCCCCTGGCCTCCAAGGAGGACTTCGCCCGTTCGATCCTGGACCGGGTGGAGGAACGGCTGACCGCCGAGAGAGACTGCTCATGAGAGACCGCTCATGATTGCGGAAGGCGAAGCGGACGCAGGCCCGGCGGCCCGCGACACGGCGACGGCGGCGGGTGTGGCCCGATTTCTTCGCCAGCGCGTCGAATTCGGAGAGAACAGCCTCCTCCTGGCGGAGGCCGGGACGCGCGAGGTGCTCGATTCCCTGGCACGCTTCCGGAGTCGTCCGGCCGGCGCGGCCCCCGCACCCATGGCGTCGCCCACGTCGGACAACGACCTTTCCCTCCCCGGGACGCTGGCCGAGGTGGAGGAGGTGTGCGCAGGGTGCGTGCGCTGCGGACTTTCGAAGACTCGAACGCAGACGGTATTCGCCGACGGGAATCCCGATGCCCGGGTCATGGTGGTGGGGGAGGCGCCGGGGGCCAGCGAGGACGCCACGGGTCAGCCTTTTGTCGGGGCCGCGGGGAAGCTTCTGGACCTGCTGCTCCGGACCGTCGACCTTTCGCGACGCGAGTCCGTCTACATCTGCAACGTGATCAAGTGCCGTCCCCCGGACAACCGGAATCCGGAAAAGGCCGAGATCGAGTCGTGCGCACCGTACCTCCGTCGCCAGATCGAGCTCGTGCGGCCGGAGGTCATCCTCGCGGTCGGGACATTTTCCGGCCAGCTGCTCACCGGGCGAGGTGACACCCTGGGACGGCTCCGAGGCCAGGTCTTCCGCTACGAAGGCATTCCCCTGGTCGTGACGTATCACCCGGCGGCCCTTCTCCGGAATTCCGGATGGACCCGACCCACCTGGGAGGATCTTCAGCTCCTCCGACGCATCCTGGACGGCGAGGACGTACCGACGTGAATCCCGAGAACCGAACGCGTCACCCCGGCTTTGACCGGGAGCCGCCCTACTCCATGGAGGCCGAGGTCTCGGTCCTCGGGGGCGTCCTCCTCGATCCGGATTCCATCCTGCGCATCGAGGACGTGGTCGACGAGACCATGTTCTTCCGGGAGGGTCACCGGGTTCTCTACCGGTCCATGCGGAACCTGCACGAACAGCGCACGGCGGTCGACGTGGTCACGCTGGGCGACCTGCTCCGCACGTCGGGCGAGCTCGACCGGGTGGGAGGGATGGAGTACCTGGCCGAACTGCTGGACGCGGTCCCCACGGCGGCCAACATCCAGTACCATGCCCGCATCGTCCGGGACAAGGCGCTGCTCCGGCGGCTGGTCGAGGCCTCGACACGAACCATCCAGGACGTCTACGAGCCCGGCGAGCGCACCGTCGAGGAGATCGTGGACGAGGCCGAACAGCGAGTCTTCAAGGTCGCGGAGAGCCATGACCGGGGCGGCTTTACCTGGATCAAGGACCTCCTCTGGGACACCTTCGAGAACATCGAGAAGCTCCAGAAGAGCGACGGGACCCTCACCGGGGTGCCGACAGGCTTCGCATCCCTGGACCGGATGACCACGGGGCTCCAGTCGGGCGACCTGGTCATTGTCGCTGCGCGTCCGTCCATGGGAAAGACGTCGTGGGTCCTGAACGTCGCCCAGAGTGCGGCCATCGAGCACAAGGTCCCCGTGGCGATCTTCTCGCTGGAGATGTCCAAGTCCCAGCTCGTGCAGCGGCTTCTCTGTGCCGAGGCCCGGGTGGACCAGCAGCGCCTTCGCGGTGGACGGCTTACACCCTCCGACTACCAGCGCATCGCGACGGCGGGCGGAAAGCTCAATACGGCGCCGATCTGGATCGACGACTCCCCCGGGGGCTCGGTCCTGGAGATGCGCGCGAAGGCCCGGCGTCTCAAGGCGGAAGCGGGACTCGGGCTCCTCGTCATCGACTACCTCCAGCTCATGGGCGGCGGATCCCGTGTCGAGAGCCGTCAGCAGGAGGTCAGCCAGATCTCCCGCGGACTGAAGGGGCTGGCCCGGGAACTCGATGTCCCCGTCATCGCCCTGTCCCAGCTCTCCCGGGGACCGGAACAGCGCACGGACCACCGACCCCAGCTCTCCGATCTTCGCGATTCCGGCTCCATCGAGCAGGACGCCGACATCGTCATGTTCCTCTACCGGCCCGAGTACTACTCCTCCGACGGGAGGGACGCGGAGGGCAACTCCCTCGAGGGGAAGGCGGAACTCATCGTCTCCAAGCAGAGAAACGGGCCCACGGGCACGGTGGACCTCTACTTCCACAAGGCATATACCCGGTTCGACGACGTGGCACCCGAGCCGGCGGAGGCCCATCCCGGGGGCGGAGGAGGATACGATGACTTCGATCCCTTCTGATCCGTCGGCTTCAAGCGGTCCGGAGGCGCCGGGAACCCGGGACGTGGGCGTTGCGATTCCTGCGGCCGGATCCGGCGCCCGCATGGGGGGAACGAAGAAGGCCTTTCTCGAGGTGGGCGGTCGTCCTCTCCTCGAGCGCACCCTCCGGCCTTTCCTGGCGCATCCGGACGTGGTTTCCATCGGGATCGCGGTGCCCGCCGAGGACCTTGGCGCGCTCCCTGCCTGGCTCACCGGCATGGATCCCCGGATCCGGATCGTGGCAGGAGGAGGGACCCGGCTCCACTCGGTCCGGGCGGCGCTTTCGGCGCTGCGCCCCGAGGTTCGGACAGTCCTCGTCCACGACGCCGCTCGCCCCCTGGTGAGCCGGGAGATCATCGACCGATGCCTGCGCGTGGCCCGCACCGGAGAGGGCGCCGTCGCCGGCTGGCCCGTCATCGACACGCTGAAGGAGGTGGCTCCGGACGGCCGCGTGGTCTCCACGCCTGACCGCGAGAGCATGTGGCGGGCCCAGACGCCCCAGGCCTTCCCCCGCGAAGCCCTCCTGGAAGCCTACCGACAGGCCGTCGAGGACGGCGCTGCCGCCACCGATGACGCGGCCCTGTTCGCCCGAAGCGGCGGGAGGGTCCGCATGGTGGAGGGCGCCGCCTGGAACCTGAAGGTGACCTATCCGGAGGACGTTGCCGTGGCAGAACTGTTTCTGGAGCGCGCCGAGCGACGCTTCCGACTCCTCTTCGTCTGCACGGGAAACACCTGTCGGAGCCCCATTGCGGAACTGCTTGCCCGGGCCCAGGCCGCGTCCCGCGGGTGGGAACGCATCGAGGTCCGCTCCGCCGGGGTGGCCGCCTACCCGGGGGCCCCGGCCTCGGACGGGGCGCTGGAAGCAGCGGTGCGGAAGGGGATGGACCTCTCGGCCCATCGCTCGGCGCCCCTGTCCGAGGAACTCCTCGAATGGGCTGACCTGATCCTCACCATGTCCGCCTCCCACCTGGAAGTCGTGCACCGGGCCGGGGGCGGGGATCGGGCGGGGCTCCTGTCCTCGTTTTCCTCCCGCGGCAGCCTCCATCCCGAGCCGGGAGAGCGGGGGGTGGCAGATCCGTTCGGCGGGGACGCCGAGGCCTACGAGGTGACGTGGAGGGAGCTGGAGGAACTGATCTCCGGACTCCTCGATCGACTGGCCGACTCCCTGGAACCCTGACCCGGCGGCCTCCATGGAACCTCATCCGCGCCTGGTCGCGCTCCTCGGGAACCCGGTCCGCCATTCACTGTCACCCCGGATCCAGAATGCCGCCTTCCGGGCCTCCGGGGTCGCGGGGACCTACCTCGCCCTTCGGACCACGGAAGAGGATCTGCCCGGGCTTCTTGGCGGCATCGCCCGGAGCGGCGGGTGCGGGAACGTGACCCTCCCGCACAAGGAGTCCGCCGCCCGGGTGGTGGACCGCCGCACGCCCGCCGCCGATCGAACGGGAGCCGTGAACACCTTCTGGCTGGCGGACGGCCGGGTGCACGGAGACAATACCGACGTGATCGGGGTTCGGCGGGCACTCGACGCGCTTCTGACCGATCACCCCGCCGGGCTTCGGGACCGCCACGTTCTGCTCATCGGAGCAGGGGGAGCCGCCCGCGCGGTTCTGGCGGCGCTGGAGCAAGCCGGGGTGGGGTCGGTCCGCATCCGGAACCGAACCGCGGCTCGGGCCCGTGCCCTGGTCGATGAAATGGCTCCCTTCCCGATGCCCGTGCAGGTGGAGGACCCGGACGGTTTGCCCTCCCATCCGCACGATGCTTCAAGGGGTGCTCCCCTGTCCCTGGTCATCAACGCAACGCGCCTCGGTCTCGACGAAGACGATGCGCTTCCCCTGCCCGTGGACGAACTCCCGTCCGGGGCGGCCGTCCTGGACCTCGTGTATCGCCCCGGGGAGACACGCTGGGTCCGGGGTGCGAGGGCCGCCGGGCACCCGGCCGCCGATGGCGGATGGATGCTGGTGGAACAGGGGATGGCCGCTTTCGAGCGGTGGTGGGGCATTCCGGCCCCCCGGGATGTGTTCCTTCGGGAACTCGCGGCGATCCGGGCGGAGGCCGACCGACCGTGACTTCGCTTCGTCGGCGCCTGGTCGATCTGGTGCTGCCCCCCGCCTGCGTTGCCTGCGGGTCATGGATGGGCCCGGTGCAGCCGGAGCGGCGCCATCTGTGCCCGGGGTGCGCCGCCCGCGTTCGGGGGGCATCCCGGCCGGCCTGTCCCCGGTGCAGCGCCCCGCGTTCCGCTCTCCGGGAGGGGGCACCCGCCCCCGCCACGTGCCCGGCATGCGAGGACTGGCCTGCCGTGATCCGGAGCGCCCGGTTCGCGGCGGTCCTGGCACCCCCGGCGGATGACCTGGTCCATGCCCTCAAGTACGGGGGCTGGCCCGAGGCGGCCGACGAGATGGCGAGGACCATGCTGCGTGTGCTTCCCTCGGCAGGCGCGGGGGGCCGGAGGCTCCTGGTTCCCGTCCCCACCACCCCGGCCAGGGCGCGCCGGAGAGGCTACAACCAGGCCGAGGTCCTTGCCCGGGCCCTGGCGCGCCGCGGCGGCGGCGACGTTCACGAACTGCTGCAGCGGACACGGTCGTCGGAGAGCCAGGTTGCCTTGCATCGGGCGGAGCGGATGGCTAACGTCAGCGGGGCCTTTTCGCCTGTTCGGACCGCTCGTTTCAACGCTGGAAAGGCGGACGTCGTGGTCCTGATCGATGACGTGCTGACCACCGGTGCAACGGCTTCCGCCGCGGCACTTGCCCTCGGGGAGATCGGCCTGGATGGCGTTCACCTCGCCACCTACGGCAGAGCGCTCCCGGTCGAGCAGGAAGGGACCCGTTCCCTTCTGCCTCCCCCGGGCTTCTTCGAAAAATGGATCCGGTCCGAGGGACCCCCGGGGCCCACGAGGTGACCCATCGGTCGCCTCGGGCTCCGGACCCCACCCGGCTCCCGACACGAGACGCCCCCGCTGAGGGGCAGGAGTTCCACACATGGCGATTCGGGTTGCAATCAACGGGTTCGGGCGCATCGGACGACTGGTTCTCCGCTCGGCAATCGAGTCCGGCCGCGACGACCTCGAGTTCGTTGCCGTAAACGACCTCACCGATAACGAGACCCTTGCCCATCTCTTCGAGTTCGACTCGGTGCATGGCACGTGGTCCGGTTCGGTCGAGGCCCATGGCGACGGCATCCGCATCAACGGAAAGCAGGTCCGGGTGCTGGCGGAACGCGACCCCGCCCAGCTCCCCTGGAAGGAGATGAACGTCGACGTCGTCATCGAGTGCACCGGGCGGTTCACCGAGCGCTCCGCCGCCGCAGCCCACCTGGAGGCGGGGGCCCGCAAGGTCATCATCTCCGCCCCGGGCAAGAACGAGGACATCACCATTGTCCTGGGCGTGAACGAGGACCGCTACGACCCCCAGGCCCATGACGTCATCTCGAACGCCTCGTGCACGACGAACTGCCTGGCACCTGTCGTCAAGGTTCTCCACGACGCCTTCGGGTTCGAGCAGGGCCTGATGACGACCATCCATGCCTACACCAACGACCAGAGCATCCTCGACGCCCCGCACAAGGATCTCCGGCGTGCCCGTGCCGCCGCCATGTCCATGATCCCCACGACCACGGGTGCGGCCCGCGCCACCTCGCTGGTCCTCCCCGAGATGAAGGGGCGCATCGACGGCATGGCGATTCGGGTCCCGACCCCGGACGTGTCCATCGTCGACCTGACCTGCACGGTGGGGAAGGACATCACCGTCGAGAGCGTGAACGAAGCCTTCGAGGCCGCCGCCTCCGGTCCCCTCAAGGGCATCATCGGGGTGGAGTCCCGCCCGCTGGTCTCGGTGGACTTCACCGGGGACTCGCGTTCCTCCATCGTGGACGCCGGATCCACCGCCGTCACCGGGAAGCGCATGGTCAAGGTGCTCGCCTGGTATGACAACGAGTGGGGGTACTCGTGCCGCGTCGTGGACCTGGTTCGCCTGGTGGGCGAGAAGCTCCCCGCCCGTTCCGAGGGCTGAGCGGTGGCCCAGCGAACCCGCACGCTCTCGGACCTGGAGGCGGCAGAGTTGCGGGGTCGCCGCGTCCTGGTCCGGGTGGATTACAACGTGCCCCTCGACGACGACCGGCGGATCACCGATCCCATCCGCATCGAGGCCACGCTCCCCACCCTCCGCCTGCTCGTGGATGCAGGCGCGCGGGTCATCCTGGTCTCCCACCTCGGACGCCCTGACGGCGCTCCGGACCCGGCCGGCTCCCTGGCCCCCGTCGCCGCCTGGCTGGAGGATGCGACGGGGTGGAACGTGCCGCTCCTCACCGAGGCCCCCGGTTCGTCCGAGCTGGCGACGCGGGTGGCAGGGCTGGAGGACGGCGAGGTCGTGCTCCTCGAGAACATCCGGTTCTTCCCGGGCGAGACATCGAACGACCCGGCGTTCGGTACAGCGCTCGGCGAGCTGGGCGATCTCTTCGTGGGCGACGCCTTCGGGGTGGCCCACCGGGCCCACGCCTCGAACGTGGGAGCTCCGACGGTGATTCGCGCGGGCGGAGGAACCGCTGTCGCGGGGCGCCTCATGGAGCGCGAGATCCGTTTCCTCCGCGACACCCTCCGGTCCCCGGTGCGACCTTTCGTCTCGGTCATGGGCGGCGCCAAGATCTCCGGAAAGATCGATCTCATCGAGGCCATCCTCCCCACGGTGGACCGCCTGCTCGTGGGCGGTGCCATGGCGAACACCTTTCTCCGGGCCCTGGGACTCGACACCGGCAAGTCGCTTGTGGAAGAGGACCGGGTTCAGATGGCGGCAGATCTGCTGGAACGGGGCGGCGACAAGATCCTGCTTCCGGTCGACGTGGTGGTGGCGTCCGAGATCTCCCCGTCGGCACAGACCCGGATCGTGGATCGGGATGACGTGGGGACGGATGACCGCATCGGGGACATCGGTCCGGCAACGCGGGCCCTGTTCGCGTCCGAGATCCGGGGGGCCGGAACCGTGGTCTGGAACGGGCCCATGGGGGTCGCCGAGCTGGCGCCCTTCGCCGAGGGGACCTTCGAGATCGCGAGGATCCTCGCCGATGCCACGGACCAGGGCACGCTCTCGGTCGTGGGCGGGGGTGACTCCGCCGCCGCAGCCGAGGCCGCCGGCGTTGCCGCCCGGATGACGCACATCTCCACGGGCGGGGGCGCCTCCCTCGATCTCATGGCCGGAAAGGAGCTCCCCGGCGTGTCCGTACTCGAGGTCGTCGACGAGGTCGCAGACGTCGACGGAGACGCCCCTGACGACGCGCCGGACGAAGCCCCGGCGCAGGTCCGGACCGGTGGTTCTACCGACGGAGGAGCCAGATGACCGCGGTCATCGTGGCGGGGAACTGGAAGATGAATCTCGGCCCCCGAGATGCCGAACTCTTCCTCGACGCCTTCGCGGCCGTCTTCGGCGGATCGGGGGAGCCTGCGGACGGGCAGGCACGCCCGGGCGGATGCCGGGTCGCGCTCTTCCCCCCTGCGGTGAGCCTGGACGCCGCCCGGCGACGCAAGGCACAGCTGGAGGAATCCGGCGCCTGGGGACGGGCCCCGGCCCTGGAGCTCGGAGTGCAGCAGATCCACGCGGAGGCAGACGGCGCCTTCACGGGGGAGACGTCCGCGGAACAGGCATCCCAGGCGGGAGCCACCCTGGCCCTGGTGGGGCATTCGGAACGCCGAACGATCTTCCACGAAACCGACGACATGGTGGTCCGGAGGGTCCAGGCCGCGTTCCGGGCCGGCCTGGCCCCCATGCTCTGCGTCGGAGAACAGCTCGAGGAGCGGAAGGCAGGGCGCCTCGAGGCCGTGCTCCTCCGCCAGCTGGAGGCGGTCCTCTCGCCTCCCGAACTGAGGGCGGGAATCCGGCCCGAGACCTTCTCCGTGGCCTACGAGCCGGTGTGGGCCATCGGCACCGGCGAGACCGCCACACCCGACGACGCCGCCGAGGCCCACGCGATTCTGCGGGGCTGCCTGGTGGACCGGCTGGGAGAGGAGATCGGTGCCGCGATCCCGATCCTCTACGGTGGTTCCGTGAAGCCCGCCAATGCAGACGAACTCCTGGCGGCGCCCGAGGTCGGCGGGCTCCTGGTGGGTGGCGCCTCTCTCGACCCCGGCGACTTTGCCGCCCTGGTCGGCGCCGGAGGACGTGCCGGGAGCTGACCCCTCGCCCCCGGGGCGGCGTTGACACCCGCTGCGCGTCCCCTGATCTTTCATAGCTGCATCCCTGGCCCTCGATTCCGGAACGCGGGTCGTCGACTCGGCCCAGGGACCATCCGGCCCAACCTCCACCCCGCACGGGGGACGAGTACGAAATGTACGGTTTCTTTCTGACGCTTCTGGTCCTGGACGCTCTCTTTCTTTCCGTCGTGGTCCTGCTTCAGGCAGGGAAGGGCGGGGGACTCGCTGCCATGGGTGGCGGCGGCGGAACCATGACCGAGGGCGTCCTCGGCGGACGCCAGGCCACGAGCTTCCTCACCCGCGCCACCTGGGTGTCGGGCGCCGCCTTCATGATCCTCGCCCTCATCCTCGCGATCCTGTCGTCGCGGGGTCAGGAGCCGGGCTCGATCCTCCAGTCCGAGTTCCAGACCGCCCCTGCGGCGCCGGCACCGGTCCTGCCCGGGGGAGGCGAAGGTGCCGGAGGCGCCGCACCCCCCGCCGGCGGCGGTGGTGGAGCTCCCGACGGAAACTGACGCGATCCGCATTCTCGGAACGAGCGGTACACCCGTGCCCCTGCAGGCCCTCCGGCCCTGACAGGACGGCACGCGACGGCGACGCCTGCGGGATTTCCCAGAGGCGTCGTTTTCGTGCCCGGATGCTGAAACCTTGCCAATGAACCGACCCGGGGTAGCTTAGAAAGGCTGTCCCCGCACCCCACGCACCCGACACCGGAATCACGGAGAAACCCACGTGGCCCGTATCGAAGTCCCCATGCCCCAGATGGGCGAGTCCATCGCCGAGGGAACCGTTTCCCGCTGGCTGAAGCAGCTCGGAGACACCGTCGAGCGAGACGAACCCATTCTCGAGATCTCGACCGACAAGGTCGACGCCGAGATTCCGGCACCCCAGTCGGGAACGCTGGTGGAGATCGCCGTGGAGGAGGGCGCCACCGTGGAGGTGGGGACCATCGTGGCCTGGATCGACACCGAGGGCGGCGCCGCGGTGTCCGAAGCCTCCGGGGGCGACGAGGCGGACGGTGCAGGGGCAGGTGCGCGGGACGATGGCGATGACGCGCAGGAGGATGAGGACGAGCCCTCCACGACCGGAACTGAAGCCGCCGCCTCCCCCGAGGGGCTCTACGCGGCCGAGAAGGCTCCCGAGCAGGCGTCGGGTTCCGCCGATCCGGCGGAGGTGGAGTCGGCCGAGGAGCGACTGAAGCAGCGTTCCACCCCGGTCGTGCGCCGCATGGCCGAGGAGCACGGGGTGGACATCGCCTCGGTTTCCGGGACCGGACATGCAGGCAGGGTCACGAAGCAGGACCTGGAGGCGTTCCTCGAGGAGGAGGCTTCGAAGCCCGCCGCCGCCCCGTCTCCGGCACCCGCTCCGGCTGCCGCGCCGCCCCGGCCCCAGGCCCCCGCGCCGGCCCCCTCGGGTGGAGCCCCGTCCGACCTCTGGAAGCGCTTCTACAGCGAGGTGCAGCACCCGGAGTTCCCGGTGCGCGAGGCCGACCGGGTGGAGACGATGGACAAGATCCGCCGTCTCACCGCGGAGCACATGGTCGTGGCCAAGCGTGTGGCGCCCCACGTGCACTCCTTCATCGAGATCGACTTCACGGCCATCGATCGCGTCCGTGGCGCCCACAAGAAGAAGTGGGCCGAGCAGGGCGCCCGGGTGAGCTACACCGCCTTCGTGGTCTGGGCCGTCGCACGGACGCTCCGCGAGTTCCCGAGCGTGAACGCCACCGCTTCCGGGAACAACATCATCTTCCGGGGGAACGTGAACATCGGGCTGGCCGTGGACCTGGATCCGGGCCTCATCGTGCCGGTGATCCGGGACGCCGACGACCTCTCGCTGGTGGGGATCGGGCGGAAGGTCGTGGACCTGGCCGAGCGGGCCCGGAACCGGAAGCTCGCCCCGGACGAGATCCAGGGCGGGACGTTCTCCATCACGAACCCCGGCGTCATGGGTACCATGGTGGGGCTCCCGGTGATTCCGAAGGGAACGGCCGGGATCCTGGGCACCGGGGCCATCGAGAAGCGGGTGGTCGCCGTCGTCGACCCGGTGACGGGCAACGACGCCATCGCGATCCGGAAGCGCGCCATCTTCTCCCTCGGGTACGACCACCGGATCGTGGACGGCGCCGACGCCGCACGCTTCCTGGCCCGCCTCAAGGAGACCCTCGAGGGCTTCCCCGAGGACGCCTGAGTCCAGGCGCGGCCGGAGCGATGACCCTGCCGCCGGACGTTTCCTCCGTTCTGGAGATCTTTCGAGCCCCCCGGATTCCGTATTCCGGGGGGCTCGAAATCCAGGAGGCGTGGGTGCATCGGAGGCGACGGGGCGAGATTCCGGATCGCCTGCTCCTCCTCGAGCACCCCCACGTCGTGACGCAGGGGCGGGGAAGCGATCCCGCGAACCTGCTTCGGACGCCCGGGGAACTCGCCGCCATGGGGGTGGAACTCTTCGAGGCCGGGCGGGGCGGCGACGTGACCTACCACGGTCCGGGACAGCTCGTGGGCTACCCCGTCCTGGATCTCAAGCCTGGGGCGGGGCGCCCCGATCGACGGGACCTGCACCGGTACCTTCGAGACCTCGAGGGCGTCCTCATCGACACCCTGGCGGACTGGGGCATCGAGGGGACCCGGACGGCGGGAATGACCGGGGTCTGGACCGAGGCGGGAAAGGTGGCGGCCATCGGGGTGCGGGTCTCGTCAGGGTGGATCACGTCGCACGGATTCGCCCTCAACATCACGACGGACCTGGCGCAGTTTGCCTCCATTGTCCCGTGCGGACTGCGTGGACGCGACGTCACCTCGCTGGCCCGACTCCTCCCCGCACCGCCCGACCGCCGGGACGTGGAGGAGCGCATCGTTCATCATTTCGCGCGTCGCTTCGCTCCCGAAGGGGGATGGGAGGTCAGGGAAGCCGGGGGCGCCGGCGGGCCCGGTCAGGACGGGGGCGCGAACTCCATGAAGTCCATGTAGCGACCCCGCCGGTCACGCTGGTCCTCGAGCCACGCCTCGAACTCCGAGGGGACGAGGCCGCCGGAGGCGATCTGCTCCTTCGCCGCCCGGACGGCCAGGTCGTTCACGTACTCGTTGCGGGGGTGTCCGGCATGCCCCTTGACCCACGCCCAGGCCACCTCGTGGCGCGCGGCGGCGCGGTCGAGCTCCTGCCAGAGCTCCACGTTCTCGATGGGCCCGGCCTTTCGCTTCCACCCCCTGCGCTTCCACCCCTCGATCCACTCGCTCATTCCCTTCACCAGGTACTGGGAATCGGAGACGAACCGGACCCGGCAGGGCACCTTGAGCGCCGTCAGAGCCTCGATGGCGCTCCGGATCGCCATGCGGTTGTTGGTGGTCCCCGGCTCCGAAAGCCAGAAGTCCCTCCGTTCCCAGCGATCACCGCGCCAGTGTTCCACCAGTCCGGCGGCCCCGCCGGGGTTGTCGCGATCCACGAACTGGTTTCCCAGGCAGGATTCGTCGGCATGGATGACCAGGCGGGGGGCGTCGGATGGAAGGGGCATGGAAGGCAGGGAACAGGGGAGGACCAGGGGGGACTTCGGCGATCCCACACTCTAGTCGGAAGCTGCCCGGGGGGGAACCCGAAGCGACGGTGCCGCTTGACGCTACGACCCCCGGCTCTACATTCCGATCATGTCGTCCCCCCCGCACGGAATTCCCCACTCCCATCCATCGGACCTGCCATTGTCCAGCGATACCCCGGGCCGGAAGCCGGCCTACCTGCTCCTCGAAGACGGACGCCGGTTCGACGGCACCGGATTTGGCGCCTCCGGGCCGGCCCTCGGCGAGGTTGTCTTCAATACCTCGATGACCGGGTACCAGGAGATCCTCACGGATCCCTCCTACACCGGGCAGCTGGTCACCATGACCTACCCGCTCATCGGCAATTACGGGGTGAACTCCGAGGATGAGGAGTCACCGGCCCCCGCGGCGTCGGGATTCATCGTGCGGGAGACCTCGCGGATCCCGTCCTCCTGGCGGAGCACGGAAGACCTCCCGGACTACCTTGCGCGTCACGGCGTCACCGCCATCACGGAGGTCGACACCCGGGCACTCACCCGGCACATCCGGACACGAGGCGCAATGCGGGGAGCCATCGCCCCCGCCACCGTGTCCGAATCGGAACTCATGGAGCGCATCCAGGCGCATCCACGCATGGAGGGGCTGGACCTGGCCTGCGGCGTCTCGACCTCCGAACGGTACGTCGTGCCGGCCCGGGGGCCGGAGCGTTTCCACGTGGCCGCGTTCGACTTCGGGGTGAAGGCCCATTCGCCGAGATTCCTGGCCGAGCGAGGATGCCGGGTCACCGTCCTCCCCTCGGGGACATCCCTGGAGGAAGTCCTGGAACTGGAACCGGACGGCCTCTTCATTTCAAACGGGCCCGGTGACCCGGCGGCCGTGGCCGCAGCCGAGGCGGCCATCCTGGGTCTCGCAGGGCAGGGAACCCCGGTCTTCGGGATCTGCCTCGGGCACCAGCTCATCGCCAGGGCGTTCGGAGGGGAAACCTACAAGCTCCCCTTCGGTCACCACGGCGGAAACCACCCGGTGAAGGCGCTGGACCGGGAAACCGTGGAGATCACGGCACAGAACCACGGGTTCGCGGTCAGAGTCGCCGAGGACGGCTCGATCCCCGGGGCCCCGGGCCTTCGGGTCACGCACCTGAACCTGTACGACGGGACGGTCGAGGGACTTCGGCACACCGACCTGCCGGTCTTCTCCGTCCAGTACCATCCGGAATCGGCTCCCGGACCGCACGACTCACACTATCTATTCGATCAGTTCATCGGCCTCATGGAGGCCCGGGCACGGGAGGAAGGATGACGAAGGCAGACCTCGTGGAACAGGTGTCGGAGGCCATCGGCCCCGGCGTTACGAAGAAGGATTGCGCCCTGGTGGTGGATGGCTTCCTCAACGCGGTCAAGAAGGCGCTTGCCAACGGGGAAAACATCGAGATCCGCGGATTTGGCACGTTCAAGGTTCGGGCCCGGAAGTCGCGGATGGCTCGAAACCCCCGCACCGGGGATTCGGTCGAAGTGCCGCCCCGGCATGTCCCCGTGTTCAAGCCGTCCAAGCATCTGCGGACCCGCGTCGAGAAGAGCGCCAGGGCCCGGGGCGAGGGGTCCTGACCCCGTTGCTCTCGCGCGTCTCGCGCTCCGTTCGATGCACCCGGGCCGAGCGTTTTAACGAAGTGCCCCGCGCCCACATCTCCTGAACGTGACACTGACATCCCGTTTCCCGGAAGACGATGACCGGATTCTGGTCGCCGGCGCCAGGGACGGAGATGCCGACGCATTGGCCGAACTGGTTCAGCGGCATCAGGGGGTGCTGTTTCGCTTCCTGCTCGCGCGAACCGGGGACGAGGACCAGGCGGCTGACCTGGCCCAGGATGCACTGGTGAAGGCCCTGCGATCGCTCCCGCAATTCCGGGGAGACTCGTCGTTTCGGACATGGCTCCTGGCCATCGCTCGAAACGAGATGCTGGGGAGGCACCGCAAGGAAGGGCGGAGGAAGGAACAGGGACTGGAAACCGGGATGGAGGTGGCCGACGATCGCCCAGCCCCGGGTCAGGCCCTCGAGACGCAGGGCGAGGTCGATCGTGTCCGGAGGCTCATGGACCGGCTCCCGGAAAAGCAGCGGCTGAGCGTGTGGCTGCGGCTCTACGACGGACTCAGTTTCCGCGAGGTGGCCGAAGCCACCGATTCCACCGAGGGCGCGGCCCGGGTGAACTATTTCCACGGGATCCGCAAGCTCAGGGAGTGGGCAGATGAATCACGAACGTGAGGGCAGGGACAAGGCCATCGGATGCGAGAGGGTGCGAGAGCACCTTCCGCTCCGCCTGTCCGGAGTGCATCCCTCCGGCGCGTCCGAGGTTCCCGATGCGGACCTCGATGCGCACCTGGCGGACTGCGCGGAATGCACCGATGAACTCGCGTTTCTCGAGCTTCTGAGCGCTTCCCGGCCGTCCCCGCCGGCGCACCTCGCCGCGAGGGTCGTGGCCCGGGCGCTGGGGTCGAGGCCTCTCGCGTCTGGTCCGGCGGGAGTCGACGACCCGGACGTGGTTCCCTTCCGCGCATCTCGGCGGGCCCCACAGTGGAGCCGGTGGTGGGCGAATCCGGCGGCGGCCGCCGCGGTCCTGGTACTGGCCGTGGGCATGGGACTCGTGGCTCGCGGCGGTACGCCGGGGCAGGATGGCGGGACCGTCCTGGCCGCCTTTGACGCCCAGTCCGCCGAACTCTGGGCCGAAGACTGGCTCGTGGCCGGCGCCCCCTATCTCGACGGTGTTTCCGACGAGACCCTGGCGCTCCTCGTAGCGGGAATCGATCCATGACGCGCGCCAGGACATGCACCGGCAGGGCTCGCTCCCGAGGGCGGAGCCGGGCCCCGCTCCGGGTCACCCTCCCCCTGGCGCTCCTCGTCGCCCTCCTGCCATCGGCCTCGGGGTCGCCCTTCCCGGCGCTCGGAGCCGCGGAGGTCCTCGCCCAGCAGTCACGTCCAGGTTCGACCTCCGCATCGGAAACGCGCCAGGAGATGATGGCTCGCATCCAGCGTGACTTCGAGCGTCGCATGTCCAGGGAGCTCGGGCTCTCCCCCGACGAGATGGCGGCGGTCCGGACGATCATGGGCGAGTTTCGCTCGACCCGCGGGGAGATGATGCGGGAGCGCTTCCAGCTTCGGCAGGCCCTCGAGCGCCATGCAGAGGCGGGCGGCTCCGAGGCCGAGGCCCGTCGACTCCTGGACCGGTCGAGGGCGCTGCGTGCGCGCGAGGTCGACGTGCAGCGGTCCGAGGAGGATCGACTGCTTGAAGTCCTGTCGGTGTCGCAGCTGCTCCGCCTTCACCAGCTGCGGGAGGATTTCAGCGAATCGATCCGCCGCATGGAAGCCCAGGCCGGAGCCCGCCGGGGCGGCCCTCCCGGCGGTCAGGACTGACGCTTCGGGCTCCCGGTTCCGGTTGACCCGCACCCCACTCCTGCGGGTACTGTCTTCTGTTGACACCCGCCCCTCGTTTCGGGTAGGTTTCGGGCTCGCACCCCCCCCCACGAGCGCGTTCGCGAACCGTTCCGTCCCAACGAGATACGCATGCGGAAAATCACCGTCGTAGGTGCCGGCAACGTCGGCGCCACTGCTGCACAGCGCCTGGCCGAAATGGAACTCGCCCGCGAGATCGTCATGATCGACGTGGCGGACGGCATCCCCCAGGGCAAGGCTCTCGACCAGTGGGAGAGCGCCCCCGTCGAGGGGTTCGATTCCCGGGTCACCGGGTCCACCTCCTACGACGCGGCCGAGGGCTCGGGCATCTTCATCGTCACCGCAGGCATCGCCCGTAAACCGGGGATGAGCCGCGACGATCTCCTGAAGACGAACGCCGGGATCGTTCGTGCGGTTTCGACCGAGATCGCTCGCGTCGCCCCCGACGCCATCATCATCGTGGTCTCGAATCCGCTGGACGTCATGTGCCACGTGGCCATGGAGGCATCCGGGTTCCCGAAGGAGCGCGTCATCGGAATGGCCGGTGTCCTGGACACCGCACGCTACCGGTCCTTCATCGCCCTCGAACTGGACTGCTCCGTCAAGGACATCCAGGCGCTGGTACTGGGCGGCCACGGCGACACCATGGTCCCGCTGGCCAGCTACACGTCGGTGAGCGGCATCCCCCTGAGTCAGCTTCTCCCCCAGGAGCGGATCGATGCCCTCGTGGATCGCACCCGATCGGGCGGTGCGGAGATCGTCGGGTTCCTGAAGACGGGGAGCGCCTACTACGCGCCCTCCTCCGCCGCCGTCCAGATGGCCGAGGCCATCGTCCGGGACCAGCGCCGGATCCTTCCCTGCTCCGCGTACCTGGAAGGGGAGTACGGACAGGAAGGGATCTTCCTCGGCGTACCCTGCAAGCTCGGCGAAGGCGGCCTGCAGCAGATCCTCGAGGTCGACCTCACGGAAGACGAACAGGAGGCACTCCAGAAGAGCGCCGACGCGGTGCGCGAGACCATGGCCGCGCTTTCCTGAACGGAACGGGAGGCGCTTCGCCCTCTGCGCGGTGCTCCCTCTTTCCTGAAACGTTCCATGCTGAAGGCTGACCACGAAGGAGCGACGCTTCAATGCGGCAGGCCGTGACTCTGTACCAGTCCTCGATTGGGAAGAAGTTCCTGATGGCGGTTTCGGGCATTCTTCTGGCGGGGTTCGTTGTCGTTCACATGATCGGGAATCTGAAGATGTTCGAGGGTCCCGAATCCATGGACGGTTACGCGGTGTTCCTGAAGGGACTGGGTTCGCCGATTCTTCCCGAATACGGCGCCCTCTGGATCACGCGCATCGTGCTTCTGCTGGCCGTCGGGATCCACATGGTCGCGGCGTTCCAGCTCTGGCGGAGGAGCCGTGCCGCCAGGGACGTGGCCTATCGGAAGAACGATTCGCAGGTGTTCTCGTACGCCTCCCGGACCCTCCGCTGGGGAGGGGTGATCATTCTCCTGTTCGTGATCTACCACATCCTCCACTTCACGACGGGGAACGTCCATTCCGACTTCGCCTATGGCTCCGTCTACCAGAACGTCGTCATCGGCTTCCAGAACACGCCGGTGGCCCTCTTCTACCTCGTGGCGGTGGGGGCCCTCTCGCTTCATCTGTATCACGGCCTCTGGAGCGTGTTCACGACGCTGGGAGTCCAGAATCCCCGGGTGACGCGTGTTCGGCGACCCCTGGCAGCAGGGCTCTCGATTCTACTCTTCGTCGGCTACGCAGCGGTACCCGTTGGCGTGATGGCCGGCATTCTGACACTCCGTTAAGGCGGACGACATGCAACTCGACGCCAGGATTCCGTCCGGTCCCGTGGAAGAGAAGTGGACCCGCCGGCAGTTCGACATGAAACTCGTGAACCCGGCGAACAAGCGGAAATACAACGTCATCGTCGTGGGAACGGGGCTTGCGGGCGGCGCCGCCGCCGCGACGCTGGGCGAACTCGGCTACAACGTCCAGTGCTTCACCTTCCATGACTCCCCGCGCCGGGCCCATTCCATCGCGGCCCAGGGCGGCATCAATGCGGCAAAGAACTACCAGGGCGACGGCGACTCGATCTATCGCCTGTTCTACGACACGGTGAAGGGAGGCGACTTCCGCTCCCGCGAGGCGAACGTGTACCGCCTCGCGGAGCTTTCGCTGAACATCATCGACCAGGCCGTGGCCCAGGGCGTTCCCTTCGCCCGGGAGTACGGCGGCCTCCTCGCCAACCGGTCCTTCGGCGGCGCGCAGGTCTCCCGGACCTTCTATGCCCGGGGACAGACCGGCCAGCAGCTCCTTCTGGGCGCGTACCAGGCGCTGGAGCGGCAGATCGCCCTCGGCACGGTGAAGATGCACAACCGGTCCGAGATGCTGGACGTCATCGTCGTGGACGGCCGGGCCCGGGGCATCGTGACACGGCACCTGGTGACGGGGAAGATCGAGGCTCACATGGCGGATGCCGTGGTCCTCGGGACGGGCGGGTACTCCAACGTGTTCTTCCTGTCCACCAATGCCATGATGTGCAACGTCACGGCCACGTGGAGGGCCCACAAGCGGGGAGCCGGCTTTGCGAATCCCAGTTTCACGCAGATCCATCCGACCTGCATCCCGCAGGGTGGAGAGTACCAGTCCAAGCTCACCCTGATGAGCGAATCGCTCCGGAACGATGGACGCATCTGGGTGCCGGCCCGCGCCGGGGACACCCGCCCGGCTTCCGACATTCCCGAATCCGAACGCGACTATTACCTGGAGCGCCTCTACCCCTCCTTCGGGAATCTCTCGCCGCGGGACATCGCGTCCCGGAGGGCCAAGGAGATGGTGGACGCCGGACACGGAATCGGCGACCTGAAGAACGGGGTCTTCCTGGACTTTGCGGATGCCATCAAGCGGCTCGGGCGCGATGTGGTGTCCGAGCGCTACGGGAACCTGTTCGAGATGTACGAGAAGATCACCGGCGAAAATCCCTATGAGCGCCCCATGCGCATCTATCCAGCCCCGCACTACACCATGGGCGGACTCTGGGTGGACTACGACCTCGAGACCACGCTCCCGGGGCTGTTCTGCATCGGGGAGGCGAACTTCTCGGATCATGGGGCCAACCGTCTCGGTGCGTCCGCCCTCATGCAGGGTCTGGCCGACGGGTATTTCATCGCCCCGCTCACGGTGGGCAATTACCTGGCCGAGGCTCCCCGTGCGGATGCGGATGCGAGCGCCCTCGCAGCGCAGGGAGTGGTGAAGGAGGTGGAGGCACGGCAGCAGCTCCTCCTGGGCATCAACGGGAGCCGCACCGTGGACTCCTTCCATGTGGAGCTGGGCCGCATCATGTGGAATCACTGCGGGATGGCGCGGAACGAGGCGGGTCTGAAGAAGGCCCTCCAGGAAATACCGCAGCTCCGGGAGGAGTTCTGGGAGAACGTCCTGGTTCCCGGCAGCGGCGCCTCGCTCAACCAGTCTCTCGAGAAGGCCGGAAGGGTGGCCGACTTTCTCGAGTTCGCCGAGGTCATGTGCCATGACGCCCTCACGCGCGACGAGTCGTGTGGCGGACACTTCCGGGAGGAACACGTGACCGAGGAAGGAGAAGCTCGCCGAGACGACGAGAACTTCGCCCACAGTGCGGTGTGGGAGTTCACGGGCGTGGGCAATGCGCCCGTTCGTCACGAGGAGCCCCTCACCTTCGAACACGTGCCGCTCTCGCAGAGGAGCTACAAGTAATGGATCTGACACTCCATGTCTGGCGCCAGGCAGGGACTTCCGCCGCCGGCGACTTTCAGACCTACAAGGCCGTCGGGATCAACGGCAGCATGTCCTTCCTGGAGATGCTGGATCTCGTCAACGAGAACATCACGCGCGAGGGGGGCGACCCCATCGCCTTCGAACATGACTGTCGGGAGGGGATCTGCGGGTCCTGCGGAATGGTCGTCAACGGGATCGCCCACGGGCCGCACGACATGACGACGGTATGCCAGCTCCACATGCGGTCCTTCGCCGACGGCGACGAGGTCTGGATCGAGCCGTTCCGGGCCCGGGCCTTCCCCGTCCTCAAGGACCTGGTGGTGGAGCGCGCTGCGCTGGACCGCATCGTCCAGGCCGGCGGCTATGTCTCGATCCGCACGGGGAGTGCTCCCGATGCGAACGCGACCCCCGTGCCGAAGCCCGATGCCGACCGCGCCTTCGACGCTGCGGCCTGCATCGGCTGCGGGGCCTGCGTGGCCGCCTGCCCGAATGCCTCGGCCATGCTCTTCACCGCCGCGAAGGCGGCGCACCTTTCCTACCTTCCCCAGGGGCAGACGGAGCGCCTCGGTCGGGCGCTGGACATGGTAGCGGTGCACGATGACGAGGGCTTCGGCAACTGCACGAATCACGGAGCCTGTCAGGTCGTCTGTCCAAAGGGGATCAGCGTGGACTACATTGCCCGCCTCAACCGCGACACGATCCGGGCCACGCTGGGTGGCGTGGGTTCCCCCGCAGCGACCGCGGGACAGTAGACCCGGCGACCGCCGCCGTACCCGGAGCGTCGTCAGGTCCCACCTCCAGGCAGGAGTCGAAAGCGTGGCTACCCCATCGATTCGGTTCGCCCCCTCCGGAACGATTCACGCCGGGATCCTTGTCCTGGCCGGAATCGCCGCCTTCCTCCTCTCCGGATGCGAACCGGAGCGCGGCCTGGGCGCCGCCGACGGCTCCGGCGGCACTGCCGATCTCATTCTCACGGGTGGCATCGTGTGGACCGGTGACGAGAACGCCTCCGAAGCCGAGGCCATTGCGCTCCGGGGCAACCGGATCCTGGCCGTGGGAAGCGTCGGCGAGGTGGACGGCCACCGGGGTGCGAACACGAGGGTGATCCAGCTCGACGGACGGTTCGTCGCTCCGGGTTTCATCGACAACCACACCCACTTCAATCAGGCTGGGGCGCTCCTCCTGGGGGTCAACCTCCTCGACGCGGCGGACGAGGAGACCCTCCTTCGCCGGGTGGGTGAGGCGGTGCAGCGGGTACCCTCGGGTTCCTGGATCACAGGGGGGAACTGGGGGGCCTACGAGGCCTGGGCCCGGGGAAGCGCAGGCGCTGCCGGTGCGGAGGACGACCCGGCCGGGAGCCAGGCATTCGCTCCGGACCGCTCGGGCCTCGACGGGATCACGCCCGACCACCCCGTTCTCCTGAACCGGTGGGACCGGAGCGCCTTCCTGGCCAACGCGCTGGCCCTCGAAGCCGCGGGTGCGGACTGCGGATGGTCCGGGGTCGAGTGCGAGGAAGGTGTCCCGACGGGCCGCCTCGAGCCGGACGCCGCTCGGCGCATCCTCGACGTCGTCCCGGAGAAGAGCCGGGAACTCATGCTGGCCGAAGCCAGGGAAGGACTTGCCGATCTCCGGCGCTACGGCGTGACGACCATCCACGACATCACGCCTCCCGAAATGTTCGGAGTGTACCAGGACCTCCTCGAGGCGGGAGAACTCACCACCCGGATCTATGCCCGCCCGACCCTGGACCGCTTCGAACACCAGGCGGCCCTGGGCCTGCCTCGCAACTTCGGGAACGACTTCCTCATGCTCGGGGGCTACAAGGGGTTCGTCGATGGCATCATGGGAGCGTCGACGGCCATGTTTCACGAGCCGTTCGACCATACCGGGGGCTTCGGGATCTGGCGGGACATGATGAACCCGCCGGGGAACATGGAGCGGCTCCTCCTCGAGGCCGATCGGGCAGGGTACTGGCCCCAGGTCCACGCCATCGGCGACTTCGCCATCGACACCCTCCTGGCTCTCTACGAGCGCGTGGAGGAGGTGAACGGCCCCCGGGAAGACCGGAGGTTCCGGATCATCCATGCGCAGCACCTCCGGGGTCCGGAGACCGCGGCACGGATGGCTTCCCTGGGTGTCATCGCCGAAGTCCAGCCGTTTCACGCCATCGACGACATGCGCTGGATGGAAGAGCGGATCGGCCCGGACCGCATCCGCTGGACCTATGCGTTCCGCACCCTGGACGAGGCGGGCGTCATGCTTTCGTTCGGGAGCGACTGGCCCGGAACCCAGGCCTCCTGGTACACGGCCAACCCGCTCATGGGGATCTACGCCGCCGTGACGAGGCAGACCCCCGAGGGCGAACCTTCGGGAGGGTGGATTCCCGAGGAGCGCATCGACGTGGAAACCGCGCTCCGTGCCTACACCGTGAACAACGCGTGGGCCGAGGGTACCGAGGATCGCAAAGGCCGCCTCGAGCCGGGTTTCCTCGCCGACGTCGTGGTCCTGGATCGAGACCCCCGCAGTTCGGAGCCGTCGGAGATCCAGCATATCCGCGTGGATCTCACGGTGGTGAACGGGCGGATCGTGCACGAACAAAATACATCAGCTCAACCGGATTAAGCATATGAAGCGGTTCACATTGACACGCCTGTTCCCCGCCGTGATCGTTCTCCTCCTGCTCGGAGGATGCTCCGACGGCCCGACCTTCCCCGTCCTCCAGTTCGAGGAGGTGCAGTGGGCGCCCTCGCTGGGAATCGACCCGGCGGACTTCACCGAGCTTCCCTCGGGGATCTGGGTTCGCGACGACCAGGAGGGAACCGGAGCCACCGTGGCCGTCGGCAACTACATTCGGACGCACTACCGGGGGTTCCTCACCGACGGCACGCGCTTCGACAGCTCCCTGGACGGTTCGGGCAGGCCGCCTCTCGCCTTCACCGTCGGTTCGGGGGAGATGATCCAGGGGTTCGACCGAGGCGCACGCGGCATGCAGGTGGGTGGCGTTCGGACCGTCCTCATCCCGTCGTTCCTGGGGTACGGGTCAAGGCCTACATCCAGCGCCATTCCGCCCAACGCCTGGCTGGTCTTCGAGATCCACCTGGTGGAAATCGTGAGCTGACGGGGGTCGGGGAGGGGCGGGGTCGGGACGGTCCCGGGACATTCGCTGCCGGGCTTCACGGGCTCCGCTCGCCTCCCCTCCGGCCTCACATGCGGGGGAGCGTGACCCCGACCTGGTTCTGGTACTTCCCCTTCCGGTCCGCGTAGGTCACCTCCGGCTCCTCCACCCCGCGGAAGAACAGCAGCTGCGCGATGCCTTCGTCGGCGTAGATCTTGGCGGGGAGCGGGGTCGTGTTCGAGATCTCGAGGGTCAGGAAGCCCTCCCACCCGGGCTCGAGGGGGGTGACGTTCACGATGATTCCGCACCGGGCGTACGTGCTCTTTCCCACACACAGGACCAGGACGTCCCGCGGCACCCGGAAGTATTCCACCGTGCGGGCAAGCGCGAACGAGTTCGGAGGGATGATGCAGGTGGGCCCGTTCACGTCCACGAAGGACCGATCATCGAATTCCTTGGGGTCCACGACGACGTTGTGGACGTTCGTGAAGACCTTGAATTCGGGTGCCACGCGCGTGTCGTACCCGTAGGACGAGACGCCGTAGGAGATCGCCCCGTCCCGGACCTGCGTTGCGGAAAAGGGGTCGATCATGCCGTGATCTTCGGCCATGCGGCGGATCCATCGGTCACTCTGAATGGTCATGGTGGGCGTGGGTTTCCAGGTGGGGAAGAGGGGGGAGAACCGGCGGGGCCGTCGCACACGCCGTCCGGACGTACCGGGAATGCGGCTGCGCCCGTCGGCGGGCGACGGACGCCCCGCGACGGCCGGCGGCCGGGGCGGGGCGTGATCGCGGCCGCAACATAGGCCGGGGTGCGACGCAGGGAAACCCCTCGGGATCCATCGGGAGGGACCCTCCCGGGGACCGGCCCGGGCCGCGGCCTCCAACCCCGAACAAACCCCGCATCCCCCTGGATCAGGGCCGGGCCGTCGGGTTGACATTCCGCCCGTCTTTCGGGTACATTTGGGCGCTAAATTCCTTGCAAATCTCACGTCTGACGCCCCGAATTTCCATGTCCTCTGCCTACCTCCCGGTACTCATGCTTTTCGGCGTGTCCGTTCTGAACGCGGTGGGCATGGTGGTGGCATCGCAGGTGCTGAACCCGCGCCGCGCCACGCCGGAAAAGGACATGCCGTACGAGTCCGGAATGATCCCGCTGGGAGACACCCGGGCCCGGTTCTCGGTGAAGTTCTACATGGTGGCGATCAGCTTCATCATCTTCGATCTCGAGGCCATCTTCCTGATTCCGTGGGCCGTGGAAATGCGGGCCCTGGGCTGGGGAGGCTTCGTCGCCGTCTCCATCTTCATGATGGTCCTGGTGGTGGGCTTCGTCTACGAGTGGAAGAAGGGAGGGCTGGACTGGGAATGAGTGATGTCATCCGATCGACGGGCGCGGGGGCCGATGCGGCACCCGCCTCAGGCGAAGGCTCCGAATCCGGCGGACTCATGCGCGGAATCTTCGGGGAGGGCAGTCCGACCTTCCTGACGACGCGGGTGGACTTCGTCGTCAACTGGGCGCGCCGGAACTCCCTGTGGCCCATGCCGTTCGGGACCGCGTGCTGCGCCATCGAGATGATGGCCTCCGCGGCCTCCAAGAACGACCTGGCCAGGTTCGGGATGGAGCGCATGTCGTTCTCTCCCCGGCAGGCGGACGTGCTGATCTGCGCCGGACGGGTCCCCTACAAGCTGGCCCCCGTGCTTCGCAGGATCTGGGACCAGATGCCCCAGCCCAAGTGGTCCGTTTCCATGGGGGCATGCGCCTCCTCGGGCGGCGTTTTCGACGTGTACTCCATGGTCCAGGGGATCGACACCATCATCCCGGTGGACGTCTACGTGCCCGGCTGCCCGCCGCGGCCGGAGGCGCTCATCTACGGTCTCATGATGATCCAGGAAAAGATCCGGGGGGAGACCCTGTCCCGGCACCACGAGCACCGCTCCGAACCGGCGGCGGACGTCGGACGGCCGCGGGCCAGCGCCGTGGAAGTCGCGGCGCTCTCCCTCCCCTTCGGGAACTCCACACGGCAGAATCGGGCCTCGGGCCTGGTCCAGACGATGCCGACCGAGCGACCGGGCGACCGGATCCCCTGATCCTTCCAGAAGGAAGTCTTCCATGAGCGATCCATCCCGATCCGGAACTCCGGACCCGGAGTCGCCTGAACAGGGCCTGCCGGGGAGCCCCGCCATGCCCGCCAACCTCCGTGCGGCGCATCCGTCGGTGGTGGCCCTTGACGCGCACTTCGGCGACGCGATCCTGGGCCACGAACTGGTGGCAGGCGACGAGCACGTCGTGTTCATCGCCCCGGACCGTTCGTTCGAGATCCTCCAGTGGCTGCGGGAGGACCCGGACCAGAACTACAACTACCTGTCCGACGTCACCGCAGTGGACTACGGCGGTGGCCGGCCGATCCAGGTGGTCTACCAGCTCTTTTCGATCCCGTACCGTCGGCACCTGCGCCTCAAGGCCGAGCTCCCCCTCGACGGCCTCGAGATCGAGTCCATCGTCCCCATCTGGCAGAGCGCGAACTGGCTGGAGCGGGAGGTCTGGGACATGTTCGGTGTGACGTTCCGCAACCACCCGGATCCCCGCCGGATCCTGATGCCCGAAGGGTACCAGGAGGGGCATCCGCTCCGAAAGGACTTCCCGCTCCGTGGGCGGTTCAGCCGCGCCGAGCAGACCCGCCGGGCGCTCTCGCAGGATCCGGAGGACTACTACGTGCCGTCCGAGATGGGGGCGGGGCGAACGCCGCAGCTCGTGCCCTGGCAGGAGTTCGCCGGCGGCCGCGCGCCGATGTCCACACAGACCGATCCCTCCGTCGAGGAACCGCGGAAGAGCTAGGGCAGGGGCGCGGTCGCTCCCTCCTTCCTTCCCCGTCCGACAGAAGAGCCATGTCCAAGCGAACTCTTGAACTCGAGATCAGCCGTACCCCGGAGATGGGCCCCGATTTCCGGCCCGCCCGCGGCATGATGGCACCCACCGATCTCCCGGAGCCGACGCTGGACTCCGAGAACATGCTCATCAACATCGGGCCCCAGCACCCCGCCACCCACGGGGTCCTCCGGCTGCTCCTCGAGCTGGACGGCGAGACCGTGGTCCGGTGCGTGCCCCACATCGGCTACCTGCACTCCTCCTTCGAGAAGCTCGGCGAGTACCGGGACTGGAACCAGGTGGTCCCCCTCACCGACCGGATGGACTACCTCGCACCCCTCATCTACAACTGCGCCTACGCCATGGCCGTGGAAAAGATGATGGGCATCGAGGTCACCGAGCGCTGCCGGGTCGTGCGGGTCATCTGCATGGAGCTGGACCGGATCTTCTCGCACCTGCTCTGGCTCGGGACGTGGGCCATCGACGTGGGAGCGTTCACCCCCTTCCTCTACGCCTTCCAGGAGCGGGAGAAGGTCTATACCCTGCACGAAGCCTACACCGGCGCACGGATCACGACGTCGGCCACCCGCATCGGGGGGATGATGGCCGACATCCCCGTGGGATGGGACACCGGCGTGCGGGAGTTTGCCAACGGGGTCGTGAAGACGCTGGACGAGATCGAGTTCCTCCTCTCGACCAACGGGATCCACCTGGGGCGCACCCAGAACGTGGGGATCATCTCCGCCGAGGACGCGCTGAACTACGGATTCTCCGGGCCCAACCTGCGTGCCTCCGGGGTGCCCTACGACGTCCGGAAGGACCGTCCCTACTACGACTACGAGAGCTACGACTTCGACATCCCCATCGGGGAGCACGGGGACTGCTACGACCGGTACATGGTCCGGATCGAGGAGATGCGGCAGTCCGCGCGCATCCTCCACCAGGCGCTGGACCGCCTCCCCGAGGGCCCCATCAACGTCGCCGATCCGCGGGTCAGCCTGCCGTCCAAGACCGACCTGATGAACGACATGGAGTCCATGATCCATCACTTCAAGCTGGTGATGGAAGGCATCAAGGCGCCGGCCGGCGAGTCCTACATGGCCGTGGAAGGCTCCAAGGGGGAACTCGGCATGTACGTGGTCAGCGACGGCGGATCGAAGCCGGTCCGGTGGCGGATCCGCCCCCCATCCTTCGTGAACCTTTCCGTGATCCCGAAGCTCGTCGAGGGCGGCCTTCTCGCCGACGTGATCATGGTGAATGCCAGCCTCGACATCGTCCTGGGAGAGATCGACCGGTGAGCGAAACGTCCAGTTCCAGCGGCCCCGTCCCCTTCCGGAATCCCGGTTGGGCCGGCAACACCGGTGCCTTCGATCTCTCCGAGGAGCAGGTCCGCGGGGACGACTACGTGGGGGTGCGCCCCGCAGACGGCGGTCACGCGTCCGGCGCAGCGACCTATCCCTACATGAAGGTCGAGAAGTCCCCGGAGGCCCCGCTCTTCGAGGGCCCGTACCGCGAGCGCTTCGACAAGATTCTCTCCAGGTACCCGGAGTCCCGGGCGGCGCTTCTTCCCGCGCTGAACCTGGCGCAGGAGCTTCGCGGCCACATCTCCCCCGAGACGATGCGGGAGGTCGCGGTTCTCCTGGACCTTCCCGAGGCGTATGTCCGGGGTGTCACGTCGTTCTACACCATGTACAACAAGCGCCCGGTGGGCCGGTTCCTCATCCAGGTGTGCACGAACATCTCGTGCAACCTGTGCGGCGGCGACGAGGTCCTGGCCTCGTTCCTGAAGCACACGGGGACCGAGCTTGGCAGCACCTCCGCCGACGGGGACTTCACCGTCACCGAGGTGGAGTGCCTGGCTGCCTGTGGCACGCCGACGGCCGTGCAGATCAACTCCCGCTACTACGAGAACGTCACGCCCGACAGCGTGCCGGCCATTCTCGAGCGGCTCCGGAAGAAGGGGGAATAATGGCCTTTCCATACGAGCACGAGCGCGAAGTCCGCATCCTCAGCCGGGGGTGGGGCGATCCGTCGGCCCGCACCCTGGAGGGGTGGAAGGCACTTGGCGGCTACAAGGCCCTCGAGAAGTCGCTTTCCATGAGCCGGGAGGCGGTCATCGACGAGGTGAAGGCCTCGGGGCTGCGGGGTCGGGGGGGAGCGGGTTTCCCCACCGGGCTCAAGTGGTCCTTCATGCCGAAGGAAAAGACCGGGCTCCAGTACCTCTGCTGCAATGCCGACGAGTCCGAGCCCGGCACCTTCAAGGACCGGGAACTCCTCCGGTGGTCGCCCCACCAGCTCATCGAGGGGTGCCTCATCGCGGCGCACGCGATCCAGGCGGACCACGTCTTCATCTACTGTCGCGGGGAGTTCTTCGAGGCCGTCCAGGTGCTGGCAAGGGCCGTCGAGGAAGCCTACGCCGCCGGTTTCATCGGGGAGAACATCCTGGGATCGGGCATTTCCATCGACATCACCGTCCACAGCGGGGCAGGGGCCTACATCTGCGGCGAGGAAACGGCGCTGATGAACTCGCTGGAGGGCCGCCGCGGGCTTCCGCGGGTCAAGCCGCCCTTCCCGGCTGCCGTGGGGGCCTTCGGGCGTCCCACGACCATCAACAACGTCGAGACGCTCTGCGCCATCCCCCACATCATGACCCACGGCGGCGCCTGGTACCGGGAGCAGGGGACCGAGAAGTCGCCGGGAACGAAGCTCTTCTGCGTGAGCGGCCACGTGGTGCGCCCGGGCAACTACGAGCTTCCGCTGGGCTTTCCCCTGATGGAGCTGATCCACGACGTCTGCGGAGGGCTCCGGCCCGGCCGGACGCTCAAGGCCGTGATTCCCGGCGGCTCGTCGGTCCCCATCATGAACGCCGCCGAGTGCGAGGCCTGCACGCTGGACTACGAGGGTGTGGTGGAGGCCGGATCCATGCTGGGATGCGCCTCGGTCATCATCATGGATGACTCCACGAACCTCGTGAAGCAGGTTCGGCGCATGGTGGACTTCTACGCCCACGAGTCCTGCGGACAGTGCACGCCGTGCCGCGAAGGGACCCAGTGGATGGCCAGGATTCTCCGGCGCATCGAGGAGGGCCGGGGAACCGAGGAGGACCTGGACACCCTCCTGGACCTGGGCGACCAGATGACGGGGACCACGATCTGCGTCCTCTCCGATTCGGCGGCGGCCCCGGTGGCCTCCTCCATCGCCAAGTTCCGCGACGACTACCTCGCACTCATCCGGAGGGGCGAACGGGTGGGCGCGGCCTGACGGCCGACGCACCCTTCCTCGCCTCTCCTTCCCGAGCACGCTCGTCCCCACCGGACCGCCCAGCGGCCCGCCTTCAACCGGACCTGGAACGCATGTCGGACCAAGCAACCATGGTGGAGACCGTCACCCTGACCATCGACGGGCTGGAGGTCACGGTTCCCAAGGGGACCACGATCCTCCAGGCCGCCGAGGCCATGGGAAACCGGATCCCGCACTACTGCTACCACCCGGGGCTCTCGGCCCCGGCCCAGTGCCGCCTCTGCCTGGTGGAGGTGGAGGGCGCGCCGAAGCTGCAGGCGTCCTGCGTCACCACGGTGACCCCCGGCCAGGTCGTGCACACGCAGAGCGAGAGTGCGAAGACCCAGCGCCGGGGCGTGCTGGAGTTCTACCTGAAGAACCACCCCCTGGACTGCCCCATCTGCGACCAGTCGGGTGAGTGCAAGCTCCAGGACTACGTGCACGAGGAAGGGCGCCCGAAGGGTCGGAGCCGCGAACCCAAGCGGGTCCTGGGGCGGGACGACTTCGGCGGCGACGTTCTCTTCTACGGCGACCGGTGCGTCATGTGCACGCGCTGCGTCCGGTTCATGAACGAGCAGGCCCAGGATCCCCGCCTCACCGTCGTGGAGCGCGGTAACCGCTCGGTCATCGACACCTTCTTCGAGGAGGGCGTCGAGGGCTCCCCCTACGCGGGGAACATCGTCGACATCTGCCCGGTGGGGGCACTGGTCTCCAAGGACTTCCTGCACAAGGCGCGGGCATGGGACCTGGACCGGATCCCGTCGATCTGCCCCAACTGCTCGCAGGGGTGCAACATCGAGCTCCACGTCCGCGACAACCTGGTGCAGCGCCTGAAGCCGCGGGACAACCCCGACGTCAACCAGCACTGGATGTGCGACTACGGCCGGCATCGCTACGAGTGGATGAACCGGAGCGGCCGCCTCCTCCTCCCGAAGCCGGGAGAGGGTCGGCACGCGGGCGGAAACGGGGCAGGGGACATCGCCCTCGCCCAGTCGCTCCCCGAGGCAGGAAGCTGGGAATCGGTCCTGGGCGACCTGGCGGACCTCCTGGTCGATGCCCGCGCCGAGGGCGCGGAGGTCAGGGCCGTGGCCTCGCCGTTCGCCTCCAACGAGGACCTGGGGGCGCTCCGCCGCTTCGTCGATGCCCTCGGCGGCGGCCGGATCGTGTTCCGCTCCCCCCGCACCGACGAGGAACTCCCGCTCCCCGGCTTCCCGAAGCTCGTGCGTCGCCGCGACCTGGCACCGAACGTCCGGGGAGCCGAACTGCTCCAGATGTCCAGGGTCGGAAGCGACGATGCCACCGGCGGCCTGGACGACCTCGTCGGCTTCGAGGGCATTCTCGTCGTCATGGGCGACGACCTGGACGACATGGCGCCGGACTTCGGCGCCGCCGCGCGGGTGTTCGCCTTCCTGGGGCCGCAGGTGCCACGACAGCTCCAGGCCGTCACCTGCCTGCTTCCCACGGTGACCCATGCCGAGACCGAGGGCACCTTCACGAACTTCGAGGGCCGGGTCCAGCGGTTCTGGCCCGGGCTCCATACCCACGGAGAGGCCCGACCGGCCTGGCAGGTGCTCGACCTCGTCGCGGCAGCGGTCCTGGGCGACGGCACGGTACCCGAGAGCGCCGCCGAAGCCTTCCAGCGGCTGGCAGATGACCATGCGGTCTTCCAGGGACTGCGCTACGAGGAGCTGGGTACGCGCGGCGCCCTCGTGAACGATCCCGTCCCGCTCCCCGGCGCCTGAGCGTCGTGGCCTTCGCATCCCCGGAATCCCGCCCCTAGAGAGACGCCTCGGAATGCACGAACTCTCCCCCATGGCCTTCGCGATCTCGTCGTCGATCAAGGTCTTCCTGGTCTTCTCCGTCTCCCTCGCGGTGGTGGCGTTCATGACGCTCACCGAACGCAAGGTGGCCGGCTTCATCCAGGACCGCCTGGGGCCGAACCGGGTGGGTCCCTTCGGGCTCCTGCAGCCGGTTGCCGACGGCATCAAGAACTTCCTGAAGGAAGAGACGATGCCGGCCACGGCGAACCGGCCCTTCTTCATCATGGCGCCGATGCTGGCCATCATCCCCGCGGTGGTGACCTTCGCGGTGATCCCCTTCGCCGCCCCCCTCCCCACCCCCTGGGGCGTGGTGGGCATGGTGGTGGCGGACATTCCCATCGGCATCCTGTACGTGCTGGCCCTCTCCTCGCTGGGAGTCTACGGGCTCTTCCTCGCGGGATGGGCCTCGAACAACAAGTACGCCCTCCTGGGCGGGGTGCGGTCCTCGTCGCAGATGGTGAGCTACGAGGTGGCGCTGGGGCTGTCGCTGATCCCGGTGTTCATGCTCGCCGGAAACGTGACCCTCACCGAGATCGTCTGGCAGCAGCAGCTTCTCGGCATGTGGTACCTGTTCCCCCTCTCCCTGGCCTTCATCTTCTTCGTCATCTCGGCCTTCGCCGAGACGAACCGGCTCCCCTTCGACCTTCCCGAGGCCGAATCCGAGCTCGTGACCGGGTACCACACCGAGTACTCGGCCATGAAGTTCTCCATGTTCATGATCGCCGAGTTCTCGCACATCCTCACCGCCTCGGCGCTGATGGCGACCCTCTTCCTGGGGGGGTGGAGCATCCCGTTCTGGAGCGGTGACCACATGTTCTGGTACCAGGGGATGCTGATCTCCGGGTTCGGAGCCGACGGGGCGCCCGTTGCCGCGGCGCCGGCGCTCTGGATCACGCTGCTCACGCTGCTGAGCTTCATCGTGAAGACGCTCTTCTTCATTCTCGTCTTCATGTGGGTCCGATGGACGCTTCCGCGCTTCCGGTACGACCAGGTCATGCACCTGGGGTGGAAGGTCATGCTCCCCATCGCGCTGGCGTACGTCATGATCATCGCCGCGACGATCCTCGTGCTGGACCAGGTGGGGATCGAGGGCTTCCTCTTCGGCGCCGTCCTGACGCTGGTGAGCCTTCTCTGCACCGGCATCTTCGTCTTCGCCGTGGATCGGGACCGGATCATCTCCGGCTCCACCCGCGAGCCTGCGCCGCCGGCCCCGCGGAGCCCGGTGCCCTCCGGGGCCGGGGTGCGCCGGGTCCTGCCCGCCGGCTCCCCGGCTTCGGGCGATCTCTGATGCGTCTTCTCTTCGCGACTCGCCAAGGACACTGACCATGCCTGCAACCGTCAAGGTGCTTCGGCGCCCCGCCCCGGGACAGACCTCCTACCTGAGGTCCGCCCTCAAGGGCATGGGGCTGACCTTCAAGCACATGATCAACCCCGACAAGGTGACCCTCCAGTACCCGGAGGAGCCCCTCGAACTCTCTCCGCGCTGGCGGGGCACCCACGTCATGGAGGTGCATGCCGACGGCCGCCCCAAGTGCGTGGCCTGCGGCCTCTGCCCCACCGTGTGCCCGGCGAACTGCATCCGGCTGGTGGGGGGCGAGGACGACATGGGGAACCGGTATCCCATCGTCTACGAGATCGACGAGTTCCGCTGCATCTTCTGCGGGATGTGCCAGGAGGTCTGCCCCGTGGAGGCGATCCACGTGGGCCAGCACTTCGAGAACGCCGAGTACACCCGGGAGCGCTTCGTCTACGACCTGGACCGGCTGATGCAGCAGGACCACCCGTCGACGCTCCTGTGGGACCCTTCCGACCCCCGTTCCGAGTGAGGCCGGCGCTCCATGGTTGACGTTCTCTTCTACGTGTTCGCCGCGGTGGCCCTGGGCGGCGGACTGGGCGTGGTCCTGGCCAGGAGTCCGGTGGGAAGCCTGCTCTTCATGCTGGCCACCCTCTTTTCGGTGGCCGGGATCTTCGTGCTCCTCGAGGCCCACTTCCTGGCCGCGATCCAGGTCATGGTCTACGCCGGCGCCATCATGGTGCTCTTCCTCTTCGTCATCATGCTCCTGAACCTGGGCCATGACTTCAGGAAGGACTTCACCTTTGGCGCAGGGATGGTGGCCGCGTTCGTCGTGGCCGGCGTCATGGCCGGATTCCTGGCCCGCCAGTTCCGCGGAAGCGGCGACCACCCGCTCTATGCCTTCTTTCCGGGGCCCGAGGGCATGGATGCGCTCCTCGCCGAGCAGGGGGCCGTGGGAGCCATCGCGCACCCGCTCTTCACCGACTACGTCGTCGCGTTCGAACTCACCGGCATTCTCCTCCTGATGGCGCTCGTGGGTGCCATCGCCATCGCCAAGCAGAGGGTCTGAGCCATGCTGGTCGAAGCGCTGGTCCTCAGTGCGCTCCTCTTCGTCATCGGGACGGTGGGGGTGCTCGTGCGCAGGAACGCCATCATCATGTTCCTCAGCATCGAGCTCATGCTGAACGCGGTGAACCTCTCCTTCGTGGCCTTCTCGCGCTACCTGGGCATCGAGGGGCAGCTCTACGTGTTCTTCGTCATGACCGTGGCCGCCGCCGAGGCCGCCGTGGGGCTCGCCATCATCATTGCGGTCTTCCGGCACTACGAGACGGTGAACGTGGACAACTTCAACCTCCTCAAGTGGTAGGGGCATGACGGAGCCGTCACGCATCGCACCAGAGGCCCTCGAGGCCGTCGCCCAGACCGGGAGCGGTTTCAACCCCCTCCTCCCCGGACTCATCCTCCTTCTCCCGCTCCTGGGGTTCCTGGTGAACGGAATCCTGGCGCTCATTGCCGGGTCCAGAGAGGGGAACGTGCTCCGGAGCGCGGCCCTCGCCGAGCCCGACAGCGAGGAGGAGCGCGTCGACCTTCAGCACAAGGAGGACGCACCCCGCCGGGCCACGCACACGCTCCCCACCTGGGTCGGACCGGGCGTCATGCTCGGGGCCTTCATCCTCACGACCCTCAACTTCCTGAGGATGCTGGGCTCGGGACTCCAGGACCCGACGGTCATCACCTACTGGAGCTGGATGCCCACGGGCACGCTGGCCGTGGATGCGGCCATCCAGCTGGACCAGCTCTCCATGATCATGATGATGGTGATCACGGGGGTCGGGTTCCTGATCCACGTGTTCAGCGTCGGCTACATGAAGGAGGACCCCGGGTACCCGCGCTACTTCGCGTACCTGAACCTCTTCGTCTTCTTCATGCTGGTGCTGGTCACGGGGGCGAACTTCCCCGTCATGTTCGTGGGCTGGGAGGGCGTGGGGCTCTGCTCGTATCTCCTCATCGGCTTCTGGTTCCAGGACCGGGAGAAGGCGGACGCCGGCAAGAAGGCCTTCATCGTGAACCGGGTGGGTGACTTCGGCCTCCTCATGGCCATGTTCATCCTCTTTGCCACCTTCGGCACGCTGAACTACCAGGAAATCTTCGCCGCCGCCCCCACGACGCTTGTGTACGGAGGGGGGGTGGTCACCGCCATCACCCTCTTCCTGCTCCTGGGCGCCACGGGGAAGAGTGCCCAGATCCCCCTCTTCGTCTGGCTCCCCGACGCCATGGCCGGCCCCACGCCGGTCTCGGCGCTGATCCACGCCGCCACCATGGTCACGGCAGGTGTCTACCTGGTGGCCCGGGCCTCGGTGCTCTTTGCCCTTGCCCCCGTGAGCGCAGCCGCGGTTGCCACCATCGGTGCGCTCACCGCGCTGTTCGCGGCGACCATCGCGCTGAAGCAGTACGACATCAAGAAGGTCCTCGCATACTCCACCATCTCGCAGCTCGGCTTCATGTTCATGGCCGTCGGGGTGGGGGCGTACGCGGCAGGGGTCTTCCACCTCATGACCCACGCCTTCTTCAAGGCCCTCCTCTTCCTGGGGGCCGGCGCCGTCATCCACTCCATGCACCACGCGCTCCACGCCACCCACAAGGACTGGGACGCGCAGGACATGCGGAACATGGGCGGGCTCCGGCGGCACATGAAGTGGACCTGGGTCTTCATGTGGATCGCGACGCTGGCCATTGCCGGGATCTGGCCCTTTGCCGGCTTCTTCTCGAAGGATGAGATCATCTGGTACGTCGGGACGTCGGCACCGTTCGGCCCGCTCTACGCCGTGCTCTGGGGAATGGCCGTGGTCACCGCGGCCCTCACCGCGTTCTACATGGCCCGCATGATGATCCTGACCTTCCACGGCCCCAACCGGACCGGCGAGGCGGAGGGAAAGCACCTGCACGAAGCCCCCCTCACCATGACGATCCCGCTGGGGATCCTGGCGCTGCTCTCGATCTTCGGCGGCTGGATCAACGTGCCGCAGTCGGTGCGGGACTCGTTCTTCGGGGGCTTCGGCATGCTCCCCATGTCCTCGTGGCTCGACGAGTGGATGGCGCCGGTCACCGCAGCGGCCGACGCCATCCGCCTCGAGCAGCTGGGTGCCTACGCCTACCAGTCGCCTGTCGGCGGCGGGCACGTGACCTGGGGCTTCATCGCCACCGGGCTGGCGATGGCCGTGGTCCTGGCGGCGACCTGGTACTTCCGTTCGAAGGACGTTCCCACGGCGGTAGAGCAGGGGGCGCCCCGCTCGGGATTCGGGAAGATCCTCTACAACAAGTGGTACGTGGACGAGCTCTACGACCGGATCATCGTGCGGCCGGTGGTGGGCATCTCCCGGTTCTCCTGGCGGGTGGTGGACCGGGTGCTCATCGACGGCACCGTGAACGCGGTGGGCGCGGTCTCGAAGGGGACGGGCTGGTTCGGTTCGCTCTTCCAGACCGGGCAGCTCAATACCTACGCCTTCATTCTCGCCCTGGGTGCGCTCGCGCTCCTCGGCGTCCTGATCTTCTGAGGCCGGCGACATGACGGGAATCTTCGACGGACTCGTGTTCGACAGCTGGATCCTCCACGCGCTGATCTGGCTCCCCCTGGCCGGCATCCCCGTGGTGCTCATGGCAGGCGAGGAGAAGGCGCGGGAGGTGGCCTTCGGCTGGACGCTGGGGCTCTTCGTGCTGAGCCTGGGGCTCCTGTTCAGCTTCGATGCGGCCGGGCCGCTCTTCCAGCTCACGAGTTCCACCCCCTGGGTGGAGATGTGGGGGGTGAACTACGCCCTCGGAATCGACGGGATCAGCCTCTTCATGATCCTGCTCACCGCCTTCACCATGCCGGTGGCGATCCTCGGGTCGTTCAAGTACATCAGGGAGCGGCAGCGGGGCTTCTATGCGCTGATGCTTCTGCTCCAGACCGGGATCGTGGGGGTCTTCGCCTCCATGGACCTGTTCCTGTTCTACGTGTTCTTCGAGCTCACCCTGGTCCCCATGTACTTCATCGTGGGCATCTGGGGAGGGGAGCGGCGGATCTACGCGGCGGTCAAGTTCTTCCTGTACACGGCGCTGGGCTCCCTCCTGATGCTGGTGGGGATCCTCTACCTGTACTGGCAGGCGAGCATCGTGAACGGCTTCATGTCGTTCCACGTGCTGGACCTGCTGGGAACGCCGCTGTCGCTGACGGAGCAACTCTGGCTCTTCGGGGCCTTTGCGCTGGCCTTCGCCATCAAGGTGCCGGTCTTCCCGCTCCACACCTGGCTCCCCGATGCCCACGTGGAGGCGCCAACGCCGGGCTCCGTCGTGCTGGCCGCCGTGCTCCTCAAGATGGGGACGTACGGGTTCCTCCGGTTCGTCCTCCCCTTCTTCCCCGAGGCCTCGGCCCACCCGACGGTGGTGATGGTCATGCTCTCGCTGGGGGTCATCGGCATCATCTACGCGGCCCTGGTGGCGGCGGTGCAGCCCGACGCGAAGAAGCTCGTGGCGTACACCTCGGTGGCGCACATGGGGTTCGTGATCCTCGGGATCTTCGCTCTCACGGTGAACGGCCTGCAGGGCGGCCTCATGGTCATGATCTCGCACGGGATCTCGACGGGCGCCCTCTTCCTCATCCTGGGCATGCTCTACGAGCGGCGGCACACCCGCGAGATCGCGGCGTTCGGGGGGCTGGCCCGGGTGGCGCCCCTCCTGGCCACGGCCCTCGTGCTCACCGCCATGGCGTCCATCGGGGTGCCCGGCACGAGCGGGTTCGTGGGCGAGTTCCTGGCGCTCCTGGGCACCTACGAGCGCTACCCCGTCATTGCCTTCCTGGGGGCGACGGGCGTGATCTTCGCGGCCTTCTACATGCTCCCCATGGTGCAGCGCATGCTCTTCAACAAGCTCGAGGGGAAGGAAAACCGCACGATGCCGGACCTCTCGGCCCGCGAGATCACGGTGCTTGCGCCCCTCCTCTTCCTGATGATCGCCCTCGGCGTCTACCCGGCGCCGGTCCTGGACCGGATGGGCCCCGGCGTGAACGCCATCGTGGAGTGGGTCGAGGAGGGTCAGACCGGCGCGCTCCGAAGTGCGGCGGAGGCCCACCGGCAGCGCGGAGAGCTGGCCTCGGTTCCTGGAGCCGCGGAGGCGGCAGGGGATCAGGTGCTCCTGGCCCCGCTCGAACTGGCACCGCCACCGGTCCCGGAGCGCCTGCCGGAACCCGTCCGTACCGACGAGGCCGAACTCGGAAGAAGCACGTCCGCCTTCGGCTCGGACCAGGCCCCCCTCGTACGGGCGGGAACACCCACCCGGATCTACTCGGTCACCTTCGGGGATCAGGACTGAAGCGGCATGGAACTCGAATTCACTTCGCGCGTCGACTACATCTGGGCCCTCCTCCCCGAGATCGTGCTCTCCATCGGGGCCATGGTGGTCCTCCTGGTGGGCGTTTTCCGGGAAGCCGACGACGACCCTGCCGCCGGGGACGCGTCACCCCTCGGGTGGATCTCGCTCATCGCGCTGGCGGCCGCGGCCATGGCCAACGGATGGCTGACCGGAATCCCGGTTGCCTCGGCCTCGCCCATGGTGGCGGTGGACCCCTTCCGGCTCTTCGCCAACTGGATCTTCCTGGGAGGCGCCGGCCTCACGATCCTCCTCTCCTTCCCGTACGTGACGCGCCAGCGCCTCCAGGCCGGGGAGTTCTACACCCTCATCCTCCTGTGCACGGTGGGGATGATGTTCATGGCGTCGGCCAGGGATCTCCTCCTCCTCTTCCTGGGGGTGGAGACCATGTCCATCGCGGCCTACGTGCTGACCGCGTTCAACCGCCGGGACCGGAGGTCGTCGGAGGCAGGCCTCAAGTACTTCCTGCTGGGCGCCTTCTCGTCGGCTTTCCTTCTCTACGGCATTGCCCTGACCTGGGGCGCGACGGGGACCACCAACCTCCTGGAGATCGGGGAGGCCGTGGCCGGCGGTGCCGCCGTCCCCGGGCTGATCATGGCGGGGATGGGGCTTCTCGCCATCGGCTTCGCCTTCAAGGTGGCGGCGGTCCCGTTCCACATGTGGACGCCGGATGTCTACGAAGGGGCGCCGACGCCGTCTACCGCCTTCATGGCGGCCACGGTGAAGGCGGCGTCCTTCGTGGCCTTCGCCCGGCTTTTCATGGAGGCCTTCCCGGCGCTCTACGACAGCTGGTCCACGGTCTTCTGGTGGCTCGCCGCCCTCACCATGATCATTCCCAACGTGGTGGCCCTCTCCCAGTCCAACGTGAAGCGGATGCTGGCCTACTCCTCCATTGCACATGGCGGATACCTTCTCGTGGCCCTGACGGCCGCAAACGAGATGGCAACGGCGGGCCTCCTCTTCTACCTGCTCGTCTACTCCATCATGAATATCGGCGCGCTGGCCGTGGTCATGGTGGCGTCGGGCCACGCCGAGGAACGCCTGCAGATCGGGGACTACGCGGGCTTCGGCTGGGCACAGCCCATGCTGGGGGTGGTCTTCACGATCTTCCTCCTCTCCCTGGCCGGCTTCCCCGGTACCGGGGGGTTCATGGCAAAGATCTACCTGCTCCAGGGCGCGGCGGAGAGTGAACTCTGGACCCTCGCCGTGGTACTCGCCCTGGCCACCGTGGTGTCCTACTACTATTACCTGCGCGTGGCGTGGTACATGTGGATGCGACCGGCCGCTCCGGATCTCACCCACGAGGAGGTCTGGGTCCCGCTTCCCATGCGCATGGGACTCGTCGCCTCGGCGGCGATCCTGATCTTCCTGGGGATCTTCCCGGGCGGAATCATCGACCTGGCCCGTGCTGCCACCCACGGCTTCTTCCTGGCGGGAGTCCTCCCCTGAGGGAAGAGATAGAGGCACGACCTGAATCCGTGCGAGCAGGAGCCGCGACAGGCGGACCGACGCCCGGCCAGCCAATCCCGAACTCGATCCGGACCCGGTGACGACATGAAACTTCCCGACCATATCTTCCGGCAGTACGACATTCGAGGAATCGTGGGGGAGGACCTCACCTCCGACCTCGCCCACCTCATCGGTCGCGCCTACGCGGCGGAATTCCATCACGCCGTGCCCGGAAACGAATCGGATCCGCGCCCACGGATCGTGGTGGGTGCCGACAATCGCCCGTCCTCGCCGGAACTCGCCGACGCCCTCATCGCAGGCCTCACCGAGGGAGGAGTCGACGTTCTCGACCTGGGCACCGTGCCCACCCCGGTCACCTGGTGGGCCGAGAAGACGCTGGGCGCAGCCGGGGCCCTCCAGGTCACCGGCTCCCACAACCCGGCGGAGTGGAACGGCATCAAGATGACCCGGAGCGGTCGCTCCGTGTACGGAGAGGGCGTGACGAAGCTCCGGGACCGCATCGCGTCCGACGCCCTCGCGTCCGGCGCGCCTGCGGGGGAGCGCATCGATAATCCGGTCCTCGATCATTACGTGGAGGATGTCGGGGGGCGCTTCGACCTGCAGCAGAAGGTCACGGCGGTGGTGGACTGCGGAAACGGGACCGGGTCCGTGGTGGCAGAGCGGCTGCTGGCCCGGGCCGGGGCCAGGGTCATCCCCATCTTCTGCGAATCCGACGGCACCTTTCCCAACCACCATCCGGATCCGACGGTGGACGCGAACATGGTGGACGTCCAGCGCCTGGTCCTGGAGCACGGGGCGGACGTGGGCATCGGCTTCGACGGGGACGCGGACCGCATCGGCGCCGTGGACGACCGGGGGCGGATCATCCGCGGCGACATCCTCCTCCTCCTGTACGGGCTGGACGTGCTCCGCCGCCGCGGGCCGGGCCAGCTCCTCATCTTCGACGTCAAGTGCTCCCAGGTCCTTCCGGAAGTCTACGAGGCCGCCGGAGGGAAGGCGCTCATGTGGATGACCGGTCACTCCCTCATCAAGGAGAAGATGCGGGAGACCGGGGCACCGCTGGGCGGGGAACTCTCCGGTCACATCTGCTTTGCCGACGAGTACCTGGGCATCGACGACGCCCTGTACGATGCGCTCCGTCTCCTGGAACTGCTGAACGACGGCGGCCCCCCCCTTTCGGAACGGGTCGACGCGTTTCCGCAGTACATCTCGACCCCCGAGATTCGCATCGACGTGAGCGAGGACCGGAAGGTGGAGATCGTGGAGCGGGCGGTGGCCCACTTCTCCAGGACCCACGATGTCATCACGGTGGACGGGGCCCGGATCCTCTACGGCGACGGATGGGGACTTCTCCGCTCCTCCAACACCCAGCCGATCATCGTCGCCCGCTTCGAAGCCCGCACCGAGGAGCGGCTCGCCGAGATCCGGAACGAAGTGGAAGGCTGGCTCCGGGACCAGGGTGTGAATGTCTGAACTCCGTCGGGTCGGGTTCCCCCGGGGGCGCAGCCTCATCGCGGGCTTCCTCGCGGTTCTGGTCGCCCTCCTGTTTCTGCGCTCGGGGGTCGCGCTCTACGTCAATCACCTCTGGTACCAGTCCGTGGACGCCACCGGCGTCTTCTGGACCCGGACCCTGTGGGAGTGGGGCGCCCGTGCGGTGACGGCGCTTCTCACCGCCCTCGTGGTCGGCGCCAACCTGCGTCCCGTTGCGCGGACCTTTTCCAACCTCCAGATCCGCCGCCGTGTAGGCGATCTCGTCTTCCAGGAACGCCTCCCGGCCGTGTACCTGCGCTGGGGGGTCATCGGGGCAGCAGTTCTGGCCGGCTTCTGGTTCGCAGCCGCCATTCCATCGGGAACCGGGCTGCAGATCCTGCTTGCCCTGCGGGGACCGGAGACCGGAACGCCGGACCCGGTCCTGGGATCGGACCTGGGATTCTACTTCTTCCGGCTTCCCTTCCTGACCGGGGCGCTGACCTGGGCCATGGTCCTGGTCGTGTTCACCGCGGTGATCGTCTCGGCAGGGTACGCCGGTTCCGGGAGGCTTCGCTTCGGGCAGGGCAGGGTGGATGCCGACCCCGGCGCCGCGCGGCACCTGGCGGGACTCCTCGCGGCCTTCCTCCTCCTGGTGAGCCTGCGGCTCCTGCTCTCCCCCCATCTCCTCCTCGCCGACGGAACGTCGGGCGTGCAGGGGATCGTGGGCGCCACGGACCTCCGCGCACGCATCCCCGCGTACCGCCTCACGGCCTTCCTGGCCTTCGTCACCGCCTCCGCGGCCGCGTGGGGCGCCCTCCGGGGACGGCTCCTGCCCGGGCTCGCAGGGATCGGTGCCCTGGCCATCCTGTCGGTGCTCCTCCTCCAGCTCTGGCCGGGCTTCGTCCAGCGGTTCCAGGTCCAGCCCAACGAACTGGTACAGGAAACCCCTCACATCGAGCGGGCGGTAGCCGCCACCCGTGAAGGGTTCTGGCTGGGGGACATGACCCGGGTCCGGCTTCCCTACCAGCCCCCCGGGTCCGACGACTGGTCGCTGGCGGAGGAGCGCCTCGCTCGCCTTCCGGTGTGGACGCCGAAGACACTGCAGGAGACCTTCCAGGAGGTGGAGGCCCGCTTCCAGTACTACCGCTTCGCGGGGGTCACCTTCACGCACTACCCCACCCCGAACCAGCCCGGGGAATTCACCCCGGTGGCGCTGGGAGTCCGGGAGATCGAGCCCGACTCCATCCCGGACCGGACCTGGCAGAACCTGCACCTTCGCGAGCGTTTCGTGACAGGGCAGGGTGCCGTGGCCGGCCCCCTCCACCGACAGGACCCCCAGGGCCGGATGCCGACCTGGCTCGGAGCCCTGCCGCCTGAATTCCGGGCCAGTTCCGAGGTCCCGCCGGAACTCCGCCTGGAGCGCCCCCAGGTCCACGTCGGGGCCTCGGGCCAGCTCTACTCCATCGTGACCCCCGGCCCCGAAGCCTTCCTGGCCCCCGACGGATCCCCCGGGGTTCCGGGGGTGGACTTCCCGCGGGGCATCCGCGCGGGCTCCCTGCTTCGCCGAGCGGCCCTTGCGTGGCACTTCCAGGACCTGAACATCCTGATCTCCGACGAGGTCGGTCCCGACTCCCGGCTCCAGCATCGGCGGGACGTGACAAGCCGGATCCGGGCCCTGGCCCCCTTCCTCCATCTCCCGGAGGCCCCGTATTCGGTGATCCGGGAGGGGCGCATCGTCTGGATCATGGAGGGCTTCACGGTGAGCCGGCGCTACCCCCTGGCCGTGGCCCACCCCGTGGCCTTCCGCGCCGATGCCAATTACGTGCGGAACTCGGTGAAGGCCACGGTGGACGCGGTGACGGGCGAAACCCGGCTCTACGCCTCGGATCCGGCCGACCCGGTTCTCGAGGGGTGGTCCCGCGCCTTCCCGGGCCTCATCCGGCCGCTGGACGAGATGCCGGAAAGTCTTCGGGATCACCTGCGCTATTCGCGGTGGCTCATGGAGCTGCAGGTCCGCGTGCTCCTCCGCTACCACCAGGAGGCCCCACCCGTCTTTCACGCGCAGCAGGAGGCCTGGGGGATCCCGGTGGAGATCCCGGATGCTGCCGGAGCCGTGCAGTACCGTCCGGAATACGGGCTCCTCACCCTTCCGGGCGACACGGAGGAGAGCTGGGCCCTCTCCACCGTCTTCATCCCCGATCGCCGCCGCAACCTGGCGGCCTTCCTGGCCGGAACCTGGACCGTGGAAGGCGGGGAGCTGACCCTGTGGGATGTCCCCCAGGAAGACCAGGTCGCCGGGCCGCCGCAGGTCGCGGCGCTGGTGGAACAGGACGCTGCCATCTCGGAGCAGTTCTCCCTCTGGCGCCGGGGGGGAAGCGACGTGTCCACCGGACACCTGCACCTGGTTCCGGTGGGAAGCACCCTCCTGTACATGTCCCCCGTCTTCCTCGCCGCCGCGGCGAACCCCATCCCGGAAATCCGCCGTTACATCGTGAGCGACGGGCGCCGCGTGGCCATGGAACCCACGCTGGCCGGGGCGGTGCGCGTGATTCGCGGCACGGCGGGAGATCCGGGAGATGCGGTGGATCCGGAAGCGCCGGACCCGCTGGACCCGGACGCACCCCTGGTCGCCCCGGTGGTCCCGACCCCGGCGGTGCCCGTCGTGCCCGGTGCTCCCGCCGTGCCCGGTTCTCCCGAGGCGCTCCGCCTTCTCGACGAGGCGGAATCGCGGCTCCGGGCCGGTGACTGGGAGGGCTTCGGCCGCAGTCTCG
>REBP01000243.1 GCA_007692665.1 Gemmatimonadales bacterium | reverse complement strand
GGGCGTGCCTCGGGGATCCCCGACGGTACCCGGACCGGGACGCGGACGGGCTGCAGAGAGCCGGGTGCTTTGTCATCGCAGTTCCGCGACGTGCTCGTCCGGGCCGGTGACGAGGGCGATCCCGGAATGGCTGTTCAGTTCCCTGGCTCCTCACCCCTCGGTGTCCTGGTTCGCATGGGCATCTCCGGGGCCCTCCCGGCGTGCTTCAGACCCCGCACACCGCGGACGGCCAGCCGTGTCGCAGATCGGGCAGGCCGCGCGACAGTACGCGACATGTCCGGTTCCGGTCGGCAACCGCGTATTTGCAGGTAGGGAAAGGTGGAGCGCCAGCCCCGGTGGGAGTGGGCACGCTGCACGTTGAACCCGGACGGGACGGAGTTGACGCCCATCACACGAGTATCTGCGGTTCCACAGCCCATCCTCACGATTCAGGAGGTCCTCCGTGCTCCCCTTCCTTCGCCGTGGCGCCCTGGCCGCTTCAGCGGCCGTGCTCCTCCTTCTTTCCGGCTGCTCCGACGAATCGCCGACCGAGCCCTACGCCGAACGTGACGACCCGCTTCGGGCTGCTCCGGCCGTGCTCGTCTCCTCCGCCTGGAGCGGGGGGGCGATCCTCGTCTCTCCCACGGGGCTCGATTTCTCGGACGTGCAGGTAGGCACGACCTCGCCCACGCAGGCGGTCTCGGTGACCAACGTCGGGGCGGAGCCGGTGGTCATGTCGGGAGCGGGGGGGGGTGCGGGCGTCTTCGGGGGTTCGCAGGACTGCCAGGGGCTCACCCTCGCGCCAGGTGCATCATGCTCGATGTTCTACGCCTTCACCCCCGGGGAAGCCGGGGTCGCGATCGTGACCACTTCCGGCACATGGAACGGCGAGCCCTTCGAGATCGAACTGAGAGGGCACGGGGTGGCGCCACGCTTCCGGATCACTGGCACCTCGCTCGACTTCGGGTACGTGCCGGTGGGCTCCGCGGTGCAGTTGCCGGTTTCCGTCACGAACATCAGCCTCGAGGCCGTGGTCGTGTCGATGGCCGGGGGCGCGGCCGGAGAGTTCGGCGGCTCGCAGAACTGCCAGGGCAACACGCTCGCGCCGGGTGCCTCCTGCCAGGTGACCTACACCTTCGCGCCGAGCGAGGCGGGGCTGGTCGAGGGAAGCACGGGCGGATCGGTGAACGGGCAGCCGTTCGCGCTGACGATGCGCGGCGTCGGCGTCGCCCCGAGCTTCCGGATCACTGCCACCTCCTTCGACTTCGGCGAGGTAGAAGTGGGCTCCAGTCTGCAGCAGAACGTTGTGGTAACCAACACCAGCACGGTGGCCGTGACCGTCGCCATGGCCGGCGGCGCCGCGGGCGCCTTCGGGGGTTCGCAGAATTGCCAGGGCAACACGCTCGCGCCGGGCGCCTCCTGCCAGATCATCTACACCTTCTCGCCGGGTGCCATCGGCGAGGTGACCTCCACCACCAGCGGCACCGTGAACGGTCAGCCGTTCGCCTTCTCGTTCCGCGGCGTGGGAATCGCCTCGGCGACGAGCCGCACCTTGCAGTTCCGCGTCGCCCGGCGGGCGCTGGACTTCGGCAACGTGCAGGTGGGGCATTCGTCGCAGCAGAGCATCGACGTGGTGAACGCGGGATCGTCGGCGGTGGTCGTCTCGATGGCCGGCGGAGCGGCCGGTGATTTCGGCGGCTCACAGAACTGCCAGGGCAACACCCTTGCGCCAGGGGCCTCCTGCCAGATCACCTACACCTTCGCGCCCACCGCAGCGGGCGAGGTCACGGGCAGCACCTCCGGCACCATCAACGGCGAGCCGTTCAGCCTTGCCTTCCGCGGGTTCGGGATGCCGGCGCGGTTCCGGGTCTCTCCGACGTCGCTCGACTTCGGTGCACTGCAGGTGGGGGCCTCCCTCCCTCAGGTGGTGACGGTCACGAACGTCGGAAGCGACCCGGCCATCATCTCCCTGGCGGGCGGAGCGGCGGGAGAGTTCGGTGGTTCCCAGAACTGCCAGGCGAACACGCTCGCGCCGGGCGTCTCCTGCGAGATCACCTACACGTTCGCGCCGTCGGCGTCCGGCGTGGTCACGGGAAGCACCGGGGGCTCCGTGAATGGACAGTCGTTCAGCTTCTCGATGCGCGGCGAGGGGCTGGCGCCCCGCTTCCGCATCACGCCCTACCGGTGGGACCACGGTCCGGTGGACGTCGGCGCCACCTCGCAGCGTGCCGTCTCGGTAACCAACGTGGGCAGGGAGTCCGTCGTGATCTCCATGGCGGGGGGTGCGGCCGGTCCGTTCGGCGGCTCCCAGAACTGCCAGGGCAGCACGATGCCGGTGGGTGGATCCTGCACGATCACGTATACCTTTGCCCCCTCGGAGCCCGGGCTCGTCACCGGGAGCACTGGCGGATCGGTGAACGGACAGCCATTTGCCTTTGCGATGCGTGGCACGGGCCGCGGGCTGGTGGCGCCAGGGTTCAGCTTCCTCGGGTTCTCCGGACCCGTTGTGGTCCGGAAACAGTTCAAGGCCCCTTCGGCGATCCCGGTGCACGCCGCCTTCGGCCACGGCGACGGAACGCCGCTCACGGAGCAGGACGCAGTATCCCTCGCGGCGGCTTGCCGGGTACGAGTGGTGTTCAGCGGGGAGCCGGCGGCGCAGCACTGCGCGAGCTACGACATCGCGGGCGGCACCTTTCAGGTGGTCCTCAAGCTGGACAAGTCGCTGGTGCCGGGTACGTACCTCGTGACGGCGGAGCTCGTGGATGGGGCCGTGGTGGCGGCAGTCGGCACCCGGTCGATCGTCGTGAACTGAAAGCCCACCGGCCAGAGCCCAGGCCGGCCCTCCCTCCTCGTTGTCCGGCCGGGCCACCGCTCCCGCAGACACCTCGGGCCGCGAGCCGGCCCCCCGCAAGCACGCTCCGCGAGGGGGGACCGGCCGCGGCCCCGTGGGCCTGAAATCAGAGGTTGGGGTTCGTGCGCTCTTCCTCACCGGAGATGGGCAGGCAGGTCTGCCATCCCGAGGGGAACTCGTTCCAGCGGCGCATCAGGATCATGCGCCGCCCTTCGAGGAAGAGTTCGTACATGGTTTCGGTCCGCAGGTGCTCCCAGGCCTCGGCCTCGGAGATGTCGGAGCTGATCGGGTCGAGATTCCACTCCGCGCGCCCCTCGTTCATGAGGGCCACCGCAGCGCCCACTTCACCCTCCGACGCGAGGCGGGCCTCGGCCTCGATCAGGCGGGCCTCCTGCCACTTCCCGACCGGCCAGAAGTCGTTCTGCTGGTACTTCCGCTGGAACCAGAGGATGGTTTCGGTGTCGGGCCCGAGAATCGTGGATTCCTCGACCGGCACCCTCAGGTCCCCCGTGTTCCGGAAGGGCGCCTGCACAGTCGATTCGCCGCGGCTCATCCAGTGCGTCCACGCTGCGTTGCCCTGGCCCGGCGGGTAGTGGCCGACCCATTTCATGCCCCGGGGAACCTGCTGGGCATGCGAGATCGCGGTTCCGTAATCGCCCTCTTCCATCGCGATCCGCGCGAGGAGGAGGTGCGCCATGTGCGCGATGTTGTCCACGCTCGCGGTGTTGGGCGAGCCCGAGACCGAGCTTTGTGAGGTGTTCTGAACGATGGAGATGGCCCGTTGGAGCCGCTCCCTCGCGGTGGCAAAGCTCTCCGCCACGGTCTGCCGCGGTCCGCCGTCGAAAGCGACCTCGCAGAAGACCTCGCCGAAGTCGGCGTACAGCATTCCCGCGTACAGATGCACCACGGCGTTCCGGGCATCGGTGCCGGGGCTCTCGAGGATTTCCTCCATCCACCCGATCGCCTCCTCGGCGTCGCCCCGGGCACGCTGCTGTTCCCGCCACTGGCGCCACGCGATGTTGCTGTGGTCGAGCTCACCGGCATACTGGTCGATCACGCCCCGCTTGCTGACGTCGTGCCAGGTGGGCCAGCTCCCGGAGGCGATCTGCTCGTCGGCCACGAGCGCGGTGAACATCACCATCCGGTTGTAGGATTCGTCGTAGCTCCGCACGGCCCCCACCATGAGGCCGCTCATCGCCTGGTCGCTTTCCAGGTCCCCCGCAGTGATCGCGGTGGGGTCCTCGATGTCGAAATCGCAGGCGGCCGCCGCGCCGATCAGCAGCGCCACCACGGCCAGCCGGAGACCTCGTGCGAGACTGTCTTGAATGTGCCTCATCGGTCTCTCCTCAGAAGGTCATGTTGATGCCGAACACGAACTGGCGGGACGGGGGCACGGTGAAGAAGTCGGCCCCGATCGAGAGGTTGTTTCCGGAGCTGAAGGTCGCGGAGACCTCGGGGTCGGCCCCCGAGTACCTGCTGAAGGTCAGGAGATTCCGGCCGGCGGCAGTAAGGCGCACGCTGCTCGCCCCCATGCGCTGGGACAGGCTCGTCGGGAGCGCGTAACTCGCGCTGAGTTCGCGAAGCTTGAGCCAGTCGGCGTCCTCGATGTTCTCTCCGTAGATGCCCTGCTCGGCCATGAACCGTGTGACGTCCGGGTGGTCCGGGTCGCCCCCGGCCGCTTCGAGGACGTTGTAGTAGTCGACGCCGACCCGGTTGATCGCCATGTACGGCCGCAGGTGGTTGTTGACCACGTGGCCCATCGCGAACTGCCCGGTTGCCCGGATCGTGAGGGAGCGGAGGGAGAGGTCACTCCCCAAGTTCCCCGTGTGAGGCGGAATGCTCGGCCCCAGGTACACGGCGGTGTCCGAAGCGATGGGCATGCCCTGCTCGTCGTGGCCCACGATCACCTGCTCCCACTTCCCTGCGATGGGGTACCCCTCGACGATCTGGGTCCCGAACCGGTCGACGATCTGGCGCGGGGTGCCCGCCATGTTGAGCACTTCGTTGCTGTTGTACGCGTACCCGGCGTTCATCCGCCACGCCAGGGTCGGGGTCTCCACGAGGCTGACCGTGGTGCCGACCTCGAACCCCCGGTTCCGAACCGTGCCCGCGTTTCGGAGCTGGTTCGCCAGGATCCCCGTCGAGACCGGAAACTGGAAGCTCACCAGGATGTCGTCGGTGCGCTGGCTGTACGCGGTGAACTCGACGGAGACCCGGTCCTCGAAGAGGCCGGCGTCGAACCCGCCCTCGATCTCGGTGCTCACCTCGGGTCCGAGGTCCGGGTTCCCCTGGCGGGTCGGGCGGAAGCCCATCATGCCGTCCATTCCCTGCGTTGTGCCCCACAGGCGGAGCTTGTCGAAGGCGCCCGGCTGCGTTCCCGCGGTCCCCCATCCCGAGCGCAGCCGCAGGGTCGAGATGTGTCGATAGTCGAACCACGACTCGTCGGAAATCACGTAGGAGACGCTCGCCTTCGGGAAGGTCGAGAATCCGAAGTCCTCACCGAACGCGCTCGAGCCGTCGGCCCGGAAGCCCACCGTGAAGAAGAGGCGGTCCTGGTATCCGAGCTGGAGCTCGCTGAAAAGCCCCCCGGTCGTGTAGCGGAGTTCGTTCTCCCCGGCGCCGCGGGTCTCGGTGCCGCCGATCGACTTGAGGGGCGGCGCGATGAAGTTGGTCCCTGCGGCCGAGGTGTTGTTCATGTCCTGCGTGTAGAATTGACCGCCGGCCGAAATTCGGGCCTCGTATCGGTCGCTCAGCGGCCGCGTGAACGAGGCGCCGTAGTCGATGTTCGTGTTGAGCGTGATGCGACGGTTCTCGCTCTTCCCGCCCTGGAAGGGCGCCCGGCCCGGATCCTCGTACCAGGGGGTGAGCTGCGAGCCGCCTGCGGAGATGTAGTCGAGCCCCAGCGCCAGCCGGTGCGAGAAGCCGCCGCCAGGCCGGTGGTTCAGGGTCAGTCCCGCCGTATAGCGCGTATTGAAGTCGTAGCGCTCCCGCTCGATCTCGCGCCATACGGTCTGGAAGGCGCTTCCGTAGGGATCGTATGCGGTCCCCCGGGTGAGCGGGTTCCCCAGGTACACGTTGGTGAGGATTCCGGTCGTCACGTTGTCGTTCGTCGAGAGTCGGGTCCGCTGGCGACTGAAGCTCGAGGAGAGCATGCCGTCGAAGGTCTCGGTCGGTCGGAACACCATGTTCCCGCGTCCCGTGGAACGTGTCTGGAAGTTGTTGATGAAGGAGCCTTCGTTGTCCATGTGGCTTCCGGACACGAAGTAGCTGAGGTGCTCCGTGGCACCGCGCACCGAGGCGTTGAACTCCTGGTAGAGCCCGGTCGACAGGAAATCATTCGCCGACGGGTACTGTGGGTCCGGGTGCTGGAGGGGGAGGTTCTTCGGGATCTGGTTCGCGCCGAGGCGTACCCCCGCTTCGTAGACGACCTCGCCCGGGGTCCCCTGCTTGGTGAAGATCTGGATCACCCCGCTGGACGCCTCGGACCCGTACATGGCCGTTGCCGCCGAGCCCTTGATGACCTCGATGCGCGCGATGTCCTGCGGATTGATGTCGTTGAGGCGGCTGAGGGTCTGCCCGCCCGTCGCGATCTCGCTCCGGTTCGAACGGTCCATGCGGATGCCGTCGATGTAGATCAGGGGCTGGTTGTCCTGCGTCAGGCTCGTGATGCCGCGAAGAATGTTCAGCCCGGCCGTTCCGGTGCTGCCGCTCGACGACATGTTGACGACCCCGGGCTCGCGGGCCTGGAGGATGTCATTCAAGCTCGTGATCGGGGCATCGCGGAGCGCCTGCTCCACGTTGACCGAGGCCACGTTCGTCCCGAGCGCCCGGCGCCGGGCCTCACCGGCGGGCGAGGAGGTCACGACCACCTCGTCGAGGGCGATCGCCCGGCTGACCATCTGGAGGTTCAGGGTCAGGGTCTCGCCGGAAGCGACGTCGATCTGCTGCGTCACCCGTTCGTAGCCGATGAACTGTACGGCGAGCTGGTGGGTGCCGGCGGGCACGTTGCCGAGCCGAAAGGTCCCTTCCGCGTTCGTGACGGTCCCCATTTCGAGCGCCGGGATCATCACCTGGGCACCCGCAAGGGGACGCCGATTGGAGCGATCGACCACCTGGCCGGTGATGGTGCCCTGGAAGGATTCGCCGCCGGGGTCGGTCGGCGCGTCGGCGAGGGCGCCTGCCGGTCCGGGTATCGCCAGAGCCAGGATCAGGCTCGGCGTCCAGAGGATACGTACATGGGAGATCATGACTCCGCCTCCTGCAGAGAGGGTACATGATCGGGCGAGGTCGGAGGAAAGACCCCCTGGCCGCGCCCGAGGCACGGGACGGGCGCTCTGACGCCGTGCTCCGTCCGGGTGCATGGAATCCACAACGGGCTTCGTGGGCTGGGTCACCTCCTTGGGGCTGGACGGCAGGGCTTCGAAAAGGCTATTCTGGCAAGACATCCGGGGGGAGCACATTCTTCGACCGTGAAATCATCATCGGTTCAGACCGCCCCCCCCCGCGCTCGGAGTGGCGGCGCGAGCGAGCGGTCGCCCGATGCCCCCCTGCAAGTTCGGAGTCGCACCCATGGAGCATGCACGTGGGAAGCGGATCGGGTCCATCGCCCCGTCCCGCGCCCGGTCCATCGCCCGGTCCATCGCCCGACCGGTGGCGCTCATGGCCGGATTGGCGCTCGGCGTGGGGGGGTGCTACCACTACACCTCGACGACTTTCGACCATGTGGCTCCGAAGACCCATGTCCGGGCGCACCTGACGAGCGAGAAGACGCTCGAGCTGGAACCGGAACTCGGCGCGCTGCGCACCCAGCTGACCGGAGAGGTCCTGGAGCGCCGGAGCGACCCGCACGCGGTTCTGCTCGCTGTTCCTCGACTCGATGCGGGAACGCCCCTGGGGTCGAACGCTCGGCTCCGTGAATGGTTCTGGATCGAGGAGTCCGCCGTGATCCGAGTCGACGTGCGGTCGCTGGACCGCCGTCGAACGGGGCTCATGGCGGGAGCCGCTGGCGCGGCCGTGGGGTACCTTCTGGCCCGCGCGATACGGGGGTCCGTGGAGACCCCCGAGCCGAACGGAGGGGGGAACGGGACGCCCTGATCCACGGGCGAAGGCCCGGACGGTTCGCCCCGTCCCTCCCCCCGTCATCATCCGTTGTCGTCCTCTTCTGCGACCGGAATCCGCCGACCCCAGAGTGCGGGCACGCCGTCCGCCGGGATCGACCACTCGATGAACTCCCGGATGTCCTGATTCGACGTCCGGAGGTCCTCCTCCCGCAGGTACATCATGTGTCCGCTCCGGTAGGTGGGGAAGCGGAACCGATCCGAGAGCTGCCCCGAACGATCCAGCCCCCACATCAGGAGCTTCGCCGAGAAGTAGTCGGTGGCTCCGTCGTAATATCCCGCCTGGATCATCGTCTTCAGGAAGGGGTTCGCGGCCATGGCCCGACGCAGCTGCTCCCCCGTGTTGTTGTCGGAGCCGTCCCAGGGCCGCACATCACCGCCGATCGTGATGTACTCAACCTGGGTGTCGTACTGGAGGTCGTCCTTCAGGTACGTCTTCATGGCCGGCGTGAAGGAATGGTTCCACGAGGACATCGCCGGGTCATAGTCGTACGAGATCCCGCCCGCATCTCCGTCCACCCCCTGGTAGCGGGAGTCGAGTCGACCCACCGTGAGTCGCTCGTCGCGGAGAAGCTCCTTGCGCCAGTGGTTGATCGGGATCTGAAGGTTCAGGTTGTCTACCAGCGTCGGCGAAATGCCGGCGTACTCCCCGATGCGCCGCGCCATCTCCTGCCGCTCCGCGCCGTTGAGGAACCCCCCATACGCGAGGGCCGGTGCGTACTCGTGGATCGTGAATTCCTCGACCTCGGCGAGCACCTCGTTCAGGTCACGGCTCTGGAGTTCGGGTGGAAGCTTCCCGAAGTACCAGGCGGTCGCGGCATAGTGGGGCAGGTTGCGTACCGAGCCGGGCATCGTGTGCGTCATGCCGAGGCTCGTGGGTGATACGAGAATGACGCCGTTCACGAAGAGCTTGTGGGCGCTCTGCAGTCGCTGGGACAGACCGGACACACGGGTCGTTCCGTAGCTCTCCCCCTTCAGGAACACGGGCGAGGTCCAACGGTTCTGGCGGTTCACGAAGAGTTCGATCCAGGAGGCCAGGTAGGCCACGTCGGCATTCACGCCGAAGAACTGCGACCGGTCCGCCCCCTCTACCATCCGCGACAGCCCGACGTTCACGGGGTCCACGTAGACGATGTCGGTCACGTCGATGATCGAGTGCGGATTCTCCCGAACGCCGAAGGGGCGGATCGGGTTTCCTTCGTCGTCGATGTTGAGTTGCCGGGGCCCTGTGTAGCCGAGGTGCATCCAGATCGAGGAAGAACCCGGCCCCCCGTTGAACGAGAAGGTGAGGGGCCGGTTGGTCCTGTCGTCAACGTCGCTGCGCTCGTAGTAGACGTAGAAGACCGCAGCCACCGCTTCTCCCTCGGGGCTGTACACGGGGAGCGTCCCCGCCGTGGCCCGATAGGGGATGCTCTCCCCGTTGACGGTGACCGTGTGCTCGGTGGTGACCGCGGATTCAAGGGGCATCGTCGCACGATTCGGATGCTCGTCGGGATCCGCGACTGCGAAGGCGCGGGCCTGTGCGTCGAGGCTCTCGACGGCCGGTGGCGCGGCGAGGAGCAGCGATGCGGCGAGCGTCGTGAGGAACGCGGTGGACAGGCGACGGCTGATGGATTCGAAAATGGTTCGGTGGTGCATCGGCGATTCTCCGACGAGAGGGGTTTGAGCGGACGAGCCCTCCGACCTGGCACGCGTATTGGGGTAGATTCGAGCGCCGGGACCTGGGGGTGAAGGGGGGGAGGCAGGACGAAGCGCTGAACGCATGTCAACCTCCCAGAATCAAGTGGATCCGACAAATGCTCCCGGTAGTGCCGTGTTCCCCCACGGTACAACGGGTGCAAAAACCCTGTCAAGGAATTTGTCAAGAGCCAGTGTTTTGCGTGGAATCTTGCGCTGACAGGTCTGGTGGGGCGAACCCTCACCTCACCCTCTGCCCTCGGACGCAGCCGGGACGGTTGGGGGTGGTCGATGGGGGCGCGCGGATGGGGGCCGCAGGTCAACTCGGCGAGGCGAAGCTCGCCGTCCTCTCACCGCGAGACCGTCACCACGCCGCGACAGGGCAGGGGCCTGCTCTCGGAGATCCTCCGGCTCAGGCGGGAGGGACGTGTCGAGGTTCCCGGGGGGGGTGCGGGATGCGGGATGCGGGCGCCACTGGTGCGTGAATGTCCCCCCCGATGGGGGGCGGCTCCTTGCGATGAGCCGGCCCCGACGAGCCGGGGCGACCGCGCGTCCGGGGAGGAATCGCAGGGAGAGCGGAGGGGGTTCGTCGCCCGGGTGCAGGGCACCGGCCGTTCATCCGGAACCGGCGCCTGCCGCCCGTGTGGGGCCCGTGTC
>REBP01000241.1 GCA_007692665.1 Gemmatimonadales bacterium | reverse complement strand
TGGACGCCGACGGCAACGCCGTGAGCTGGATCCAGAGCCTCTTCTCGAGCTTCGGCTCCGGCCTCGTGGAACCGTCCACCGGCATCGTCCTCCAGAACCGGGGGGCCGGGTTCACGCTGGAGCCCGGGCACCCGAACCAGGTCGCGCCAGGGAAGCGGCCGTTCCACACGCTCATGGCCACCATGGTCACCGACGGAGCGGGACGGTTCGAGGTGGCCATCGGGACGCCGGGCGGACATGGGCAGTCCCAGACGGTGGCGCAGGGGCTCCTCCATCTCCTTCTCTCCGGCTACGGCCCCCAGGCAGCGGCCGAGGCGCCGCGCTTCCGGAGCGACGATGGCCGGGTGCTCCTTCTCGAGGACCGCTACCCGGCCTCGGGCCGCGCACGGCTCCAGGGGTGGGGGCATGAACTGGCGATGCGGGAGGGGTGGACCGCCCCCTTCGGAAACCTCCAGGTCATCTGGCGTACTCCCCAGGGGGTTCTCCGCACCGGGGCCGACATGCGGAGGGAGGGGGCGGCGCTGGCGTACTGATCCCGGAGTGGGAAAACAGGACCCTGTCGCCCGGGTGCCCGGCGGGATTACGTTGGCCTCCAGGGACTCTTCCTGCCGGCGCCTTTCGGAACCCAGGCCGGCCCCCGGGGAATCCGTCACCCTGCCCCGGGTCGAGCCCCGCGCGGATCCAGCGCTCGGATCGGAGCCCCTCCGTTCCAACGGTCGGACCCGCCCTGCCTCGGCATCGCCTTCATCCGGTGACGGCAACACGGGAACGGTGCACGGTGAACGCAGACAGGACAGAGGCGGCCAGGGGGGAGTCAGGATCGGCGGCAGACCAGGCGCCCGTGCGAGAACGCTTCCCCCTCACGCCGCTCCAGGAGGGGATGCTCTTTCACCACGTCTCCGAGCCGGCGTCGGGCGTGGACCTGGAGCAGATCGTCTGCACGCTCCGGCACCCGGTGGAGCCGGACCGGATGCGCGAGGCGTGGCAGCACGCTGCGGGCCGTCACCCCCGCCTTGGGGCGTCCTTCGAGTGGATCGGTGTCCCGGCCCCGGTACAGCACGAGTCGCCGGTGGAACCGGAGGTTGAACTCCGTGACCTTTCGGGCCTCGAATCGGAAGCACAGGCGTCCCGGATCGCCGCCTTTCTCGAGGAGGATCGCCGTACCCCTTTCGACTTTCGTCGTCCGCCCCTCCTTCGGCTGACCCTCTTCCGCCTGGGCGAGGCGGACCACCGGCTCGTGTGGACCTTCCCTCATATCCTGATGGACGGGCGGTCGTTCCCCCTCGTCCTCCGCACCGTCTTCGACCACTACGACGGGGTCCCGGGTTCGAGGGCCGAAGCCTCCAGGACCTCCCCTCCCTTCCGGGACTTCGTGGCCTGGGAGCGCTCCCGCGACGGGGAGGGGGACCAGGCGTTCTGGACGCGGTACCTCGAGGGCTACCGCATCCCCGTTTCCATTCTCCAGGGCACCGGGAGGCCCGGGGCAGGACGGGGAGCGCGCCGGGAGACTTCGACTCGCCTCGACCACCAGGTGACCGGGGCCCTCAGGGCTGTCGGCCGGGAGACGGGGATCCGCCTTCACAGCCAGGTGCATGGAGCCTGGGCCATGGTGCTCGGCTGTCACGCCGGAGAGGATGACGTGGTGTTCGGGACCGTCTGCTCCGGCCGCTCGTCGGGGCCCCGGGGGGCCCGGGAGATGGTGGGCGTTCTCATCAACGCCCTCCCGGTCCGCGCCCGCCTGGACCCGGCGCAGGCGGTCCGCGGGTGGCTCTCGGAGCTCCAGGACGAAGAGCGGGCCCGCCGTCCCTTCGAGCAGACCCCCCTTGTCCGGATCCAGCAGTGGAGCGAGGTACCCTCCGGCCTTCCCCTCTTCGAAAGTCTCATCGTCTACGATCATGCCCGTCTCCGGACCCAGGTTCAGGGCGCCGCCGGCGCCGCGGAGGACGGCGGAGGCCGCTGGTCGAACCGGGACTTCGAACTTCTCGAGCGGACCACGTATCCCCTGACCCTCTACGCCTACGGCGAAGAGCAGCTGCACCTGAAGCTCGCCCACGACCGGGACCGCCTGGGTGACGACGAGGCCGACCTGCTCCTGGGCCACGTGGCCCAGGTCCTTCGCGAGATGGCGGCACGCCCTGAAGCCACCCTCGGTGAACTCGAGTTCCTTTCCCCCGGGGAGCGCAGGCTGGTCCTGGAGGAATGGAACCGGACGGACCACCCCGTCCCCCCCGGCCTCACGCTCCACGGTCTCGTGACGGAGAGCCTCCGAACAGGGCCGGACCGAACCGCGGTGGTCTGCGGCGGCGCCCGGGTCTCCGCCCACGAACTCCTCGTGCTCGCAGGACGCCTGGCGGGCCACCTGAAGGGGCTGGGCGTGAGGGAAGGCGATCTCGTGGGCGTGGCGCTTCCCCGCTCCATCGACCAGGTGGCCACGCTGCTGGGGATCCTTCGGATCGGCGCCGCCTGGGTACCCCTTGACCCGGCCTTCCCCGTCGAACGCCTCAACTACATGACCCGGGATGCCGGCCTTCGGGCGCTGGTGGCGACACGTGCGACGCGGGGCGCGCTCGACGCTCCGGGCGTCATCGAGATCCTCCTTGACCGGGACCGGGATGCGATCCTCTCGACCCCGGGAGCAGCACCAGGAACCGCCGGCGAGACGGGCGCAGGGGCCGGACCCGCCGACCTGGCCTATGTCATCTACACGTCCGGGTCCACGGGGCAACCGAAGGGGGTCGCCGTGGAACACCGGAACGTCGTGAACTTCCTCATTGCCATGGACCGGGTCCTCGGCGTTTCGGCACGAGGCGGCACGGAACCGGGCGGGCCGGGCAACGGCGGGGAGCCCTCGGAGCCGGAGGGTGCCTGGCTCTCGATCACGAGTCTCTCCTTCGACATCTCGGTGCTCGAACTGTTCTGGCCCCTCTCGCGGGGACTCCGGCTCGTCCTCCACCAGGAGGACATGGGCCCGGATGGGGCGCCGGGCGAGCCCTTCCTCCTCGGGCCGGGCGGCCCGAACGACGACCCGGACCCGGACCGGCGGAAGTCTCTCGAGTTCAGCCTCTTCTACTTCGCGAGCGACGCCGGGCAGGACGAGGATGCCCGGTATCGCCTCCTCCTCGAGGGCGCGAAGTTCGCGGACACCGAGGGGTTCAGCGCCGTCTGGACCCCGGAACGACACTTTCACGCCTTCGGTGGCCTCTACCCGAATCCTGCCGTGACCGGCGCTGCCGTGGCGGCCGTGACGCGCCGCGTGGGCATCCGGGCAGGGAGCGTGGTGCTCCCCCTCCACCATCCCGTGCGGGTCGCCGAGGACTGGGCGGTTGTCGACAACCTGTCGGGCGGAAGGGTCGGGATGTCCATCGCCTCGGGTTGGCACCCTGACGACTTCCTCCTGGCACCGGAGAACCACCCCGACCGGAAAGCCATCATGTACCGGAACGCCGAAACGCTCCGGCGGCTGTGGAGAGGTGAGAAGGTGGCCTTCCCGGGTCCCGACGGAAGGGACGTCGAGGTGGGAATCCTTCCCCGCCCCGTGCAACCCGAACTGCCCCTCTGGGTGACCACCGCCGGAAACGTGGACACGTACCGGGAGGCGGGCCGGATCGGCGCCCGTGTGCTCACTCACCTTCTCGGACAGACGCCCGGGGAGCTGGAGGAGCGAATCCGGGCGTACCACGAAGCCTGGGTCGAGGCCGGACACCGACCCGGCGAGGGTCACGTCACGCTCATGCTCCACACCTTCGTGGGCGAAACGGACGAGTTCGTCCGGGAGACCGTGCGCGAGCCCATGAAGGCGTACCTGCGTTCGTCCGTGGGGCTGATCCGGAACTTCGCAGCCTCGTGGACGGCCTACCGCAGAGGGACCGGGAAGGAGCCCGTCGCCCGGGGCGACGAATTCAGCCAGCTCTCGGACGAGGATCTCGACGCGCTCCTGGAGTTCGCCTTCAACCGGTACTTCGAGACATCGGGGCTTTTCGGAACCCCCGAGCGCTGCGTGAGCGTGGCCAGGGAACTCCATGCGATCGGGGTGGACGAGATCGCCTGTCTCATCGACTTCGGTGTGGCAACCCCGCAGGTCCTGGATCACCTGCCGCTGCTGTCGCGCGTGCGCCGCGAGATCGCCGCCGACGGGCCCGGGGAGGGAAGGCGGCGATCCGCGCCATCGGCCTCCGTTGCCGCGACGGTGAGGACCGAGGGCGTTACCCACATCCAGTGCACCCCCTCCCAGCTCCGCATGCTCCTCGCCGACTCCGAGACACGGGACGCACTCCGGGGGCTCCCCGTCTTCCTCGTCGGCGGAGAGGCCTTCCCTTCGGCGCTGGCCGGGGAACTCCGCGACCTCACCGGAGAACGTGTCCTCAGCATGTACGGTCCGACCGAGACCACGATCTGGTCATCATTCTTCGAGGTTACGGAAACGCACCCTCCGGAGAACGGAATCGTGCCCCTGGGCCGGCCCATTGCGAACACCTCGCTCTACGTTCTCGACCAGGCCCTCCGCCCGGTTCCCGTGGGCGTTCCGGGCGAGCTGTTCATCGGCGGAGATGGCGTGTCGCGGGGATACCTGGGGCGCCCCGAGCTCACGGCGGAACGGTTCCTTCCGGACCCCTTCGCGTCGCTGTCCGGCGCCCCCCCCGGCACGCTGGACGAGGTCCAGGGTCATGCCCCCGCATGGAGTCCTCGCCTGTACCGAACCGGAGACCGGGCCCGGTACCGGGCGGACGGCGTGCTCGAGTTTCTCGGGCGCAACGACCAGCAGGTGAAGGTGCGGGGGCACAGGATCGAACTCGGTGAAATCGAGGCAGTCATCCAGGCCCACCCGGGCATCGCCGACGCCGCAGTGGTCCTCCGCGAGGTTGCCCCCGGTGACCAGCGGCTCTCCGCCTACCTCGTGGCCGCCAGTCCTTCGTCCGACCCCGGACGCCTCGAGGCCGAAGTCCGATCGGCCCTGACCGCCTCGCTCCCCGCCATCATGGTGCCGTCCTCCTTTTCCCTCCTCGACCGCCTTCCGCTGACCCCCAACCGCAAGGTCGACCGGAAGGCCCTCCCTGCACCCACCAGGACGCCAACGGATACCGGTCGCACGACCCCGCCCGGTCGCACGACCCCGCCCGGTCCAGGGCCTCGACCTGCTTCGGAGCCTCGAAGGGAGGGGCGTGAACCGCCCGCGCGGGTTGTCCGCCGGGTCGCATCCATCTGGAAGGAACTGCTGGGCCTCGAGGAGGTGGGACTCGACGAGAATTTCTTCGACCTGGGGGGACATTCCCTGCTGACCGTGCAGGTGCACGGGCGCATCCGGGAGGACTTCGACCTGGACATCCGCATCACGGACCTGTTCCGTTTTCCGACCGTCCGTTCCCTGGCCCGCTTCCTGGCAGACCAGGGCCGGGCGGAAGACCCCGATTCTCCCCTCGCGGGTGCGCTCGATCGAGGGGCCGTTCGGAGGCAGGCGCTCCGGCGGCGGTCCAGGGAGATGTGACCGGAGGTTCAGGTTGAGAGGTTGAAGGTGCGAGACTCCCCCTGCTCCATGGTCACCACCTCCCCGCAGACGCCCACCCGAACGGCGGCAGCCCTTCCCCGGTCAAAGGTCACGGTGAGACGGGCTCTCTCGATGGCCACGGTGAGCCAGTGCCCCCGGTAGCACATGCGCATCCGGACCCGTTCCAGCTCCAGGGGGAGGAGGGGGTTGAACCAGAGCGTGTCCTCCCGCATCTCCAGCCCGGCATGGCCCCGGTGGATCAGATCCACGGCCCCGGCCATGGCCCCCAGGTGGATGCCCTCCTGCGTGGTGCCCCCCTGGACGTCCTCGATGTCGCTGCGGAGCGCTTCCTGCCACAGGGACCAGGCCTGCTCCCGGTCGGTACGGGCCAGAACCCAGGAGTGGACCAGGCGGCTGAGCGTGGATCCATGGGAGGTACGCTCCATGTAGTAATCCACATTGCGCCGGATCATTTCCGGGGTGAACTCATGGCCCATGTGCCCGAAGAGTTCCTCGAGCTCCTCCGGCGAGAAGAGAAAGAAGAGCATCAGGACATCGGCCTGCTTGCTGGCCTTGTAGCGGTTGACGTCGTCCCCCTCGGCTTCCAGGATGCGGTCGAGGCGCTGGATGTCACCATGCCGCTCGCGATACTCCGCCCAGTCGAATTCCCTCAGCTGTTCGTAGCCTTCGAACTGGCTGATGATGTTCTCCCCATGAAACGGGATGAGGAGCTTCCGACTGATCTCGTCCCAGAGCACGACCTCGCTCTCCTCGAGTTCCAGTTCCTCCACCAGGTGCTCTCTCCGTTCCCCGTCCAGCCGCTCCAGCGCCCGTCCGGCACAGCGCAGGGCCCAGGCGGCCATGACGTTCGTGTAGGCGTTGTTGTCGAGCCCCGGCTTCTCGGTATGGGGATCATCGGTGTGGAACTCGTCGGGACCCACCACGCCGTGGATCACGTATCGATCCCGGTCCGCATCCCAGGTGGCCAGGCTCGCCCAGAAGCGTGCGATCTCCACGATCATCTCCGCACCGTAGTAGGCCAGGAATTCCTGGTCGTCGGTGGTCTCCACGTACTCCCAGAGGTTGAAGACAAGCGCCGCGTTCACGTGACGCTGCAGATGGGTGGTATCGGGCAGCCACCTGCCGGACCTGGGATTCAGGTGAAGCACCTGGGTCTCCTCCCGGCCGTCGCTCCCGCTCTGCCATGGGAACATGGCCCCCCGGTAGCCGGCCTCCCGCGCCATGTGACGAGCCTCGCTCAGTCGCCGGTAGCGATACATGAGGAGGGAGCGGGCGAGTTCGGGGATGCGAAGCACCAGGAGGGGAAAGATGAAGAGCTCGTCCCAGAAGATGTGTCCCCGGTAGGCCTCTCCGTGCCATCCCCGGGCGGGAACGCCGACGTCCCGTTCGATGGTGTGGACAGACACGGTCTGGACGAGGTGAAACAGGTGCAGACGGAGGATGAGCTGCGTCTGGACGTCCCCGTCCTGAAGGTCGATATCGAAGAGCCCCCACAGGTGGCGCCACTGGACCTCGTGGTCCCGGAGAAGCTCGTCGAAGGTGCCGGCCCGCCGGATGTCCTGGCGGGCAGCGACCTCCGGTTCGCTGATGGCTGCATCCCGACTCGTCCGGATGGAGACCACCTTCTCGACCCGCAACTCCTCCCCCTCGCGGCAGGACACCTCCAGGACGTGGGCCACGGCTTTCGAGTCGGCCTCGGGATGCCGGTGGAGGGGGGCGGGAACCTCCCCTCCCTGGGGTTCACGCCGAAACACCCGGGTCCGGGCGGCCTGGGTCATCTCGACCCGGGACTGCCGGGTCCGGGACGTCAGGTACATTCCGTCCTCCCCCTCCCATCCCGACCCCAGGACCTCCAGGTGATCCTGCCGGAGCTCGCGGTACCGCTTCACGTTGTCGTTGATCACCGATCCGTCCAGGGCGGATCGGATTTCCAGGGTTCCCGACCAGTTGAGGGGTCGCAGCCGCCACTCGACTGCGGCAAGATGTGGAAGGGCCATGGACACCAGGCGTCGGCTGGAGAGGGCGAACTCACGTCCGTCGCCGTCCCGAAACTCGACGTGGCGCGTGAGCAGACCCCGCCGCACGTCGAGGCGGACCTCGAAGTCCAGGAGCTCCACGGCCTCGAGGTCGAGCCAGTCGCCCCCCTGGGGCCGAAAGGTGAGGGGGAGCCAGTTCGGCCAGTTCACCAGGTCCTCGTTCACCAGGAGTCGGCCCGAGACCTCGGACTCCATCCGGTTGTACCCTCCGGCCAGGTAGGTCCCAGGGTAGTGCACCCCGCCCGCCGGACGCTCCTCGAACGCCCCCCGGGTCACCAGGTGACCGTTTCCCAGGGCGCACAGGGCTTCCCGGAGGGGCTGCTCCCCGGGACGCCATTCCCGGTAGACCAGTTCCCATGGATGCATCTCCCGGTGAGGGCGGGCGGGCGTTTCGCGCTGCTCCATCTGCTTCGTCAGTTCCCGGAACAGAGCCTCCACGCCGTCCGTGTCGGGAAGGGTGTAGTGGGCCCGAGTCTCCTCTCCTTCGGCGCCCACCCGGATGCCCAGGCCGACCTCCCGCAGCGCCTCGAAGGCGTCTTCGTCGGTGACGTCGTCCCCGATGTAGACGGGAACAACGTCCGGAGACGAGAGCTCCAGCTTCTCCAGGAGCCACAGCACGGCCCGTCCCTTGTCCCACGCCACGTCGGGCTGCAGCTCGAAGATCTTCTTCCCCCCCTTCTTCCGAAGACCGCTGCGTCGCGCCAGCACGTCATCCACGGCGGTTTCCACCCGATCTACCTCCTCCTCGGGCACGTCCCGGTAGTGGACGGCGATGGCAAAGTGCTTCCGCTCCACACGGGCGCCCCGGACCCCCGTGAGTGCCCGGCCGAGTTCCGCCTCCGCCTCGTCCAGTACGGGGAGGCTTTCCCTCGCACCCTCGTGCTGCATTCGCAATCCGTCCGGCCCGGCGATGTCGAAGCCGTGACTCCCCGCGTACTGGAGGCTCTCGAGCCCGACCATGTCCTGGACATCCGCCAGGTCGCGACCGCTCACGACCGCCACGGTGACGGAGTCGGCCAGTCGCTCCAGCAGGTCCCGCATCTCCGGGGAGAGGGTGGCCTTCTCGGGGCGCCGCACGATCGGCGTCAGGGTGCCGTCGTAATCGAGGAAGAGGGCGAGGCGCCCACGGGTCATGCGCTCGAGCACTTCGTCCAGGTGCTCCATGGCGGGTCGTGTCGGCGGCGGGGCGGCCCCGTTCCCACCGTCAAGGGAGGCCAGCTCCAGCTCACCGAGCCCCTGGACCACGATGTCGGCGCCATGGGAGAGCAACGCGTCCCGGCTCTTCCCGGCCACCCCCACCACCCGTCCGAATCCCCCGGCCCGGGCCGCCTGGACGCCGGCCACGGCGTCCTCCACCACGAAAGCCTCTTCCGGGGCCACGCCAAGTCGTCGCGCCGCCTCCAGGAAGAGGTCCGGCGCCGGCTTCCCCGGGAGCTCCAGCTCCGCCGCTTCCTCTCCCTCCAGCACGACATCGAAGAGGTCGGAAAGCCCCGCCGCCTCGAGGACGGCAGCTCCGTTCCGACTGGAGGTGACGAGGGCGATCCGCAGGCCCGCCTCTCGCCACGCCCTGACCCGTTCCTCGGCGCCGGGGAATACCCCAACCCCGTCCTCCTTCAGAAAACGTTGAAACTGCTCGTTCTTCCGGTTCCCGAGACCCCACAGGGTCCCTGCGCCTGCCGGATCGCCGGGATCTCCCTCCGGGAGTTCGATCCCCCGGGACTCGAGGAAGCTCCGGGCGCCGTCGAGGCGCGGCTTGCCGTCCACGAACTCCCGGTATTCCGCATCAATGTCGAAGGGTTCGAATGCCTTGTCCCCCGCCGCCTGACCCGCGAGAAACTCGTCGAACATGGCCTTCCAGGCCCGGGCATGAAGGTCCACGGTCCGGGTCAGGACTCCGTCCATGTCCAGGATCGCGGCTCGGTAGGCAGTGCTGCCGGTGGGCTCTGCGTCTCCTCCGCTCATCCCTCCTCCTCCATTCCAGTGTGGAGTCGTTCCGCATCCTCGCGGCGGCAGAGTTCCGTTCCCTCGGTCATGACCGCTGCAGCTCCCGCCGCCACCCCGAAGCGGACCGCCGCCCGAAGTTCCTCCCCCCGGGCCAGCGCCAGGACCGTGCCCGCGACCATGCTGTCTCCCGCCCCCACCTTGCTCCGGATGGGAACGGTGGGGGTGCGGATGGGTTCGCTCCCCTCCTCCGTGATGAGAAGGGCGCCGCCCCGACCGAGGGAAAGGGCGATGGCGTGAACGGATCCTCGCCCGATCATCTCCCGACCGGCCTCCCTCTGCGCCCGTTCATCGGGGAGTTCCTCACCCGCCAGCTCCTGGAACTCTGCGATGTTGGGCTTGATCAGGAAGGCCCCCGCTTCCACCGCCTCGCGGAGGGGGGCGCCGGAGGTATCCACGACGAGTCGGGCGCCCAGTTCCCGCACGATCCGGGCCACCCGGGCGTAGAAGTCTCCGGGCATTCCGGGCGCAAGGCTGCCGCTGGCCACCAGGTAGGCGGGGACAGGATCCAGCCTTTCGAGTCCATCAAGCACCTTCTTCCACTCCTCCACGGAAACCTCCGGCCCCGGCATCCCGAAACGGTACTGATCGTCCGAGCCTTCTTCGGAAACGACCAGGTTCTCCCGGGTCCACCCCTCGATGGGGATGGGTTCATGTTCCACACCTTCCCTGTCCAGAAGGGACTCCAGGATCGTCCCCGTGGCTCCTCCCGCGAGATAGCGGGCCAGGGACCGACCCCCAAGCCGGTGGACTGCCCGGGAGACGTTGATTCCCCCGCCTCCAGGCTCGCGGCGGGGGGACTCGCATCGGAGCTTCTCTCCCGCCCGGACCCGTTTGACCCGTGTGTTCTTGTCGATGGTGGGATTCACGGTAAGGGTGACGATGTGCTTCAATCCAGCCTCCTCGATCAGGGGAGAGGTCCTCGGCCTCCAGTCCGGGAGGACGTCGCGGTGCAGGCATCGGGCGCGGTCACGATTCTCGGACCCAGTCCCATGCTTCGTCGAGCCGGTCCGCCGGGAAATGCTGCGCTTCGCCGCGGGTGAGCCGGTCGGTGATCCCCGACAACCACTCCTGCCATTTCGCGTCACCCACGATGGCGTAGCGTTCCACGTCGGCGACGTAGACCGGCAGGAGCCTCAAGTCCTCCCAGACCGCCTTCGCCGTGGGGAGATCCAGATCCCCGATGTGAATCAGGAATCGAACCTGGCCGTGCTCCTCGATCGCGTCCCGGATCTCGCGGTGGATCTCCCGGACCTCGGCCCCGGTGATCTGGTCACTGCACCGGTATCCGAGAACGTTTCCTGAACTCCGTGCCAACGCCTGATACATGGGGTTCTCCTGGTCTGGGGGACCGACGATGTCCGGGCGCACCACCGTCGCTCATTTGCTGGAGCTGGAGGACCTTGAGCCTGTCGCCCCCCTGGATGCTGCGAGGCGACCCTCCCGGATCTCCCTCGCCCACGCCTCGGCGATCTCTCCCATCAGGTGGGGGCCCGTGAAGATCATCCCGGAAATGAGGTGGACCAGGTCGGCGCCGGCGCGGAATTTGTCCAGGGCATCCTCCGCCGACAGGATTCCACCGCACCCGATGAGGGTGAATCGCTGCCCCCACGCCTCCCGACTCCGGGCCACCAGTTCGGTGGAGCGTTCCCGGCAGGGAAGTCCGGAGAGCCCTCCCTGGAAGGAATCGGGGGCCTCGTCCTGATGCAGGGCGCTCTCGTAGTCCTTGTTCAGATTCCCGATCACCAGGCCGTGAAGCCCGGCCTCCTCGATGACGTCACCCATCCGCCGGAACGCCTCCCAGGGAGGATTGATGGGCATCTTGGCATAGACGGGGCGGTCGTGTTCCACCTGCCCAAGGCGCCGGAGGAGTTTCCGGAGTCGTTCCGGCTCGGCGAAGTTCTCGCCACCGTGAACGTTGGGGCAGGAGATGTTGATGGTGTAGAAGTCTCCGACGTCCTCCTGCACGAGCGTCTCCAGGGAGCGGGCATAGTCCTCGATCCCCCCCGCCTCGGTCGCAGCCTCCTCCCGGTTGCTCCGCGCGATGCTCACGCCCACCACGAAGTCCGAAGGCGCAAGGGTCTGCGCCAGGCGAGGGGAGATCACCTCGACCCCCTCGTTCATGAGACCCTTGTTGACCACGATGGCCCGCGAGCGCACCATTCGCCGCATGCGTGGGGGCTCGTTGCCCGGAGTGGGAAGAGCCGTGACGGAGCCGACCTCCACGCCCCCGAAGCCCATGGTGGGCAGGATCCGGAGGAGGCGCCCGTTGTAGTCGAAGCCGGCGGCCAGGACCACCGGGGTCCGGTACCGGAGGCCATCGACCGTCACCGATGCGTCGGGCCCCCGGTATCCGTAGAGCGAAGACACAAGGCCTCGGCCGACGCCCGACCTCCCCAGGAATTCGCCAAGGGATACAAAGGCATCGTGCACCGCCTCCGGGTCGAACCGGAAGAGGATCGGCTTCAGGACGCGACGGTAGAGGAAGGGAAGCATGCGGTCCCTCTCTGGATTCTCCGCTGGAGACTCGGGGGCTCAGGGGAAAGCTCGGAATTCCCCAGCGCCGGGGCAAGGCTGTTCAGCCCCCGAACATCTCCTTCATCCGGGCGGACATGACGTCGGGCGGCACGTCCTCCACGTGCGTCGAGAGCGTCCAGCGGTGACCGAATGGGTCTTCCAGCGTGCCGGCGCGGTCTCCGTAGAAGTGGTTCTCGGGCGGTCGAACCTGTGTGGCGCCTGCCTCCAGGGCCCGGGCGAACGCCGCATCCACGTCGGCAACATAGACCATCATGAGGCCGGCAGAGCCCCCCAGGCTGAGAGGAGAGCGGTTTTCCCATGCCTCGAACTCGTCGGAGAGCATGAAGGGAGAGTCGCCGATTCGCATCTCGGCATGCCCGATGAGGTCCCCCGGGCCTTCGAGCCGGAAGAGTTCCTCGGCTCCGAAGGCTCTCCGGTAGAACTCGATGGCCTCGGCGGCACCCTTCACGTAGAGGTACGGCGTAATGGTGTGGTACCCCTCGGGAACGGGGCTGGGGCGGGATGGCTCGGTCACGGTGTACCTCCCTGGCGTGGGTGATCCCGCGGAACGTGGAATGTTCGGATGCGTTCCATGTCCAAACCTTCTTCGGTGGATCTTCGGTGTCAAGATCCTTCTTCTCGTGCGGGACGCCGCAGACCTGCCGATGCTTCGGATCTTCCGAAGGGTTGCGCCACCATCGCCGCGGGGATATCTGCATTCATGCGCACGGGCGCAGACAGGGTCCGCCCCGATCCCTGTCTTCGCCGTTCTCCCCCCCCGACCGTCGAGAGGGAGTCCGCGGTGGACCGACGCATCATCGGAATCGCCCTTCTCAGGAACGAGGAGAACTTCGTGGCGTGGTCGCTGGCCAACGTTGCGGGGTTCTGCGACGAGCTGATCGTCGTGGACAACGGGTCCATGGACCAGACGGCCCCACGCCTCGAAGCGCTCCGGGGCCGGTTCCCGTGGGTGACGGTCCATCGAACCGAGGACCCCAACACCAGTCACCGTTTCGTCGAGGGCTTTGCAGGGGAGCGCGTGTGGGTGATCGGTGTCGACGGGGACGAGGTCTATGACCCCGAGGGGCTGTCACGGCTCCGGCCCCGGATCCTCGCGGGGGAGTTCGACCGGTGGTGGTCTCTCGCAGGTCACAGCCTGCACACCACGTCTCTCGACCCCGAAGGGGGCCGGGCCACCGGCTACCCCACCCCACCGGCGCCGAGCGTGACCAAGCTCTACAATTTTGGCGCCCTGGCTTCCTGGAAGGAATCGAACCGGGAACGGCTTCATGGGAACGGCATGAAGTTCCGGAAGGGGTGGAGTCGTTCCCGCGTTCTGCACCTCGATCGGGCCCAGGCGTGGGAATCCTGCGACTTGCGGCTCCTTCACCTCTGCTTCTTCCGGCGAAGTTCGGAGGACCCGGAGAATCCGCTGGACCGCCCCAACCCCTCGGAGGTTCGGGCCGGGCCGATTCGCCGTGCACACATCCACCTGAAGAACTTTCTGCGGAACCCGCTGTCCGGGGACGCCAGCTACAAGGTGCGCCGCTATCGCCGCGGGGTTGCCGTCGAGAGGGAGATCGAGTCCTTCGGCAGGCCCGCCGACTGGGCATCGGTGGATCCGAATGCAGCCGCAACGGAGTCCATGCTGGGGGGAAGCTGAGAGCCCGGAGAAAGATCCCGTCCCCCCGAGGCGGGTCTCATCCACCGCCACACCAGCCAGGCCGTCGCCCATCCCAGGACCGCTGCCACCGTCACGTCGCTCAGGTAGTGCGCCCCTGCGGCCACACGACTCAGTCCGCAGCCCGCGGCAAGCAGGTACCAGACCGGAGCGGCACGGGGAAAGAGCCGGGCCAGCATGGCTGCCGCGGCGAACGCAACCATGGTGTGGCTGCTCGGGAGCCCGAGCCCCCCGCTGTAGAAGGGGCGCTCCGCCCAGGAGCGAAAGGCGTATTCTCCTGGAATTGCCCCCGGGCGCAGCCGCCGGAGCAGGACCTTTCCGACTTCGGCGAAGACCCCTGACAGCGCCGGAGCCACCACCATCATGGCGGCGCGCCGGGCACAGCACCTTCGACTGGCGCCTTCGCGGATGCGGGGCCAGTCCGTGAGGAACAGGGCCGTGGCGGCCATGAGCCAGAGGGGGTAGAACCCCATGACCCTCAGGAGCCGGCCAAAGTCACCGTCGTAGATGTCGGTGTCGACGACGTACTGCTGAGCCCACGCATCCAGGCCATGCGCCAGTGCGACGGCCGCAGCCGCAACGACGGCGAAACGGACGAGGGGGTGTTCGAGGACCGCCGGCAAGGGGGAAACCGCAGGGGCCGCTGCACTCGTGCTCACAGCTCCACTTCCACCCCCGACGCCCGGTAGCGCCCGCCGAAGGTCCGGCCGCTCGCCACCTGGAGATCCACGTCCACGATCCCGGGAAAGACCTCTCCGAAAGCCAGTCGCAGTCGAGTGCCGGGGAGAGGTGCCTCGCATCGGACATCGAAGACCGCCTCCACGTCCAGGTGTCCCCCGGCCCCGTGCGCGGCACGATCATGGTCAGGCCCGTCGACATCGCCGTCATGGTCGTGGTCGTGAGCGTGTGCGTCGTCAGGGGCGTGGTCGTGATCATGATCGTGCGGGTGGGCATGGTCGTCGTGGTCCCCATGCTCCGCTTCCGTCTCGCCATCCCACCCCCGCTCCCGGATGACGACCTCGCATCCCAGCCCGGGCTCGAAGATCATGGCCTCGCCCATGCGGGTCTCCACCGCCTCCAGACCAGCGCGGCGCCGATCCCGCTCCTCATCGGTAACCGGGGCCCGCTCGAAGCCGTAGATCTCGGTCGCGGGCGCACGGAACGCCATCGTGGCCCGGGTCCCGTCCACGGCAAGGTTCACCCTCGCCACACCGTGTTCGTGGGCGCCTTCCTGCCCCAGGGGGCGGGGGGACTCCTCGCCGCCGCACCCCGTGAGGGCAGCCGCGAGAAAGGCGGCCGGGACGGCCGCTCGCCGAAAACCATCGTGTCGTGTCATGTGCTAGTCATAGGGGATTCGTGCCGGAAAGTCCAGACCGTGCGAAGGCCTCGCTCGACCCCACCCCGATACCCCGATCCCCACCGCCGCCGCGGCCGCCGGGGCGCACGAAATCCGTGCCCGCCCAGGCGTCACGGACCCCCGGAGGACGGGGCGGCAGCGTCCGGAGAACTCGTGCGAGGAGGCCCGTCGAGCGGCGTCAGATCCAGGGCGACGTCAAGCGATGGCGCGCTGTGCGTCAGCCACCCCAGGCTCAGGAGATCCACGCCGGTTTCAGCCACGGCGCGGGCCCGGCCCGGGGTGATCCCCCCCGATGCCTCGAGGACCGCGCGACCGTCGGTCACCCGCACCGCCTCTCGAAGCTCCTCGAGGGTCATGTTGTCCAGGAGAAAGGCGTCGACCCCGAGCGCCAGCCCCTCCTCGAGTTCCCCGATGGTGTCCACCTCGAGTTCGATGCGGACCATGTGCCCGGCCCGACCCCTCGCGCCCTCCACCGCCGGCCTGACACCTCCGGCGACGCGTCGGTGGTTGTCCTTGATGAGAATGCCGTCATCCAGCCCCGTTCGGTGATTGGCGCCCCCGCCCATGCGAACCGCGTACTTTTCCAGGGACCTCAGTCCGGGCGTGGTCTTCCGGGTGCACACCACCCTGGCGCGGGTACCCTCGAGGAGAGTCACCACTTCCCGGGTCGCGGTAGCGATTCCGGACAGGTGTCCGAGGAGGTTCAGCGCCGTCCGCTCCGCGGCGAGGAGGGCCCGGGCGTCACCTTCGAGGCCCGCCAGCACGGCCCCGTCCTGAACCCTGCCCCCGTCGGCGTGGAACCGCCGGACACGAAGCACCGGGTCCAGCCGGGAGAGGGCGTGCAGGGCCACGTCGAGGCCGGCCACCACGCCGCCCTTCCGCGCGACGATCTCGCCCCGGGCGCGGGTCCCCGGGGGGATGGTGCCCTCGCTCGTGAGGTCGCCCCCCCGACCGAGATCTTCACGGAGCGCGGCATCCACGAGGGCTTCGTAGAGGATGGGCAGCATCAGGACACCAGGCGGGCCAGGGTGTGCCGCGCCATCGACCGGCTCGGGGCTTCCACGCGGGAATCGCTCCGGAGATGGCTCCCCAGCGACACGTCGCGCGCCAGGGCGGCCGTCGCCATGGCCCGGCCCACGAGAACCGCGCGGGCAATCGCCCCCGAGGGCGCCGCGCCCTCCTCCGGCCCCTGCCCCGGCTGCCCCGGCCGGTTCGCCTCGGCCTCGATGCGCTCCAGCCCGGAGAGGACGCCCCGGAGTCCGCGGGCATCGCGAACGACGCCCACCCCTTCCCAGAGCAGCGTCCGAACCTCGGCAAGGAGGTCGGCGTCGGGGCGAGCCGTCGGAGCGGGGGCCAGGGAGATGGCTCGCGACTCGGCCGGCGGGCGCGACTCGCAGGGCGCGGGCGACCCGAGCGGAGCCCGCCCGTCGGGACAACCGTCGACCAGGTCCCGCACCGCCCCCTGCCCCGCGCGTTTCCCGTAGACAAGCCCCTCCAGGAGGGAGTTGCTGGCGAGCCGGTTTGCCCCATGGATGCCCGCCGAGGCCACCTCCCCGGCGGCCCGAAGGCCGGCCACCGTGGAGCGGCCCCATGCGTCCACGGCCACCCCCCCCATGTGGTAGTGGGCGGCCGGGGTCACGGGAACGAGGTCTCGAACGGGATCGATGCCATGGGCCAGACAGAGCCTGTAGACTCCCGGGAACCGATCGGGAAACGCGGTTCCGATGGCCTTCCGGGCGTCGAGGAAGGGTTCGACGCCCTCCTGCATCGCGAGCCAGAGACGGCGCGCCACCTCGGCCCGGGACGCCAGGTCGCCGGACGCCGCGCCGACCGGCGCAGGGCCGTCCGCATCCGGGTCGAAGAGCCGGCGCCCCGACCCATCGACCAGGGCGGCGCCCTCCCCCCGAAGCGCCTCGGTGACGAGAGGCAACGGGTCCGCATCCACCCGCAGCGCCGTCGGGTGGAACTGGACGAACTCCATGCCCTCCAGCCGCGCCCCCGCCCGGCTTGCCAGGGCGAGGCCGTCGCCCAGGGCGAAGTGGGGGGCCGTGGTGCGGAGAAAGAGCCGGCAGGCTCCCCCCGTGGCGAGGAGGGTGAGGGGGGCGTGGACCTCACCCGTCTCCCCGTCGGGGTCCAGGTACCGGACTCCTGCCACCGGGCGGCGTCCAGGCCCCCCGCCCGTTACCGACCCCGCGGGACCGGAATTCAGGATCAGGTCGGTGACGTGGGCTCCCTCCAGGATCCTCAGGCCCGGGCACCGAAGCGCTGCCTCGGCCAGCACGCGGGTGACCTCCCAGCCGGTCCGGTCCCCCAGGGCGTGGACGATGCGCCGCCTGGAGTGAGCTCCCTCGAGCCCCAGCGCCAGCGCCCCGCCGGGCTCCCTGTCGAAGCGCACCCCCATGCGTGCGAGTTCCCGCACCCGCTCGGGGCCCTCGGCAGCAAGGATCCCCACGCGCTCGGCGACCGTCAGTCCCGCGCCCGCCCGCCGCGTGTCGAGGGCATGAAGCGCCGGAGAGTCCCCCGGATCCACGGCCGCTGCGATTCCCCCCTGGGCGAGCGTCGACGCACCGTCGCCGCCAAAGCGTCCCGGTGTGAGCAGGAGGATCCGGATCCCCCCTGCGAACTCCGCCTCCGAGGCCGCCGCCAGCGCCGCAGCGAGTCCGGCCACCCCCGAGCCCACGACGACGAGATCCGCCTCCAGGGGAGGTCTCACCCGCCCGATCCCCGGCCCACGGCAAGCATGCGTTCCACGGCGACCCGGGCGCGCGCGGCGACGTCCGGCGCCACCTCCACCGGGTACTGCATCGTCTCGAGCGCGTGGACGATCCTCTCCAGCGTGATGCGCTTCATGTGGGGGCAGAGGTTGCAGGGGCGGACAAAGTCCACCTCGGGGTTCTCCGCCGCCAGGTTGTCGCTCATGGAGCACTCGGTGATCATGACCACCTGCTTCGGCTGCCGCTCCCGCACCCAGTTCGTCATGCCCGCCGTGGAGCCCACGTAGTCGGCCTCCTCGAGGACGTCGGGGGGGCACTCGGGATGCGCCAGGATCACCGCGCCGGGGAAGTTCTCCCGGTACCGCCGGATCTCCTCGCCGGTGAACCGCTCATGGACCTCGCAGGCTCCATCCCACCAGATGATGTCCACGTCGGTCTGGGTCGCGACCCACTTTGCGAGGTACTGGTCGGGGAGGCAGATCACCCGGTCCACGCCGAGGGACTCCACCACCTCCACGGCGTTGGACGACGTGCAGCAGATGTCGCTTTCGGCCTTCACGTCGGCCGAGGTGTTCACGTACGTGACCACCGGCACCCCGGGGTACCGCTTCCGCAGCTCCCGGATGTCGGCGCCCGTGATGGAATCGGCCAGGGAGCATCCCGCCCGGAGGTCCGGGATCAGGACCGTCTTCTCCGGGCTCAGGATCTTGGCCGTCTCGGCCATGAAATGCACCCCGGCCAGCACGATGACGTCGGCCTCGACCCGCGCACCCTCGCGTGCCAGCGCCAGCGAGTCGCCCACGATGTCGGCGACCCCGTGGAAGATCTCGGGCGTCTGGTAGTTGTGGGCGAGGATGACCGCGTTCCGCTCCTTCTTGAGCTCATGGATGCGTGCCACCAGCGGGGCATGGATCACCCACTCCGCTTCGGGGATCACGTCCCTGACCCGCTCGTACAGCCTGTCGGTCAGTGCTTCTGCGGTCGCGGGGACCATGGCTTCCTCACTTATACTCAAATTGAGCATATTAGGGATGAAAAAAGTGCGGCGAGTGACCGCCGACTTCGGAATGTACTCACGATCCGGGCGTCACGGAAGTGTCACGCAGATTCCGCGCCAGGGGTCCGGGCGGATCGGGATGCGGATGGGGCGCCGCCCCTCCCCCCGCCCGTGCGGGTTCCGCCTGCGAGCGTCCTGCGCGTGCCTTCCGCTCATGCTCCCGGAAGGCCCACACCCGGGGCACGCCGCTCCCGGAGGACCTCGCGCCGGAAACGGAAGAGTTCGGCCGGCCGGCCGCCGGTATCGCTCTCGTAGTCCCCGGTTCCCTCCACCAGTCCCCCTCGTTCCACCAGGCGCCGGAAGTTCTGCTTGTGGAGCCGCACGCCCGAAAGCGCCTCCACCACCCGCTGCAGCTGGAGCAGGGTGAAGTGGGGGGGGACGAGTTCGAAGACCACGGGTCGGTACCGGATCTTCCCGCGGATCCGGCCCAGCGCGGTGGCCAGCATGCGCCGGTGGTCCGCTCCCATGGGCCGCCCGGGGACGAGGTCCCCGGCGTCGGAGGTGATGCCGCGGTCCCGTCCGGCCTCGGGTACGAGCCCCGCGCCGTACAGGAGCTCATAGCGCTCCAGCACCCGGTCCCCGTCCCAGTCGGATCCGAAGAGCCCGAAGCCCACGGCGGCCCGGTCCCTTCGCTCGTCCCGCTCCCGGCGGCTCCCGGCGCTCCGGATCCATGTTTCGAGGCGCGGAACGAGGAAACGATCGAAGAGTTCGGGGCGACCCTTCCTGCCGTCCTCCCAGGGCAGGTAGGCGTAGACCTCCTGCCAGTGGACGCCGGCGGGGGTCCGCGAAGCCCGCTCCCGGGCCAGGGCGAGGTAGGCCACGGAGAGGGTGCGTGGCTCCCCCTCGGGTGGCTGTGCCTCGGGTGGCCGTGTCTCGCGTGGCCATGCCCCGCTTGGCTCTGCCCCGAGCCGCTCTCCCTCCAGTGGCTGACCCTTGAGCCGCCCCCGGTCCCCGAAGGTGTAGAGCTGCTCCACGTAGCCGAGTTCGAGGCGGGCCTGGTTCCGGACCCATCCGCGAAGGGTCAGTTCCAGGGTCCGGTCGCCCCCGGGGTCCAGTGGACCGTAGGGGAGGAGGTCGGCCGCCCTGCCCTCCGGGTCGGCGGGATCGGGGCCACGGAGCGTCAGCACCCTCGGCCGCTCGTCCGTCACCGCCACGATGACCGCGTTGAGGCCGACGTCGATGCGGGGCTGGTCACTCACCCCGGTGACTCCGTGCGCCGACCTCCACCCCTCCCCCGCATCAGAAATCCCGCTCCAGCTTCGCGTAGCGGGCCAGGAGCTTCTTCTCGCCCACGCCGTCGAAGTCCACCGTGACCTTCAAGTCGCGCCCGAAGCCCGAGACCCCCTTCACGGTGCCGGATCCGAAGGTCGCGTGGCTCACCCGTTCGCCGGGCACCAGGTGGGGCGCGTCCTGGTTCAGCCCCTCCTCGAAGGTGCGCTCCCGCTCGGCGGCCCGCCGCGCCGAGGCCCGACCCTCCGAGGGGTCGCCCTTGGCCGCGCGCGCGGCCCCCAGCGAGCTTCCGAATCCTCCGGACTCCCCGGTCCGACCTCCGCTCCGATCCCGGGCGTCGAAGGTGCGGGTCTGGGCCTCCAGGTGCGGCGTCCGCCGGGTAACCAGCAGCTCCTCGGGAATATCCGACACGAAGGAGGAGAGCGTGCACATCATGAAGTCCCCGGCCCGCCGCCGTTCCCGGGCCCAGCTCAGGAAGAGGCGGTCCTCGGCCCGGGTCACGCCCACGTAGAAGAGCCGGCGCTCCTCCTCGAGCTGGGCCGGGTCGTCGAAGGCGCGTCCCATGGGGAAGAGGCCGTTTTCTAGCCCGGCCAGGAACACCGTGGGAAACTCGAGCCCCTTCGCGTTGTGGAGCGTCATGAAGGTGACGGTGTCCGCGTCCTCGTCCGCCCGGTCCAGGTCGGTGACCAGCGCGACCTGCTGCAGGAAGAGGTCCAGCTCGGTGAAGGTATCGGGCGGGGTCTCGTCGCCCCACTCCTCCTCGAGCTCGGCGTCGAAGTCCAGGGCGCCGGCCACGAGCTCCTTCACGTTCTCGGCCCGGTCCTCCCCTTCCGGACCCTCGGCGCGCAGCTGGGCCAGGAAGTCCAGTTCCTCCAGCAGTTCCTCGAGGAGCGTCCCCACCGACACCTGTGTGGCCCGGATCGAGAAGCGCCGGATCAGCTCCCCGAACCCCTGGAGCGAGTTCCGGGCGGCCCGGGGAAGGTCCGGCACCTCGTCCAGTCGCTCCGTTGCCTCCAGCGGCGACACCCCCGCCTCCACCGCCCACCCCTGGAAGCGCTTCTGCGAGGTGGCCCCGATCCCCCGCTTCGGCACGTTCACGATGCGCTGGAAGGCGGCCGCATCCCGGGGGTTCGAGATGAGCCGCAGGTAGGCCAGGACGTCCTGGATCTCCCGCCGCTCGTAGAAGCGCACGCCCCCGACGATCTGGTACGGCACGCCGCGCCTCCGGAACGCATCCTCCAGCGCCCGGGACTGGGCGTTCGTCCGGTAGAGGATGGCGAAGTCCTGGTAGGGGATCGACGCGTCCTGGCTTCGGCGCGTCTCGATCTCCTCCACCATCCAGCGGGCCTCGTCGCGCTCGTCGGCGCACTCCACGAGCACCAGGGACTCCCCGGCATCCCGGTCCGTCCGGAGCGTCTTTTCCTTCCGCTGCAGGTTCCGCCGGATGACCTCGTTCGCCGCCGCCAGGATGTTCCCGGTGGAGCGGTAGTTGCGCTCGAGGCGGATCACGCGGGCGCCGGGGTAGGTCTTCTCGAAGTCCAGGATGTTCCGCACGTCGGCCCCGCGCCAGCCATAAATTGACTGGTCATCATCTCCAACCACCATGATGTTCCGGTGCTTCGCCGCCAGCATCTCGAGAAAGAGGAACTGGGCCCGGTTCGTGTCCTGGTATTCGTCCACCAGGATGAAGGCGAACCGCTCCCGGTACCGCTCGAGCACCTGCTCGTGGTCGCGGAAGAGCTCCACCGGCTTCACAAGCAGGTCGTCGAAGTCGAAGGCGTTCTGCTCCCGGAGCGAGGCCTGGTAGGCCGGGTAGATCTTCGCCACCGTCTTCAGGAAGAAGTCGAAGCCGTCGGCGTGCTGCGCCACGAAGGCGTCGGGCCCCACCAGCTGGTTCTTGGCATCCGACATGGCAGAACGCACCGCCTGGGGCTTCCACCGCTTCGGGTCGAGCTGCTCCCGGTCCATGATCCGCTTGATCTCGCGGAGGCTCTCTTCGGCATCGAAGATCGTGAAGGTCGAATCCCACCCCAGGAGCTCGGCGTGCCGCCGGAGGAGCCGGGCGCCCAGCGAGTGGAAGGTCCCCATCCACATCCCCACCGGGTCGCGCCCCAGGAACCGCCGGATGCGGGCCCGGATCTCTCCCGCCGCCTTGTTCGTGAAGGTCACCGCCAGGATGCGGTCCGCAGGCACCCCGTGCTCCGCGATGAGTCGCGCGATCCGCACCGTCAGCACCCGCGTCTTCCCGGACCCGGCGCCGGCGAGGACCAGGATCGGACCCTCCACGTGCTCCACGGCCTCCTGCTGCTCGGGGTTCATCGTCTCGGAAGTCCGGGCCAGCACGGCGTCGGTGGTTTCGTGGTCGAAGAGATTCACCCGCATCCGGGGGTTCAGGGTGGGAAGAGGTGGTGAGGAACGGTCGCGAAGGCGGTATCCGGGGGATGCGACGGCCCCGGTGCGGCGCGCAGCGGCGGGTTTTCGGCCCGCGTCAGGCGGTGGCTGCCGGAGCGGCGGCAACCGGGAGGCGGAGTTCGAAGGCGGTGCCCTCGGGACCGGTGCGGGCCACCCGGAGCGTACCGCCGTGAACCCGCTCGACGATGCGCTGCGAGAGGGCGAGCCCCACGCCCCACCCGCTCGACTTCGTCGTGGCCCCCGCCTCGAAGATCCGGTCCCGGACCACCGGGTCGATGCCGGGGCCGTTGTCCTCGATCATCAGGATCACCCATTCCGGCTCCCGATGGAACCCCTCGATGCGGATCTCTCCCCCCTGCCCCGCCAGCGCGTCCAGCGCGTTCTTCACGATGTTCTCCAGCGCCCAGGTCAGGAGGACCTCGCTCCCCTGCACGTCGGGGAGGTCGGAGGGCATGCGGACCTCGAGCGCGACCCCCGGCCCCAGGCGGGGCATGCGGGCCCTCAGGTAGCGTTCCACGGCGCCGGTGACCTGGGCCAGGGGGAGAGAACGGAGCGGAGTCTCCCGGCCGATGAGTTCGAAGCGGCGGCTCACCCGCTCCAGGCGTTCCACGTCCTCGCCGATCTCGGCGGCGATGACCGGGTCGCCGAGTTCACCCGGACGCTCGCCGTGGGGGAGCCTGAGCACCTCGAGCCAGCCCTGGAGCGACGAGATCGGCGTGCCCAGCTGGTGGGCGAGTTCCCGGGCCATGGCCGTCCACGCCTGGTCGGTCTCGGCGCGGCGCTGGGCCCGGACCACGAGGACCCCCACCAGGAAGGTGAGGAGGAGCCCCGTGACCTGGAGCCAGGGGATCCACCGCAGACGCTGCAGCTCCGGCGGGTCGCCGTAGTGGATTCGCGCGATCTCCGGATCCCCCACGGGCGGGTTCCGGGCCTCGAGCCTCCGGATGTAGAGCTGCACCCTGGCCTGGCCTTCGGGTGTCGAGAGATCGGCCTCGAAGGGGAGGTTCACCGCCCCGATGATCGTGTCGCCCTGGCTCGACAGCACGAGGGGGAGGCCCGACTCGACAATGATGTCCTGGAGGCGGGCCAGCGCCGCAGTGGTTCCTCCGGGTTCGGGGTCCTGGAGCCCCGCCTGGACCTCGGCGTACATGCGGGTCATCGTGGTCACGTCGGCCCGGAAGGTGCGGACGATCTGCTCCGTGTAGAGCAGGTACCACCCCAGGATCGCCAGGAAGGCGAGGGCCAGGACCAGGGACCAGCGCATCCTCACCATCGGCCCGGCCCCCGCCCGCCGGTCAGGGCTCGATTCGGGTCATGCCCGTCCGGTCCCTGAGCACTTCCGGAAGGGTCACCGACCCGTCCTCCTCCTGGTACGTCTCGAGGAGCGCCACGATCAGGCGGGGGAGGGCGAGGGCGGAGCCGTTCAGCGTGTGCAGGAACTCGGGCTTCGCTCCGGGCTCCGGACGGTACCGCAGGTTGGTCCGGCGGGCCTGGTAGTCGCCGAAGTTCGAGCACGACGAAACCTCGAGCCAGCGCTCCACACCCGGCGCCCACACCTCGAGGTCGTAGGTCATGCGGGCGGAGAACCCGAGGTCCCCGGCGGCAAGGCGCAGGACGCGGTACGCCAGGCCCAGCTTCTGGAGGATGGACTCGGCCTCGGCGGTGAGTTCCTCCAGCGCATCCGCCGAACGCTCGGGGCGCTCGAGCCGCACGAGCTCGACCTTGTCGAACTGGTGCACCCGGAGGAGTCCCCGCGTGTCCTTCCCCGCAGCGCCCGCCTCCCGCCGGAAGCAGGGGGAGTAGGCGGTGTAGCGAAGGGGGAGTTCCCCCGCATCGAGGATCGAGTCCCGGTGGAGGTTCGTGACGGGCACCTCCGCCGTGGGGATCAGCCAGAGTCCGTCCCGCTCGGCGAGGTACGATTCCTCCTCGAACTTGGGGAGCTGTCCCGTCCCGATCATGCTCTCCCGCGTCACCAGGTAGGGAACACGGAGTTCCTCGTAGCCGTGGTTCTCCGTGTGGATGTCCAGCATCCAGTCGATGAGGGCGCGCTGGAGCCGCGCACCCCGCCCCCGCAGAACCGGGAAACCGGAGCCCGAGATGCTTGCACCACCGGGCAGGTCCAGAAGTCCCAGGCGCTCCCCGAGTTCCCAGTGCGGAAGCGCCGCGAACGGGTGCTGGACCGGATCTCCCCAGGCGCGCATGACCTGGTTCGACTCCACCCCACCCTCGGGCACGGCGGGGTCCGGAAGGTTGGGCGTCGCCAGAAGCAGGTCGCCGATGGCTTCGTCGGAGGCCGCCACGACCCGGTCCAGTTCCGAGATCCGCTCTCCCACGGCCCGCGTCCGGAGGATCAGGGCTTCCGCGTCACCGCCGGCCCGCTTGATCTCGCCCACCTTGCGGGAGGCCTCGTTTCGCTCCGCCTTGAGCGCGTCCACCTCGGTGATCGCCGCCCGCCGCCGCTCGTCGTGAGCCAGGAGTTCGTCCACGACGCCCGCGCCGGTGTCTCCGCCCCTGCGAGAGAGAGCACGGCGAACCGTCTCCGGATCGCTCCGGAGGAGCCTGAGGTCAAGCACGACTCAGCTCCCCGGCGGAACGAGACTCGGATTGTTGCAGTCGGGGCTCGTGTCGAAGCGGAAAAGGAGGGTCCCCGCCACCGGATCGATCTCCAGGGGCTGCACCTTGCCGTAGTAGACGCAGGTCTGCCCGAAGACCCCGGGCTGTTCCCGCGTCCGGACCACATAGATCGAGCCCATGCGCACCGGCAGCGGCTCCCGCGTCGTGTAGGCCGCCGTGTCGCCGGGGGCCATCAGGACCTCGTCGTACCGCGTGTCCGGAAACTCGACCATCCCGGCCCGGGACTGGACCCCGACGGACCGGGGGGGGAGGAAGACCAGGACGCCGTCGCGGGTGTCCAGGGCGAAATCCCAGAGCCCGGCGGCCGCCGCGCTCTCCAGCACGATCCGGCGGCCCTGCGCCATCTCGAAGGCGGAGGGTCGGTTCCTCTCGTCCCGGTCCAGGGAATAGAGAAAGGCTTCCCTGGGGTTCTCGGTCCACCGGAAGAGGAACGGGTCGTCGCCGCAGGCCGGCAGCACCGAGACCAGCAGCACGAGGGCCGCGCCAAGGAGGACGCGAGGGACCCGGGTACGCGGGAGCGCGCGGTTCACCGGTGCCGGTGCGGCGGAGGCCGATACGCCGGAAGGAGCGCAGGGCCGGGCGCTGGACGGGGCGGTACGGGACAGGGTGCGGTCAGGGGTCACGGATCGTCCGGGGGGCCGAAAGGATCGAACTCGGGAGACTCGTACGCTACCGGGGCGGGGAGGGGAGTGTCAACCCCGAAACCCCCCGGTTTCCTTGACTTTACACCGCCCGCCGGGTAGGTTCCCGCCGCCCACCGGTGAGGAGGGCCGCTGTCCGCTCGCTTTTCCGCCGATCCTCCAGTCGTCTCCGCACCCGATGGAGTTCGCAATGGCCGACGCACCGCCGCCTCGCCCCGCCGGTTCGCTCCGGATCATGGTGGCGGAAGACGAGCCCCACATCCGCCGGATCCTGGTCACGCTCCTCGAGGAATCGGGGTTCAGGGTGGACGTGGCGATCCACGGGGGAGAGGCCAGGGTCAGGCTGCAGGGGGACACGCCGTACGACCTCATCCTCATGGACATCATGATGCCGGAGGCCACGGGTCTCGAGCTTCTCGAGGAACTGAAACGGCTCCCGCACCGGAAGGACATTCCGGTGGTGATCCTCACTGCGAAGGGTCAGGACGTGGACCGGGAGGAAGCCTTCCGGCTCGGCGCCACGGATTTCATCACGAAACCGTTCTCGCCGAAGAAGTTCCTGAACCGCGTGGACGAGATCCTTGGCCAGCTCTGACCCCCGCTCCCCTCCGACCCCGCGCGCCGACGGCCAGGTCCGGCTCCGGGTCCGGCTGGGCCCCGACGGCGACGAGGGGCGGCGATGGGCCCCCTTCGCGGAAACCCGCTCCCTCGGCGGCCTCCTCTTCGGAACGAAGACGCTGGAGGCACGGATCGAGGAGGCCGCCGGGATGCAGGCGGTGGGTTCCATCGACCATGACCTTCGCGACGCGGGGGAGGCCGAGGACCCTGCGATCTTCGAGATCCGGGTGGACCCGCGCTTCGTGCCGGACCGGCGCATTCCCGTCGAGGCCATCGTCGCCCGGCTCCGGGCCGGTGTGCATGGCCCCCTCGCACTCGTCACGGCCTCCGGCGACGTGGCGGGATCCGCCGACAGGTTCCCCCTGTCGGGGCCCGACCTCTTGCCGCCCTCCGGCGATCGCGGCAATCGCGGCGACCCCGACGGTCGGGAGTTTCGACAGTTCGTGATCCACGGCTCGGTGCTCGCCTCCCCCTGGGAGCTCATGGAGCAGAACGGGGAGCGGATCACGCGGGACCTCCTCGACGCCCCACCCTCTGCCGCCCGGCCACTTTCCCCCCTTCCCCCCGGGGTCTTCGTGCTGGGCTCCTACCCGGTGACCGTCGGCGCCGACGTGGAGGTGGACCCACAGGTGGTTCTCGATGCCCGAAAGGGTCCCATTCACCTCGGCGACGGGGTCCGGGTCCAGGCCCTCACCCGCGTCGAGGGGCCGGCGTGGATCGGAGCCCACAGTCGCCTCCAGGGCGGCATCTTCTCGAACCTGTCCGCCGGACCGGTCTGCCGCCTTCGGGGCGAGATCGAGGCCTCCGTCCTCAACGGATGGTGCAACAAGGCCCACGACGGCTACCTGGGCCACGCCGTCCTGGGGCGGTGGGTGAATCTCGGGGCCTTCACGACGAACTCGGATCTGAAGAACACCTATGGGTCCGTGCGTGTCCCCCTTTCGGCCACGGAGACCGAGGATACGGGGCTCCTCAAGATCGGAGTGCTCCTGGGTGACCACGTGAAGACCGGAATCGGAACCCTCCTGAACACGGGAACCGTTGTGGGAGCAGGCTCCACGCTCTTTGCCGGTGCCGGTCTGCCCCCTCGCTGGGTCCCCCCCTTCTCGTGGGGCGCCGGCGAGAACCTCACCGCCTGCCGTCTGGAGGCTTTCCTCACGGTGGCGGGAAGAGCCATGGCACGGCGGGACGCAGAGCTTTCCGACTCGGAACGCGGCGCCCTCGTGAAGCTGTGGGAAGCGACCCACGGGGAGCCATGAAGCTCGCGATGCTGGGGAGCGGGAGCCGGGGGAATGCCACCTACCTCGAGACCGGGGGCACGCGCGTCCTGGTGGACGCCGGCTTCTCGGGCCGCCAGCTTGCGGAACGCCTGGAGATCCTCGGCGTGGATCCCGGGTCGATCGATGCCCTCGTCGTGACGCACGAGCATGGCGACCATACGCGCGGAGCCGGCGTCTTCGCCCGCCGCTACGGCACGCCCGTCTACCTCACCCCGGCCACCCGGGAGGCCACCACCGCGCTCTTTCGAGGGACGGAACAGGTGGAGGAATACTCGGCAGGGCGACCCTTCGAGATCGGGGCCTTCCGCTTCGAGCCGTTTCTCACGGTTCACGATGCGGTGGATCCCATCGCGGTTACCGTCACCTCCACCTGCTGCGGAACGCGGGTGGGCGTCGCCACCGACCTGGGACGACCCTCGGCGGGGGTTCGGCACGCCCTTTCGGGGTGCCATTTCCTGATCCTCGAGGCCAATCACGACGAGGGCCTTCTCCGGATCGGACCCTATCCCCCCTCGGTCCAGCAGCGGATCGCGTCTTCCCACGGGCACCTGTCCAACCACGCGGCGGCGCGGTTTCTTTCGGAGCTCGTGCATCCGGGGCTGGCGGGCGTTCTGCTCGCGCACCTCTCGGCATCGTGCAACGACCCGGAGCGCGCCCGCGCGGTGGTGGGCGCGGTCCTGGAGAACGCGAGGTGGAGGGGCTGGCTCGGCGTGGCCTGCCAGGAGGCGCCCACGGAGTTGCTCGACCTCCTGGAGCTGAGGACTTCGGCGGGGCACACCGGACAGCTTTCCCTGCTCTGAGTGCCGCCGGGATCCCCTCGGGGACTCAGTCGGCCGGAGCAGGGGGGGTGCGCGAGGTGCCCGCCGGACCCGGAATGCCCGGACCCGGGGTCCCCGGCAGGGAGAGCGGCGGCGGCCCGACACCGGCAACCAGTCCCACGAGGGTCCGGAGTTCAGCCGAGGCTTCCGCGAGTCGGTGCTCCCCCACCATGATGTCCCTCGCGGAGCCGGGCCCCATCACCACGATTCGGTAGACGAAGCAGTCCGAGCATTCGACCCCCGCCGCCCAGGCAGGACCTCGACCCGGACTCGCCCCGACGGCTCCGCGGACCTGCTCCATCAGCTCGGCTCCCAGCGTGCGAAGGAGCGAGGCTTCGACGCCGGGCATGGGCAGGAACCAGATCTGCCCCGACGCGTGCAGCGTCCAGCTCTCGTGGATGCCCGCAAAGCCGCCCATGCGCTCGATGCGCACCAGCGCGGTGGAATCCGCCGGGGGACCGCGCAGCCCCGCCGCCGTGGGTACGGCGGTCGGCCCCGGCGAGGCCCCTGCGGCCAGCGCAGGCGCCGGCGAGGGCGAGGCCAGGACGAGGCCGGCCAGGACCACCAGCACCGTGCGCATCCCGCCCGGGCGCACCGGGTCCGGGGAGCCACGCCGCCGACCCCGATCCGTCCGGGGCACCCTCGCCGGGGAGCGTGGCGCGGTCATCACAGGCCGAACAACCGCATGAAGTCGTTCCCCAGGGCCAGCACCATGATCCCGATGAGCACGACGAACCCGACCTGGCTCCAGCGCATCCGCTGCTCCACCGAGACCGGTCGACCCCGCACGGCCTCCAGGCCCAGGAAGACCAGGTGACCACCGTCGAGAACCGGGATGGGAAGCAGGTTCAGGATGGCGAGGTTGATGGAGAGCAGCGCCATGAACGACAGGAATTCCGGGAGCCCGGCGGCCGCAGCCTGCCCCGAGATCTCTCCGATGGTCACGATGCTTCCCAGGTTCCGCGGGGATGCCTGGCCGGTCACCAGCTGTCCCAGGAATTCGACGATGAAGACGGTGATCCCCCAGGTCTGCCGAGCCCCGAAAACCACCGCGTCGGCGGGGCCGAGGCGCGCCCAGGCCGTGGGCGGGGGCTCGGGAAGCACGCCGATGCGACCGATGGTCCGGATCTCTCCGGTGAAGGGGTCTTCCCCCTGGGCGGAGCCGGGGGTGATCTCGAGTTCGAGTCGCTCCCCATCGCGTTCGACCAGGAGGATCGACGCACGCTCCGGCCGATCCTGGATCATGCGCGTGAAGGGGAACCATCGCTCCACGGCCTCGCCATCGACCTCCAGGATCCGGTCCCCGGTACGAAGCCCCGCCCGCGAGGCCGGGGTCCCGGGCTCGATCCCTCCCACGACGGGGTCGATCCAGTACTCGAGGGCCTGCGCGACCCTGATCCGGTCCGCCCGGTCCTCGGGAATGGTGATCTCGACGGCGCCCGCCTGCGGTCCGGTGGCCGCGGCAGCCCCCGCCGCGAAACGGATTTCCACGGGACCGGCGGGCAGGTCCAGGAGGGCTTCCCGCACCTCCCCCCAGTGGGCCGGGGTCCGGGCCCCGATCCCGGTGAGCTCCGCGCCGATGGGAACGTCCGACAGGGCCGAGGTCCCCGGGGCAAGGAGCTCCGTCCGGACGTCGCCCACGCGGAGCGTGTCCGGCTCCGCACTCCCCCAGAGGCCCGCGACCGCGGTGTAGGCGACGAAGGCGAACAGGAAGTTCATGATCACCCCCGCCGAGATCACCCAGACCCGGGCCCATACCGGCTTCGAGTCGAAGTCACCGGTGGAGTCCCGCGGCGATTCGGGGCCGGGGAGGGTCGCCGGTGCAGCCGGGGCGGCGGGGTAGGCCTCGTCCGCCTGGGACCCGTGGGGAGGGGCCTTCCCCCCTTCGATCTTCTCCATGACCTCGTCGTCCATCCCCGCCATCTTCACGTAGCCCCCGAGGGGAATCGCGGAAATGACGTACTCGGTGTCTCCACGCTGGAACCCGTACACGCGGGGCCCCAGCCCGATGGAGAAACGCTCCACCCGGACCCCGACGGAACGTGCGGCCCAGAAGTGACCCAGTTCGTGGACGAAGATGAGTACGCCGAGGACCACGAGGGTGGCAAGAATCGTCATTTGTGCGGGGCAGCTCCGGAGGCCCTTGCCTCCTGGCGGGTGATCCATTCTCGGGCGATCCGACGCGCCGCGCCGTCCGCTTCTCTCACGTCATCCAGCTCCCGGAGGTCCCGGGATCCGACCCCTTCCACCGCAGCCGATACCGCGTCGGCCATGGCAGGAAAGGAGATTCTCTCGCTCAGGAAGGCTTCCACGGCGACTTCGTTGGCCGCATTGAACGCCGTGGGAGCCACGCCTCCTCGCTCGCCGGCATCCACACCGACGCGAAAGAGCGGAAACGCCGCCTCGTCCAGCGCCTCGAAGGTCAGGGGCGAGGACCGAAGTGGATCGAAGGTGCGAAGCTGCGCATCGCCCAGGCGTTCCGGCCACGTGAGGGCATAGAGAATGGGGAGTTCCATGTCAGGAAACCCCATCTGTGCCAGAACGGATCCATCCACGAACTCCACGAACGAGTGAATGATGGACTGCGGGTGCACCACCGCCTCGATGCGGGAGTACGGAAGTCCGTAGAGCACATGAGCTTCGATGACCTCGAGGGCCTTGTTGGCAAGGGTTGCCGAGTCGATGGTGATCTTGGCGCCCATCGACCACGTCGGATGCCGAAGCGCCTGGGCGGGACCCACCGACGCGAGGTCCGGCGCACTCCGCCCGCGGAAGGGTCCGCCGGACGCCGTGATGATCAGCCGCTGCACCGTTCCATCCCGGGAGCCTTCCAGGCACTGGAGGATGGCCGAGTGCTCCGAATCCACGGGGACAAGCGTTCCCCCCCCCGCGTCGCGGGCTTCCAGGACAAGGGGCCCACCGGCGACAAGGGACTCCTTGTTGGCGAGGGCGACCCGCTTCCCGGCCCGAAGTGCCCGGATGGTGGGCTCGAGCCCGGCAAACCCCACCAGCGCGTTCAGAACCACATCCACCTCAGGGTCCTCCACGATGGACACGACGGCCTCACGCCCCGAGACCCAGCCCCTGGGGAGGTGGCCCATGCGCCCGAAGACCGCGTCGTCGGCCACCACCACGCGTCCCACGGCGAAGCGGGTCGCCTGTTCCGCCAGGAGGTCTACCGAACGATTCGCCGCGAGGGCACGCACCTCGAAGCGGCCCGGATGTCGTGCGAGCACCTCCAGGGCGCTCTTCCCTATGGAGCCCGTGGACCCGAGGATGGCCACCCTGATGGGTCTCTCCTGGACGTCGCTCACAGGCCGTTCGCCAGGAAGAAGGGGAGAAGGAGCCAGGTCAGGGGCAGCGTGAAGAGGATGGCGTCGAACCGGTCGAGCACCCCCCCATGTCCCGGCAGGATCGACCCGGAGTCCTTGATTCCGGCTTCCCGCTTGAGGGCGGATTCCGCGAGGTCACCGACCTGGGCCACGGCCCCGATGATCAGGCCCAGGACGGCCGCGGCGCCGAGGCTCAGGGGCTCGGCGCCCCCCATGAGCGGGAAGAACACCCCCACGACGAGAAGCGCGCCGGCAACGGCGCCGCCGAGGCCGCAGAAGGCGCCTTCCACGGTCTTCGCGGGGCTCACCGAGGGCAGAAGCTTTCGGCGCCCCATGGCGCGGCCCCCGAAATACGCCGTGGTGTCCCCCAGCCATGTCGCGATGATCGGGAGCAGGACCAGCCCCGTCCCCGCCCACCCGGGCGCGCTCCAGTCCGCGGCCGGGTGATGCCGGAGAAACCAACCGAAGGCCAGCGGGACCGCCACGTAGAGCGGGGCCAGGACGGTCACGGCCGCGGCTGCGAGAGGATTTCCTTCGGGTCCGCGAAGAAAGACGGCGGCAGCAAGGGCCAGGAGCGCCGAACCGGTCACGATCCCCAGCGCCGGGTAGGACCAGCCCTGCACCGTGCCACCGGAGAGGATCGTGGACAGCAGGAGCAGCCCGGCCGCCGGAAGTGCCAGGGCGGCGAAGGGCTGGACCCCCCGGGCCCGGGCGAAGCCCAGAACCTCGTGCGTTCCGACCACGGCCAGGAAGAGGAGGGTCAGGAGGAGGACCCAGCCCCCGGACCATACGACCAGGAAGCCCAGCGGGATCCCCACGGCCGACACCAGGAGCCGGGTCGGAAGGTCACTCTTCTTCGGCTGCGGAGGAGGGGATGCTTCTCTCCTGTCCGCCTCGCGACCGGCGGCGGTCAAGAGGCGGGAGATGTCACGCGGCCGAAGCGTCGCTCGCGCCGCTGGAATTCACAGACGGCCTCGAACAGGTGTTCGCGCGTGAAGTCCGGCCAGAGGACCGGGGTGATGTGCAGTTCCGTGTAGGCCAGCTGCCAGAGCATGAAGTTCGAGATGCGGAACTCACCGGAGGTCCGGATCAGGAGGTCCGGATCCGGCAGCCCGCAGGTGTCGAGGGCGGCGTCGAGGTCCGCCTCGTCGATGTCGTCGGGATCCAGTTCCCCGAGCGCCACCCGGCGCGCCAGCGAACGGGTCGCGCGGAGAATTTCGGCCCGACCGGAATACGAGACCATGAGGTTGACCAGGAGGCGTGAGCCCTGCTTCGTCGTCTCCTCGATCCGCCGGATCGCATCGCGCACCGGCGCAGCCAGCGGCGACAGGTCGCCGAGGACCCGCACCCGGATGTTCCGTTCGCGCAGTTCGTCCTTCTCCTGGTCGGCGTAGAGCTGGAGAAGCGTCATCAGCGCCATGATCTCCTCCTCGGGGCGGAACCAGTTCTCCGTGCTGAAGGCGAACAGGGTCAGGATTTCCACGCCCGCTTCAGCCGCGCCGTGAATGACCTCCCGGACGGCTTCCATTCCGGCCCTGTGTCCCTCCTGGCGTGGAAGGGCCTGTTCGCGGGCCCACCTCCCGTTGCCGTCCATGATGACGGCAACGTGCCTGGGCACGGGCGAGGCCCGGAAGTCGGGAGTAGGAGAGACGTCGGTCATGAAGGCGGGGCGTTCCGGGTTTCGGGGGGCAGTACGACGGCAGCCGGGGCGAAGAAACCCTAGACCGTCATGACCTCCTTCTCCTTCGCAGCGAGGGCCTCGTCGAGCATGGAGATGTGCCGATCGGTGAGCTTCTGGATCTCGTCGGTGGCGCGGTGCGCGTCGTCGTCGGAGATCTCGCCATCCTTCTGGAGCGACTTCACTTCCTCGTTCCCCTCCCGTCGCGCGTGCCGGATCGAGACGCGGCCTTCTTCCGCCATCTTCGACAGAAGCTTCACGTACTCCTTCCGACGCTCCTCGTTCAGCGCCGGGATGGGGACCCGGATGACCTGGCCGTCGTTCGCCGGGTTGAGCCCGAGCCCCGCCGACTGGATCGCCTTCTCGATCTCGCCGATCAGGCTGCGATCGAAGGGCTGGACCAGCAGCAGGGCCGCTTCCGGCGTGCTGACGCTGGCGACCTGGTTCAGCTGCATCTTCGCACCATACGCGTCCACACGGACCGTGTCGAGGAGGGCCGGTGTGGCCTTCCCGGTGCGGACCGTTCCGAACTCCCGGCGAACGGCTTCCAGCGCCTCTTCCATCCTCTGGCGAACCTTCTCGATCGTCTGCATCGTTCTCTCTTGCTCTGAGTTCAGGAAACCAGGGTGCCCACACTCTCGCCACGGATGGCCCGACCGACGGCGCCCGAGGCGCCGAGATCCAGAACGATAATGGGTAGTCCGTTTTCGCGGCACAGGGAGACCGCCGGAGCATCCATGACACCGAGCTCCCGGGTGACGACCTCGTGGAAGGAGATCGTCGGAATGAACGTGGCGTCGGGGTCCTTGTTCGGGTCTGCCGTGTACACGCCGTCGACCTTCGTGGCCTTGATGATCACGTCCGCCTCCATCTCGATGGCGCGGAGAACGGCCGCCGTGTCGGTGGAAAAGTAGGGGTTTCCGGTGCCGCCCGCGAAAATGACCACGCGGCCCTTCTCCAGGTGCCGCATGGCCCGGCGTCGTATGTAGGGCTCGGCGAGCTCCTCCATCCGGATGGCGGTCATGACGCGCGTCTCGACGCCCTTGCGTTCCAGCATGTCCTGGAGGGCCATGGCGTTGATGATGGTCGCCAGCATCCCCATGTAGTCCGCCGTGACGCGGTCCATCCCCTTCTGGGAGGCGA
>REBP01000199.1 GCA_007692665.1 Gemmatimonadales bacterium | reverse complement strand
CTCCCTCTCTCCATCGCCGAATCCCACCATGGTGCCCCCTCCCCGTGTTCGGATGACCGCCTCCCCGCGACGCCGGGCAGAGCCCTGGCTGCCTGGCTGCCTGGCCACCTGGCCCAAGTCGCGCCGCCGCAATTGCTTGCATCAAATATAACGGCGGGTTTTGCGACCTCCGGAAAGGGCCCTGCAAGGCGCGAGGAGGAGGGTGGGGGTCCCCGCGAGGTGGACCCGGCGGGGATCGTCGGCCCAGGGCCCCGCGCAGGGTGCGACAGGGCGACGCTCCCCGGGGGATCGAGCCCAGGGGGCCCGGGGCCCGAAAAAGCTGTCAACCCCCCGAAGGCTTGAATTGGGGACGACTGCATGGGAATCGGGGACGTCGAATTCGCAGATCTTGCGCGACGTGGGACTCTCGCGAGGCGGGGCCCCGCCGGCAGGTGGTGGCCCAGCGCTCGATCCTGCGCTTCACATCCCACGCTTCACATGAAACGCTTCACATGAAACGTTCCTCCCCCGCGTTCCCTGGGGACTTCACCTGGTTGTCCGTCGAATTGGAGTCCGAACGGCCGTCGATCCCGGGTGCCGATCCCGGATCCCGGATACCTCTTCAGCGGGCGGCTCGCAGCTGAAAGAGTCGGTCCGCGGAGGCCGCGAGGCCCTCCCACCCTTCCTCACCATCCGCTCCACGAAGGGAAGGGGTACCGGTTCGGGTCAGGCGCGGCGGGGTCAAGGCCGCGCGGGACCGGCCGTGTCAGCTCAGGCCGAACCCGGCTCCATGACCAGCTGCCTGGCGAGCCGCTCGATGAGGATCGCCCGGGCCCGCTGCGCGATGTCCTCGAGCGACGGAGAGTCCCGGTACCGCTTCGCCACCCGGACTCGCAGCTCCTCGTGGATCTCCTCGATGGAGGGGACGTGGGGGAGTTCCAGTTCATGGAAGTAGGCCAGCACGTCTTCCTGCGCCTGCCGTGCCCGCCCCCGGAGTTCGTCGAGAGAGGGCGCCGACGGCAGGTGGTCCCAGGCATCCTGGACTCTGGCCACCAGCGCATCCACCGAAAAGTCCTCGGCCCAGTCCTCTGCAACCTTCTCGATGACCTTGCGACCGAGCCGCGCCTCGCCGGCCACCACGTGCTTCGGCGGCTCCCGCAGGTCCCAGACCAGGCCGACCCAGGAGAGCATCTTCAGCGAGTAGTAGGCGATGTCGATCTCCCACCAGAAGAATCCCTGGCGGGTCGAGCTCTGGTAGTGATGGTGGTTGTTGTGCCACCCCTCGCCCAGCGTGATCAGGGCGAGGAACCAGTTGTTGCGGGAATCATCGCCCGTCACGTAGCGCTTCGTGCCGACCACGTGGGCCATGGAGTTGATGAAGAACACCCCGTGCCACAGGATCACCGTGCTCAGCAGGAACCCGACAAACAGCCCCGGCCAGCCCGCCACCAGGAAGCAGGTCACCCCCAGCAGGATCGCCGGCAGATATGGATGCCGATCCAGGAACCGCAGCTCGGGGTAGCGTGCGAAGTCCTCGATGTCCGAGTAGTCCGCCTCGTTCTTCTGCGGCGAGAAGATCCACCCCACGTGGGAAAACCAGAACCCGGTATGCGCGGGCGAATGGATGTCCAGGGGGGTATCGGAGTGCCGGTGATGATGCCGGTGGAGCGCAGCCCACCAGAGCGCCCCGCGCTGGGACGACGTCTGCCCGATCAGCGCGAGCATGAACTGGAAGGCGCGGCTCGTCTTGTAGGACCGGTGCGAGAAGTACCGGTGATACCCCGCGACGATCGCCCACATCCGCACCAGGTACAGCCCCACGCACATCACGACCGCCGTGGTCGTGAACCCTGTCCAGAAGATCCCGATCAGCGAGAGGTGGACGAGGACGAAGGGAATGGCATCGGGGTAGACGATGTCATTGTGGGCTTCGTCGTGGGAGTGATCGTGAGAGTGATCGTGGGAATGGGCGTGGTCGTGCCCCTGCGAGGGGCTCCGGCCCCGGGTTTGTTCTGACATGGACTTACTTGTACCTGTAGGTGATGCGGCCGCGACTCAGATCGTACGGAGACATCTCGCACTTCACCCGGTCGCCTTCCAGCACGCGGATGTAGAACTTCCGCATCTTGCCCGACAGGTAGGCCAGGATCACGTGGCCGTTTTCCAGCTCCACTCGAAAATTTGCGTTGGGGAGCACTTCCTGCACGGTGCCCTCGACCTCGATCGCGTCGTTCGCCACAAACCACTCCGGTTGTTCGGTTGGGTATCCCCGGAACTCGTCGCCGGCGGCGCGGATCCGAGGGGCTCAGTCTTTCAAGTTACTCAAACCCCGGATACCTTGACAACGTGCCATCTCGCTGATCCCCCACCGCCTCGAGCCACGAACGCATCCCCATGAAGCCCTTGCAGGTCCTCGGAATCGTCGCCGCCATGGTCCTTTTCATGGTCATCGTCGTCTGGTCGACCCTCTCCGACGTCGAGACGGAGTGCGAAGTCTGCCTGACATTCGGGACCGAGCAGGTCTGCCGGTTCGGGCGCGGGGCCAACGAGGTCGCGGCGCTCCAGGCCGCGCAGGAGAGCGTCTGCGGCGGCAACACGTCGGGCATGGCGGAGATCATCGCGTGCCGCGGCGCGGTGCCGGAACGGGCGACCTGCCGGGCGCTCTGAGGCCGGGCGCTCTGAGGCCGCGTACGCTGGGGCCGCCCGGCCGGTTCAGAACAGCGGCGTCCCCACCCTGATTTCGGCTCCCGCCTCGACGGCCGGCCCGAACGACGGGGGAGGCCCCCCGTCTGCAGGCGGCGCGAAGAGGAGCACGACGGTGGAGCCGAGGTGGAAGGTGGCAAGCTCGGCGCCCGCCCCCAGTTCCAGGTCGTAGCGCCGGGCCTCGGGTTCGGGGCGCTCCCCCCGCGGCCGGTTCGTGACCCACCCCGGGTCGAAGGCCGCCGAGATCCGCCCCACGTTGAAGGCCCCCACCGCCACCAGCGCGACGGCGCGCGGTCCCGCCTCGGGTGAGCGCTCGATGTGCACCACCAGCCGCTCGTTGGTGGGAAAGAGGTCCCGCACCGTGGTCGTGGAGGGGATGTTCACCGGCATGAGGTTCCCCGGAATCGACCGGGCCCGGCGTACCGTCCCGGCGGCAGGGGTGTGGATGCGGTGGTAGTGGCGGGGACTCAGGTAGATGGTGAGGAAGCTCCCGTCGGCGTACTCGGGAGCCTCGGAAGCATCGCCGAGGAGCTTCGCCACGTCGTAGTCGATCCCCTTGGCCTGCAGCGCGCGGCCCGCCTCGATCCGTCCGAAGGTCCCCACCACGCCGTCCACGGGGCTCGCAATGGCCCGCGGGTCGGCGGGCCAGCTGCGCACGCCGGACCGAAGGCGCCGCGTGAAGTAGGCTCCCACCGACGGGTAGGCGGCGGGCGGCGACTCGGCTTCCTCGCGGTCGATGCCGGCAACCCGCGCGAAAGCTCCGTTCACCGGCCCCCTCAGGAACCCGGGAAGCCGGAGATCCGCCACCCGGCCGGTTGCCCGGCTGAGGGCCCCCTGCGGGAGTCGGGCGAGGATCGCGAGGAGCAGGCGCCAGGTCACGGGCGGGCCTCCGCGTGCCCGGGGTGCTCCGAGGTCTCCCGGTATTCCATGTACCGCGCCACGTCCGCGCGCGCCGCCTCGCCCCGCAGCCGCGCCACCAGGTGGAGCGAGGCGTCGATGCCCGCCGACACGCCGGCGGCCGTGACGACCCGCCCATTGTCCACCCACCGGACTCCGTCCAGGACCCGGGTGCGAGGAGCGAGTGCGCGGAGCCGGTCCATGGCGCCGTGCCAGGTGGTGGCCTCGAGCTCGTCGAGGACGCCGGCGGCACCCAGCAGGAGGGCGCCCGTGCACACCGACATGACGAGGTCGGCGTCGGCGGCCGCCCTGCCGATGGCCGCAACCAGCACGTCGTCGGCCAGCGCCGACTCGGTCCCGCCCCCGGGCACGACCAGCAGCTCCGGCGCGGGGCCCTCGCCCAGCGTCCCCGTCGGCTCCACGCGCAGGAACCCCTGGCTCACCACGGTACCGGGGCGCGCCGCCAGGATGCTCACCTCGAAGCCCGCCACGGCGAACACCTGCCCCGGCCCGGCGAAGTCCAGGAGTTCGACGCCCTGCCACACGACAATCCCGACGCGCCGGATGGGCGACGGGGGGGAGGACCCGGCTCCGCGCGAGGCGGACGCGGGATCGTGGGCGGCTGGGCGGGGTTCATTCATGACGCCTGAATCTCTCACGGGGAGGGCGTCGAGGGTACCCGCAACCGGGACCCGTGCTCCCGCCCGCTCGCCGACCCGAGACACGACATGACCCCCAAAGCCCTCCAGGCGTGGCGCCCCGCTGCCCTCCTCCTGGCCCTCGCCGCGATTCCCGCCTTCGCCGCCACCGGCTGCGCCACGGTGCCCGATGTCGCGGATCCCGCTGCGGCCCCGGGCGCCGCAGAGCCCCTCCGGGTCCAGTTCCTCCACACGAACGACTTCCACGGGCGCTTCCTCGCCGAGGTGGTGGACGGCGACTCCATCGGGGGGTCGGCGGTGCTGGCCGCCTGGTTCGACTCGGCGCGGGTGAGGTTCGACGGGCCGACGATCTTCCTGTCCGGCGGCGACATCATGCAGGGCACCGCCGTGTCGAACCTGAACTGGGGGCGCGGGGCCATCGACCTCCACAATCGCAAGGGCCTGGACGCCGCAGCGCTGGGGAACCACGAATTCGACTGGGGGCTCGACACCCTCCGAGTCCGGGTCGCCGAGAGTGCGTTCCCCTGGCTCGGGGCCAACGTGTTCGACGAAGTGACCGGTTCGCATCCGGAGTGGATCCAGCCCTGGACGATCATCGAGCGGAACGGTGTGCGCGTGGGGGTCGTGGGGATCGCGCTGGCCGAAACCCCGCGCATCGTCATGGCGGGACGAACCGACGGGCTCCGTTTCGAGGACGAGGCGCCGGCCATCGACCGGGCGGTGCGCGAGGTGCGGGCGGAGGGCGTGGACTTCGTCGTCGTGGTGGGTCACGTGGGCGCGGTCTGCGCCGAACCGGGCGACCCCGACGGCACCGATCCCACGGCGCGCTCCCGGGGGTGCGAGGGGCACCTGGTGGACGTGCTCGAGGCCGTGACGGAGCCGGTGGACCTGGTCCTGGGCGGCCACACGCACCTGCGCAACAACTTCGACGTGGCCGGGATCCCGGTCCTGCAGGCGCCGGCGTACTCCCGGGGCGTGACGGTGACGCACCTGGAGCGGGATGCGGAGGGGTCGGTGGCGGCGACGTACCGGGCCATCCTCCCCCCGCGGGCGGCGGAGGTGGACCCCGACACGACGGTAGCGCGGGTGGTGGACGACTGGTTCGGCGAGACGCGGCCGATCCTCGAGCGCACCGTGGCCACGCTGGGCGGCGAACTCTCCAACGAGGACCGCCAGCCCGTGGAGAATCCCGCCGGGAACCTGCTCGCCGACGCCCAGCGATGGGGGACCGGCGCCCACGTGGGGCTCGTCAACAACGGCTCGCTCCGGCGGAGCCTGCCGGCGGGACCGGTGAGCTACGGGGTGCTCTACGAATTCCAGCCCTTCCAGAACGAGCTGGTGCTCCTCCACATGGACGGCGCGCTCCTGAAGGAGGTGCTCGAGCACGGGCTCACCGACGACGGCCGCCCCTGGACCCACGTGTCGGGGCTCCGGGTGGACTACGACCCGGCCCGGCCGCAGGGGGACCGGGTGATCCGGATGCTGCGGGCGGACGGCGCGCCCGGGGGGGACGGTGTCGAGATCGCGCCGGGCGACGCGGTAACGCTGGGTACCACCGAGTTCCTGGCGGTGGGGGGCGACGGGTTCGACATGCTCGGCCGCGCCCGGCTGGAACGGACGGGTCGCGTGGACGTGGACGCGCTCATCGAGTACCTGGAGGCCGTCGGAGACCCGGTGCCCCCGCCCCCCGTCGGGCGGTGGGTGGCGGGGGGGCGGCGGTAGCCTCAGTCCAGCACCATCACGCTGCCCAGCGGCCGCCCGTCCTCGGCGACTTCCGCGTCCCACCCCAGCTCGGCCTGGATGTCGCGGCGGAGGGAGTCGGCGGGCCCGGGCTCCCCGTGAACCAAGGAGACGGCGGCGGGGGGTCCGTCGGCCAGCCAGGCCATGAGCTCGGACCGTCCGGCATGGCCGGAGAACGCCTCGATGCGCACGACGTCGAGGCGGATCGGCACGGATTCCCCGTGGATGCGAACGCTCCGGCCTCCCCGCACCAGGTCCCGACCCCGGGTCCCCTCGGCCTGGAAGCCGGCCAGCAGGAGCGAGGCGCGGTTGTCGCCGCCGTAGCGCCGGATGTGGTGAAGGATCCGGCCGCCGGTGAGCATGCCGGCCCCGGCCAGGATGATCATGGGGCCGTGGCGCTGGTGGATGGCCTGCGACGCCTTCACCGAGACGACGGGCTCCACCTCCTCCAGCGCGGCATCCAGCTCCGCCGTCTCCACGCGGAGCTCGTCGGCGTGGGCCTGGTGCACCCCGCTCATGGCCACCGCCATGGGAGAGTCCAGGAACATGGGGATGTGCGGGATGCGCCCCGCCTTCCGGAGGCGGTGAAGGGCCACGGCCAGCGTCTGCGCCCGGCCCAGGGCGAAGGTCGGGATCAGCAGGACGCCTCCCCGTGCGGCGGTCCGGCTGGCAACCTGGGCGAGGTCGTCCATGGGATCGGCCTCGGGGTGTTCACGGTCGCCGTACGTGCTCTCGAGAATCACCCGGTCGGCGGGCGGGCGAGGGGCCGGGGGCGGGACCAGCAGGTCGTTGGGTCGGCCCAGGTCGCCGGAGAAGAGGGCGGTCCCATGGTCCCGGTGCTGCACGTGCACCGAGGCGGCGCCCACGATGTGCCCGGCGCGGTGGAAGGTGAAGGTCAGCCCCCCGACCTTGAAGGGCTCGCCGAAGTCGACGCGGTCCAGGTAGCGGGTGACGCGCTCGGCGTCCCTCTCGGTGAAGAGCGGGCGGGGCTGGGCGTGCTTCGAGTACCCCTTCCGCCCGGCGTAGGCGGCGTCCTCCTCCTGCAGGCGGCCGGCGTCGGCGAGGAGGATGGGGACCAGGTCCTTCGTGGGCGGCGTCACGTGGATCGCGCCGCGGAAGCCGTCGCGGACCAGCGCCGGGAGATACCCGGAGTGGTCCAGGTGGGCGTGGGTCAGGACCACCGCGTCGATGCGGTCCGGGGCGATGGGAAAGGGCCGCCAGTTCCGGAGGCGCAGGTTCTTGAGCCCCTGGAAGAGGCCGCAGTCCACCAGGACCCGGGTCCGGCCTGCATGGATGAGGAATCGGGAACCGGTGACGGTCCCGGCAGCGCCGAGGGGCAGGATTTCCATGCGGGACAGCTCCGGAAGCGGAGAAGAGGGTCAGCGTGTGAATGCTGTCAGCGCGTCGCCAGCAGCGCCAGTGCCACGAACGCCGCGGCCGCGAACAGGCGCCTCCACGAGAACGGCCGGTCGCCGGCCCGCGTGGCGGGGTCGGCGCTCCAGATCACGATGACCCCGCAGCTGCTCCGGGAGTAGTGGACGGGGGCGACGGCGCCCCGGTACACCTCGATGGCCTCCACGTCGGAGGGCGCGATGATGTCGTCCACGGAAAGGTTCGGGCCGAGGTTCATGCCGTCCACCACGACATCCGGTCGGCATCCCTGCCGGAAGGTGACGATCCCTGCGGTGCTCCTGCCGGAGGGGACCACCCGGACCCCGGGAAGGGTTCGGAAGAGGTCCGTGGTGGCGAAGGGAAAGCGGGCCTCGATCTCGGACCGGGTCACGAAGCTGCCGAAGGCTCTCTCCCGGCGCTCGTAGAAGCCGGCCGCGGCAAGGCGCGGGCTGCGGACCGAGGTGACCACGACCCCTTCCAGCGCGAGGGCCTCGGGGGCGAGTTCGATGCGGATGTCGAAGGGGGATGCACCCATGACCCGCACCGGGCTCTCGAGGGTCGCGTACCCCAGGGCCTCTGCGGCCAGCCGGTAGTTCGCGATCCGGACGGCGGGCATGGTGAACCGGCCCTCGGCGTCGGTGAGGGCCTCGCGCTCACGGAGCGTCGCGCCGGGGTCGGGGTCGGGGTCGGTCGGAGGGGGTGCCGCAGGGTCTGCTGCCGGGGCGACCACCGTGTCTGCCGCGGGAACGAGCCGGACACGCACCGCGGGAAGGGGGGTTCCCGAGAATGCATCCACGACCCGGCCGGTCACGGTGACCTGGTTTCGCTCGGCAGCGGGGGCATCCTGGGCCTCCAGGGCTCCCACCGGCACGAGCCACGCCCCGGCGATGGCGGCGAGCAGCGTCCGCCAGCTCGCGAAGCGCTTCCGGAAGGGATCCATGGGCGGGCCGGGACCGAGGGGCGGCGGCCGCAGCCGTTCACACCCTCAGGTGCGCTGCGCCGCCGGTACCCCTGAAAGACCCCCGACTCCCTCCGGGGGTCCATTCCGTCGACGGCCGACGACGGACCCTCCCCCGGAACCCCCGCACCCACTGCAGGGATATGCGATGCCCATGAAAACCCCTCTCCGTGCCCTCGTGATCGGGGCAGGCATGGCCGGCCTCACCGCCGCCCGCATCCTGGAGGATCACGGCCTGTCCGCGCGGATTCTCGACAAGGGGCGCGTTCCGGGCGGTCGCATCTCCACCCGCACCTCCTCCGAGGGGTGGAGCATGGACCATGGTGCCCCCTTCTTCACGGCCCGGGACCCGGCGTTCCGGCGCCAGGTGGAGGCGTGGGCGGCGGCGGGCATCGCCGCGCCCTGGACCGGCCGGATCGGGTACCTGCCCCGCCACGGCGACGTGGAACCGGCCAGCGAGGCGACCCGGTGGGTGGGGGTGCCCGGCATGCGCGCCGTGCCGCTGCGGATGGCCCGGGCGCTGGACGTTCGCACCGGGGTCGAGGTGGCCCCCCTCGTCGGCCCGGCAGCCGGAGGCGAGGCGTCGGCCGGCTCGGGCCGATGGGTCGTGGCGGGGGATGCGTACGACCTGGTGCTGGTCACGGCGCCACCGGCCCAGGCCTCGGTGCTGCTCGGGGCCGCACATCCCGGCTTCGCGGCGACGCTGGCCGGCGTGGGCATGCGCCCGTGTTGGGCCCTCATGCTCCGGATCCGGCGGCGAGGGGGGCGCCCCGGGATCCTCCCGTGGGATGCGCTTTTCCTGAAGGACCACCCGGTGTTCCGGTGGGTGGCCCGGGACAGCTCCAAGCCGGGGCGGGACGAGGACGGCCGTGCGGGCGATCCGGTGGAAAGCTGGGTGCTCCACGCCGCACCCGGGTGGTCGGAGCACCACCTGGAGCACGAGGACATCCGGGTGGCGGGGACGCTCGCCGCGGAGTTCATGGCGCTCGTCGGCCGCCTCGGCGGGAAGGCCGGCGGGCCGGCCGTGGACTTGCTGGTGGAGACGGCACGGGCCCACCGCTGGCGCTACGCCGCACCGGAGGATGCGGCCGCCCCGGGGGAGCCTGCGCATCCCGGGCGCTGCCTCTGGGACGCGGCCGCCGGGATCGGGGTGGCAGGAGATGCCCTGGGGGGAGGGCGGGTCGAGGGCGCCTTCCTGAGCGGGGCGGCGCTGGCGAGGGAGGTGCTCGTCAGTACCGGAGCAGGCTCGCCCCCCAGGTGAACCCGGCACCGAAGGCGGCGAGGCAGACCAGGTCGCCGCGCTTGACCTGGCCGGCGGCCACGGCCTCGGACAGGGCAAGGGGGATCGAGGCCGCGGTGGTGTTGCCGTAGTGCGTGATGTTCGATGCCACGCGCTCCTCGGGAAGGCCCATGCGCTGCCGGACGGCCTCGGTGATGCGCAGATTCGCCTGGTGGGGGACCAGGAAGTCCACGGCGGAGGGCTCGAGCCCCTCCTCGTCCAGGACCTCCTTGATGACCGCCGGAAACTTGGTCACCGCGTGCCGGAAGACCTCGCGGCCGTTCATGAAGGGGGCGGTGAGCCCGGCCTCGATGTGCTCGTTCGAGACGTACGGGGCGTCGGCGGAACCGGGCTTCACGATGCAGAGTTCCCGGGCGTATTTCCCGTCGGCGTGCAGGCGGTGGCGGAGGATGATGCTCTCCGAGTCCGGCTCCACGGCCTCGACGCAGGCAACGGCGGCGCCGTCGCCGAAGATCACCGCGGTGTCGCGGCCGGAATCCGAGAAGACGAGGCCGCGGGAATGGACCTCGGCCCCCACCACCAGGATCTTCCGGGCGAGCCCCATGCGGATGTAGCCGTCGGCGGCGGAGAGGGCATAGACGAAGCCCGAGCACTGGTTTCGCACGTCGAGCGCGCCCACGGGGCCCAGGCCGAGCTGGTGCTGGAGAATCGCGCCGTTGCCGGGAAAGTAGAGGTCGGGCGACAGGGTGGCGAAGATGATGAAGTCCACCTCGTCCGGTTCCCACCCGGCATTTTCCATGGCCCTGCGGGAGGCGATCTCCGCCAGGTCGGTGCAGGTGACGCCGTCCTCCACGAAGCGGCGCTCCACGATGCCGGT
>REBP01000196.1 GCA_007692665.1 Gemmatimonadales bacterium | reverse complement strand
CCCAGCACCGAGATCATCAGCGCCCCCAGGAGCGCCCACCCGAAGCTGTCGATGGTCAGTCGGTCGGTCACGGCATCGGTGATCTTGAGGAGAATCGCGTTCACGAGCCAGCGGGTCAGGAAGGCCAGCAGGAACCCGATTCCCAGCGTCGCGATCCCGATGATCACGAAGAAGAGCCATCCGATGAGCACGTTCAGGATCCCGAAGATGGCGGCGACGATGAACGCGCTGCCCATGCTCTTCACGTGGAAGCCGGGAAGGACCACCGCGGTGATCCAGACGGCCAGCGAGAGGATCAGCCAGGAGAGAAGCAGGCTCATGACGAGACTCCTTGGTTCAGGTTTCCGAGGGTACGGCCCGCTCGGGGACGTGGTCCGGTTCCCGCTCCGGGGGCGACGGTGCGGGGGCGCCGGGGCCCGCGCCGCGCAGCGTTCCCGGCCGCTCCGCCGTGTGGCTCGCGGCTGCGGCCACGGCACGCCAGCTGGGCATCCCGTACCAGAACGTGGTCCAGGTGCCTTCCTTCACCGCGCCGTCGGCGTGGGCGAAGTAGAACTCGTTCACGGCGTTCCCCCTGCGGGAGCGCCAGAACAGCTGCGGGGTGTCGGCCCGCATGACCTCCCAGATGGCGCGGCCCAGGCCCTCACCCTTCGCATCCTCCGCCACGGCGAACTTGTCCATGTAGATGAGCCCGTTCTCCCGGGTCAGGACGATGGCCGCGCGGTAGTGCTCGCTGAGGTAGACCCGGTAGGGCTTCGTGCGTTCGAAGTAGTCCTCCACCAGCGGCCGCCCGAAACTTGATTCCACCAGGGCGGCAAATCGCTCCCGGTCCACCGACTTCCAGGATGCGCGCCGCCGGATCCGCTCGCCGCGGCGAACCAGCGTGCCCGACCCGCGGTGCGTGAAGAGCTCCTTCGCCATCTCGTCGGGCGAGGTGATGGAGAGCGACGTCGAGGGCGGGAGGGCCATGAGCAGGTCGTGGATCTGCTCCATCTTGACCCGCATCCCCGAGTGCAGCCAGGGCTGGGCCATGAGGCGCGCATGGTCCGTGACCAGGCTGATGGAGTCGATGATCTTCCCCTCGGCGTCCAGGAGCCCCCCGGTGCCGGTGAGGAAGATGATCTTGTAGGGCTCGATGCGCTTCACCAGTTCGTTGGCGGCCCAGTCGGCGTTCACGTTCACGATCTGCCCTGCAGTCGTCTCGCCCAGCGACGTGATGACCGGGATCGAGCCCACGTCGATGGCGGCCTTCATCCCCGACGTGTGAACCCGCTTCACCTTTCCGACGAAGCCGTACCTGCGGCGCCCCAGGAGGTCGCACTCGAAGACCCCGGTGGGGATGGAGGTCGCCCGCACCCCCTCGGCCTGCAGCGCCTCCACGAGGCGAAGGTTCTGGAGCTGGAGGACCCGGCGCACGATGGCGAGGCCCTCGGGCGAGGTATACCGGAGCCCGTCGACGAGGCGCTTCTCGATGCCGGCTGCGGCGAGTTCCTCGTCGAGCTGCGGACCCGCCCCGTGCACGACAATGGGGGTGAGCCCGACCTGCTGGAGGAAGGCCAGCGAGGAGACGAGGGCGCCCAGCTCGTCGCGAAGCACCGCTCCCCCCACCTTGACGACGGCGAAGCGCACCGCGTCGACCTGGCTGAAGCGCTCCAGGTAGAGCTGGATCTCGCGGGCGCTCCCCAGGTTGGAGAGGAGCCGCACGATGGTGGGACGCAGATCGTTCATGGCGCTGAAGATCGCAAATGGCGCCCGGAAGGAAAGGGGCGGTCGAAGATGCGAACCGTCTGGCTCGCAGCCTCGCCGCCCCCTTTCGGCTCCACCTGTGAGTTACGTCTGCACCACCAGCGCAGGCGCGTCGAACCCGATTCCGATCTCGATGATGGTGTCGTCGGTCTCTTCTCTCACGAAGTAGAGCACGAGTCCAACCAGGACCACGATCGCGATGATCGCGACGATGGATACCATGCTTTTCTGAGTGTCGGCCATGGGCGGTTTCCCTTTTCCTTTCGGTATGCGGGCAGCAGGCTCTCCGGCCCCGGAACGGGAACGAAGGGCGGACCCAGGTGCATGATGAAAGAATCGTACCCGAAAACGTCCCTTGCCGCCAATTTACCCGTTTCCCGGGATCAGCCCGCGATCCGGGCTCGCAGTTCCTGCAGCCGGATGGCGGCCCGCAGCTGCTGGATCGTGGCTTCGACCATGGAGGGTGGACGTCCGTCAGCCTGCTCCCGGGCCACCGCCTCCTCCAGGGCACGGGCCAGGAGGGTGGCGCGCTCCCTTGGCTCCTGCTCGATCCAGACCAGCCGGAGCGGACTGTCCCCGGCGGCGACCACGCGGCAGAGCGCGCCGCGGTCGAGGAGGCCGTCGGCACCAAAGAGCAGCGTGCGGAGCGTCTCGTCTTCGGCCGGGGCATCGGGCAGGCCAAGCCGCACCAGGGTGCCCAGCAGGAGCCGGGCCGTGGTCAGGCGCTCCACGGAGGCACGAATCCGTTCTGCCGACTCCCGGTCGGGGCCGGTGAGCTCCGCATCCAGGGGACCATCCACGCAGACCGATCCGAAGATCCGGTTGAGTGACGCGGACTCGTAGCGGCGGAGTTCCTCCTCGATGGCGACTTCAAGTCGGCGGAGAACCGCGGGGTCGGCAGGGGCAACCTGCCAGGCCGAGACATCGGCGGAGAGCGCAGGCAGATGCTCCGCCAGGAAATGCCGCTCCGGGTCGGCGATGCGGACATCGGAGGAGCGCACCTGGTCACCTCCCTCGCGCCCCGACATCTCGTCGATGCGGCGGAGCACCATGGGGCCCTCGGTGCGGAAACGCGACACCACCTCGCCGCCGTCGACGCGCAGTTCCACCACCATGCGGGTGCGCGTGTGGACATACCGGTCATGGAGCCTTCCGAAGAAGAGGAAGCGCCGCCGCTCGTTGCCCGTGGTGATGCTGTCGGTGGTCATGGTACGGTAGACCAGGACCGGCTCCTCCAGCGCGAGTACGGCTGCCGTTCGCACCTCGGCCGGGATGTTGCCGGCCACGCGCCGAGGGGCGGGGAGGGTGGGGTGGTCCAACGCTTCCGGCGTCATGACGTTCAGCAGGGTGGCGGGATCCACGCGGCGAAGCTGCGCCTGCTGGTGGCGTCGCGCCAGCTGGTCCGCCTCTTCGGTGAGGTTCGTCACGCCCTCCTCGTAGTCGGCCAGCACGCGACTCAGCACCCCGGTGGTGCCCTCCAGGATGCGCAGGGTCTCGACGCCGGTGCCGAGGAGAGCCTCGAGGTCGCCGGTCCGGACACCCGCCGCGTAGTCGGGCCAGTCCTGCAGCATGGCAAGGTACGCCTGGGAGGCCACGGCCCACTCCACGGGGTTCGCGCCGCCCCGGCCTCCGCCCATGCCGGTGTCGCCCAGGCGCTGTTCGGCGGCACGGGCGACCAGGGGGAGGCGCCGCGCCAGGTTCTCGGGGGATTCGTCGGCCAGCGCGTCGGCCAGCGAACGGTCATCCACCGGCGTGGTGCGGTCGGTGAGGAGGGCGTCCCGGGCGTCCCGCGCGCCGCGGGCACGAAAATCGGTGAGGCACTCGGAGAAGACGCCGAACTCCATCCGGTCGAAGGGGGGGAGGTGCCGCTCGCGGTGCTCGAGACACCGGATCAGGGTGCGGCTGTAATCCCGGTCGAAGCCGGCCTGCAGGTAGGCCACGAGGTTGGCGTCCAGGCGGTCGACCCGCCCGCCGAGGGCGGCGAGTTCGTCGCCCAGGGCGCCGAGTTCGTTCAGCACCTCCCGGCGGTTCTGTGCAACCAGCGCCTCCATGCGCCCGAAGCCCTGGTCCAGCGTCCCCATGACCTCGTCGAGCCGGGCATCGACGCCCTCGAACCCTTCGGCCATCTCGCCCCGGAGATCGTCGACCAGCCCGCGCAGCGCGCGGACTTCGCCGGCCGCGCCCCCACCCAGCGCGTTCGGGTTCATCTGGAAGAAGGTGGCCACCCCGGATGCCAGGGTGAAGACGTTTCCGGTGAGTGCGGCCATGGCCGCCTGCTGGCCGAACTGGGTCAGGTTCGCCCGAAAGGCAAATCCCTCCTGCCGGAGGTCGGTAGCCGCGTTCCCCAGCGCTCGAATCCGTTCCGAGACACCACTTTCGAGTCCCACCAGCGATGCCGTGCGGGAGGCGAGGTAGACGAAGGAGCGCTGCGCTGCCCAGTCCATCACCGATGTCCCCTCCGCATCCACACCCTCCCCTGCCAGGACCTGCATGAACCTCTGGTCCAGGAGCCCCCGGGCGGACCCGGTCACCGACGTGAGAAAGCCCTGGTATTCCTGGAGGAGGGACTCGCCGTCGACGAGGGTCGCCTGCAGCGTGCCTCCGGCCGTGCTCTCGAGGGACGCGATGCCCGGGTGCGCCCGGAGGAGAGCCCGGAGTTCGGGGACCTGTGCGAGGACCTCGCCGGTGCCGGAGGCGGGGGAGAACCCGAGGATTCCCGAGAGGGCCGCGGTGAAGGTGCCCCCGGGTCCCGAGGCCACCGTCTGGCCACCATCGCCCGGACCCACCAGGGAGGACACGTGGTTCCGGAGCGCGTCCTCCACCACGCCCTGGGCAAACGCCTGGAGAGGTGCGAGGCGACGCCCCTCGCCACCCGCCGCCGCCGGCATGGAAAGCCCGGCCACGCCGGGAATCATGGCCTGCCCCGGCTGGAGATAGAGACCCAGGAGCCGGGCGCCCTCGTCGGCCAGCCCTCTCCCTTCCGCGGCGGGAAGCAGGGGCACGAGCGCCTCCAGCGAGCAGAGGGTTCCCTCCACCGGGTCCTGGAGACCCCGGCAGCGTGCAAGGGCCCCGCCGGGGGGAGAGGTCAGCGAGGCCGAGAGGGTGGCGGCGAGGGTCTCGAGGCGGGACCCCGAGGCGTCGGGGTCCGATGCGGAGCGGTTCAGCAGGGCCATCGAGAGGACGGCCGGGTAGTCGCGCTCGGCGAGGATCTGCTGGAGGGCGGCGGCGGACCAGATGGCCTGGGCGAGGGGCGAGTCCGGGAGGCTGGCGGCGACTGCCGAAGTCGGACTGCCGGTCTGGGGATCCACCTGGGCCTGGGCCGGGTCCGGCGCGCCGGCCAGGAGCATACCTGCCGCGAGTCCCGCAAGGTGAAGCCGCGTGGGCGTGAAGCGTCGCACGAACCGGGGGGAGCTGAACCGCATGAGATCGTCACGCCTCGCAGGGGGGGCGATGGAAGGATTGGAGAAAGCTAACGGGAGGGGACCTGATCAACGGGGTCTGGAAGGCTGGATTCCCAATCGCGGGCGGACGCCGCCACTCCGGGCCCGGCGCAGGACAGGGGTCCTGCCCTGCCTACTTCCAGACGATGACCCGGGCGTGGACCATCCCGGCGCGGGCCTCCGTGCTGCGCTGCCTTCCGGTGATCTCGACCCGGGTGTAGGTCGGCGCCTGGCCGGCCACCTCGGATCCCTCGTGCGTGTAGAGAATGACCGCATCGCCTCCGGTGGCGGCGGCCTCCACGAGGATCCGTTCGCGGGCGCGGGGGATCTCCCGGAGGAGGAGCCCGTCGGCCCTCAGGTCCACGAGGACCTCGTACGGGCGATCCGGGGCGGCGAGGAGCACCTCGATCCCGTGGTCGGCATCGGTGGATTCTCCCGCCGGCCTGAGGGAAGCACAGGCCGCGAGGCCCAGGAGGAGGGTGCCGAGGAGGGCGGCGCGGGCCCCCTGGCGGGCGTGGTGAACGCTCATGGAACCGCTCCGGGTGGAGGAGAAAGGGGTCGACCCCTCTTCTACACCCCGCCGGTGCCCGGTTCCTCCGGCGGGTCAGGACGCGATCCGGGTCCCGGGTTCAGCCCCCCTCGAAGCGCGCCACCTCGCGGGGTCCGTGAAAGAGCCGGAGTGCCCCGGGGTCCAGTCGCAGGTGGCCACCCTCCGACAGGATGCCGAGGTAGCGGACCTCCACTTCCATGGCCCCTTCGCAGTAGCGGCGCGTCGCGGTCAGGCCGGCCTGTTCCACCAGCTCCGTTCCGCGGAGGATCCCCCGGCCCACGAACCGGTTGCACCCCCCGGTGCCGGAAACCTGGCTCTCGCCCCGGTCCCAGGCCAGGGTTGGGCGCTCGAATGGAGCGTCGAGGCTTGCCGCGTCTCCGACCGGCTCCCCCACGAGCGAGACGAGTCGCCACTCCCCACCTGCCAGCGCCTCGACGGTGGCGAGGGCGGGGCAGTCGGCGGAGGGGGTGGAGGCTCCCTCCTCCCATTCACGGACCACGAAAACGTCCTCCGTACCGTCGCCTTCCATGGCCGGCCGGAGTTCCACGGATCCGGTGAGCCATGCCTGCATCGGGGCGCCCGGCGCCCTGCTCCCCCCCGAGGCCCACGCCATGTAGCCCTGTTCCAGCTCGAGGTACCCGCCCTCCATGGCCACCGGCGTCTGGATCCCGCTCGCGCAGGGCACGAACAGGGCGGCGTCGGCCATGTACGTGAAGAGCCCGTGTTCCCGAAGTGTCCCCTCCATGACGGGGAGGGCGTCGAGGCGCTCCAGGGTGTAGTTCAGTTCCGAGTCGATCTCGCCCCCCGAGCGATCCAGGGCCCGGAGCGCCCTCTCGCCGGTTCCGCGATAGTACCGAGGTCCGTCGGAGCCGCCATCGAGGCGGATGTGAAGGTCGCCTGACTCCAGCGTCCATCGGCCGCGCGTTGCAGCCACCGTGTCCCCGGTGGCGGCTCGCTCGGGCGACACGCCCAGGTAGACCTCCTCGAGCGTGAACGCCCCGTCGGGCGAGAGGAGGAGCGTGCTCCGGATTCCCGCGCAGTCGGCGCAGGGAAGTTCGCCGCGCCAGGCGGTGGGGGTGGTGGGGATGTAAAGGGGCACGCCGGCCGCAGCGGAGGTGCCCGTGGTAGTGGATGGTCCAGCGGGCGGATCGGATGCGGGGCCGTCGACGGGGCCGCAGGCCGAAAGACACACGAGGAGGGCGGCCAGCCCGGGTCGGCGGTTCCGGGTCGATATGCGCACGGGTACCTCGTCGGGGGGGCGGGTGTGCGACCGGGTGAGCGACCGAAATGGGGGGCGCCTCCGTGGAACCCCTCTCGGTACCGGGCCCCAAGGGAGCGGTTCCCTGCGGGCCCTCAGCGCGGTTCCCGCTCCCAGAAATCAGGAGGAATGGCCACGCGAAGGGAAAAGGCCCGGGTGGGCTCCAGCACGTGGAGGCGCAGGCGGGCGTGGGGGGAAAAGGGAGAGGCTGCGGTGAAGGAGACGGAACTGCTGACGCGACGCGGCCCCGCCAGCAGCATGTCGACCCCGGCTGATGGCCCGAAACTTCCTCCGGACGACCCTCTCCGGGAAAGGAATCCACCCCCTTCGCCCGGCGGGGGAAGGAGCTCGACCTCCAGGAGAAATGCTCCGAGCACGTCAGCGGTGGCAACCCTCGCTCGACCCGATTCCCGGATCGGAATCCGCGAAGCGAACCCGGTCCGGCGGATCGTGATCTCGGCATCCGAAACCTCTTCCACGATGGTCCGGGTGCCCGCCCGGCTGAAGCGGGCACCCACCTCCAGGGGAAACTCCAAGGGGGCCGCCGGTCCCAGCTCCAGTCCCTGACCGTGGACGACCATCGCCAGGGCACCGGACCGCAGTCCCTCGAGGAGGTCCTGCGGGATGGATATCCGGACATTTGTAGAGAACTCCGGATACTGCATGGCGGGGTCCGGGCGGTTGGGCCTGGGCGGTGGCGCTCGCAGGGGTCGGGTGAGGAGGATCCGTCCCTCCGGATCCTCCACCGTGACCACGTGTGCCAGGACGAGCGAGGGTACGGGCGCTCCATCGCCTGGGGCGACTTCGAAGGAAACCTGGATGGACGCGTCGTCGTCGGGCGCCTCCCCGGTCGGGTCGGGTCTGGTCCCCATCAGCCTGAAGTCGTTCACGGTCGCCGGGAACCTGGGATCCCCGGCCTGCGGCCGAACGGTGGACCAGGTGCGCGTTTCGCTCACGGTCAGGAGGAAGCCCGTCTGGCCGCCGCCCACCAGGATCAGCACGATGACGAAGGCCCCGATCCGGGTCCACCAGCTGCCCGGATCCAGGGTATGGCGGAGCGCGAGCATCCACAGGGCAAGCCCCGCCACGCCCAGGGCGGCGGCGAAGGTGATGCCCGGCACCGGAGGAAGAAGCCCCAGCCCTGGCCCGACCACGGACCTCGCAAGGGCCAGGGGAAACATCAGGGTGAAGACGCCCGTGACGAGAACTGCCGCGCCGCCGAAACCCCGAGTGAGGCTCCCTACCAGCAATCCGGCCAGCACCACCGCGCCAATAGGGACGGCGGACGCCGCGAGGTGGCCCGCAAGCTGGGACCCCGGCGTGTCCAGGGCCACGAGTGCGAGGACCTGGCCCACAAGGGGCACGCCGCAGAGGAGAGCAACGGCGGCTGCCACCCTGCCCAGGAGAAGCGCACGAAGGGGGATGGGGAGGGTCCGCCAGTACGCCGGGGTTCCCGGGGGCGCGCCTGCGGCGGGATAGACCTTCACCGTGCCGGCTGCCAGGAACAGGGCTCCGCAGACCAGAAGGACGCGGAGGGTCAGCCCCGCAGGCGTGAGCCCGGCGCCACGCACAGCCTCTAGGGTGGCAAGGGCAACCAACACCAGCCAGCCTGCCACGATCCAGCGGTTCCGGGCAAGGTCCCGACGGACCACGTGGAGCGCGAGTGCGAAAGTGTTCATCGGATCCTCGCGCCGTCGGCCGGCATCAGGGTGATGAGCTCGGCCGGAACCCTGAACACCACCGGTTCGCTTCGAACGTGCTCCCAGATCCCGATGGACACGGTGCCGGTGCCCCCGAGGGGCAGGCGGGGGCGGGGCTCCATGGTGACATCAAGACGAGGGACACCCGCCAGAAGGAAGCTGGCGCGACCACCTCCCCATGCGGTGCCTCCACGCGGGTGCGTTGGGGACTCGTGGCCCGGAGTCCGGACCTCCACGAGATATCCGAGCGGAACTCTGGCCTCCCGACCGTAGCCCTGGGGGTGTGGTTCCTGACGATCCGCCAGTTGCTCCACCCGGATGCGCAGGCCCCGTTCCTCGTCCGGGGTAGAGCTGGAGCTACTCGGTTCCAGCACGGTCACGCGGAGCCCGGGTGAGGCGTGGCCCTCGCCCGGCACGAGGGCGATGGGGGGGAGGCGCCGCAGTTCCCGGGTCACCAGGAAACCCTGCACCTCCACCTGCAGTGTACCGGCGAGGAGTCCCTCGGCGTCGGGCCGAGTCATGGGAAGACCGATGGAGGGCTGCCCCTCCGGCTCCTGGGAGTACTGTGGGTCATTCGGGCCCCAGCGGACGCTGAACAGTTGGGCCGCGCGCGCGACCTCCACTTCTCCCCGGGCGTTCACCAGCCGGAAGCCAACGGGTTCGACCCAGGTCCTTGCGTTGACTCCTGGGCTCGCTGCCCCGCCCTCGCCTGCGCTGACCTCGAGCCTGACGGTGCTGAAACCCTCGCTGGAAGCTTCGGGCATCCAGTCGAGATTCCCCAGGTGGAGCCCCATCACCTCCACCAGCGACGCGCTTGCTTCCGAGGCCGCGAGGTCGGAGAATTCGGCCGAGGGCACCCGCTCATTCGAGCTCTCCACCAGCGAGGCGCCGGCCATGGCGGCCGGGATGCATCCGAAGGCGAGAAGGGCCCCGAGTCCCTGCGCAGCGCGATCCACCCGCCCCCTCCGGTATAGGAACAGGAGGAACAATCCACTGAGCATCGCGCCCAGGGGACCAAACAGGAGGAACCATCCACGACCGGGCTGCCCGTCTGCGTTGCCCGGCTCCGGCTGGGGAAGGACGAGGGAGATCGCCGCTTGAAACGCCAGCATGGCGACCACGGTCCCGATGAACAGCCCAGCCGCCATCCTGAGGTCACGCGTCACGCTCCCCAGCACCAGACCCAGCGTGATCCCCGCCCCCATGGTGACGGAGGAGCGCGCGAGGAGCCAGGGCAGCTCCGCCGCGGGCACGGGGAAGGCGAGGAGCGTTACCAGCTGCCCCACCAGGGGGATCCCCACGCCGATCCCGAAAGCCACGACCACCTTCCCGGCCAGGACCGCCCCGGGGGCCAGGGGGAGTCCCGGCCAGAACGTTCCTTCCCGGTGCGGCCCGTCCTCCTGGACGAGCCATGCGGCGAACCCTGCCCCCAGGAGGAACAGCAGGATGGCCCCTGCCGGCAGGGGTATCTCCGCGCGCATCGCGGGCACCACGATCTGAAGGGTCAGAAGCGCCACAAGCACCGTCCACCCGAGGACCAGCCACCGCGCCCTCGCCAGATCCTTCCGGACCACGTGCACCACCTGGCCCGGCCAGGTCATGGCCGAGATCCGGTGAGCGCCACGAAGAGCTCCCGGAGGCTCACCCCGCGAACCTCCATGCGGGCGCCCTCGGGCGCCTCGAGCCCATCGGCCCCATCGGTGATGAAGCTTGCCCGCCGCCCGGCCCGCTCCACGGACATGGCCCCGGGGGGCACCGGGTCAGACGCCGGGGTCGCCGCCGGCGGCGCCGCATGGCCAGCCTCGCCGAGCACGATCTCCACCCGCCGGTACCGCGCCCGGAGCTCGTCCATGCCCGCGTCCACGCGGATCCTCCCCTGGTCGAGGAAGATCACGCGGTCCACCAGCGCCTCCATCTCCGCCACCTCGTGGGAGGCCAGCAGCACGGTCC
>REBP01000194.1 GCA_007692665.1 Gemmatimonadales bacterium | reverse complement strand
CGCCCCCGGGCGCGGAGCGCGACCGGCGAGTCCGGGGGAGGCGCGGCGAGTTCCCGCTCGAGGGCCTCCCGAGACGACGCGATCCCGGCACCGGGCTCGAGATCGATCCAGCGGGTCACGAGCCCGGGGATCTCGGCAGGAAGGACCCGGACCGGTCCGGCCACCAGGCTGCCGTACGGGACGTCGGCACCGTCGGCGGCAGGTGCCGCGGCACCGGACACGACGTCACCGTCGGCCACGATCCCGCCGCGGGTCAGGACCACGAGTTCCACCGGGTCCGCATCGATCCGCTCGCCCAGCGCCTGCCCCAGCGCCAGGAGGGCGAAGAAGTCCGGCCCGGCGTGGAGGATGCGGGCCGGGAGGGCTCCCCCCGCGGCCACTGCGTCCAGCAGGCGGGCCAGGTCTTCGCGGGAGTCGAAGCGGACACGGTACCCGCCGGCCTCTTCCCCGAAGGCAGGGCCCGGGCGCGCGAGGTGGACCTTTGCCGCGCCCGGGAGCGCGCCGGCAAGCTCCCGGAGCCCGGACGCCTCGGAATCCGGGGCCAGGAGCAGGATGTCGCCGCGGGGGTGCGCCGCCGCGTCGCCCTGGCCGGGAGCGGCCGGATCGGCCGGGACGGCCGGGTCGAGCGGGTGCTCGGTCCAGCGGACTTCGTGGAGCCACCCCTCCAGCGCCTCCCCGGCTTCCTCCCGGCCGTCCCCCTCGTGTCCGTCGACTGCGTGCGCCTCGCGCGGGCGCGCCTCGTCGCGTGGCAGCTCGGGCGGGGGGTCCACCAGGTGGCGCTCCCCCTCGAAGGGGTAGGTGGGGAGCGGGATCCTCATGCGCGCGCCCGCGGCGTGCACGCCGGCCCAGTCGATGGGCGTGCCCCGCTGCCAGAGCGTCCCCAGCACCTCGAGCATGCGCCGCTGGTCGTCGGTATCCTCGTCCGGGTGGCGGAGAGAGGTCAGCGCCTCCTGCCCGGCGAGCCGATCGGGATGCAGCCGCGCCAGCGTGGCCAGCGTCCGCCCCGGACCCACCTCGAGGAGGAGCTGGTTCGGATCCGAGAGGAGGGTGGAGAGCCCGTCGGCAAATCGCACCGTCTGGCGGAGCTGGCGGACCCAGTACTCGGGGTCCGTGGCCTCGGCGTCGGTGATCCACGTTCCCGTGAGGTTCGAGACGAAGGGGCGGCTCGGTGCCCCCAGCCGCGCGACCCGAAGCCGGGCCCGGAAAGGCTCCAGGATCGGGTCCAGCATGGCCGAGTGGGCGGCCACGTCGATGTGGATGCGGCGCGCCTCCACCTCCTGCCCCCGGAGCGTCTCCTCGAGCCGGTCGATGGCCTCCCGGGGCCCCGACGCAACGCAGAGCTCCGGCCCGTTCACCGCCGCCACCGACAGTTCGGCACCCAGGAAGGGGCGGAGTGCCTCCTCCGACAGGGGGACGCTCAGCATGCCCCCCCCGGTCACACGCTCGAAGAGTTCGCCCCGGAGAACGACAAGCTCGAGCGCCTCCTCGAGGCTCAGGACCTCCGCCAGGCAGGCGGCCGTGTACTCGCCCATGCTGTGCCCGATCATGGCCGAAGGCGCAATGCCCCACGACATCCAGAGCCGTGCCTGGGCATGCTGCACGAGGAAGAGGGCCGGAAGCGCCAGCGTGGGCCGCTCCATCTCGGCGGGCGAGATGCGGGGGCGCCCGGCCCCGGACGCATCCGTCCCCTCGGGCCCGAGCTCCAGCGCCTGCGCAACCCGCCGGGCGAGGTCGGGAGGCAGGAGGGCCAGGCCCCGGTCGATCTCGCGGCGGAACTCCGGTTCGTCGCGGTAGAGACCCGCGGCCATGCCCGGGTACTGGGCTCCCCCGCCGGCGAAGAGGAAAGCCACCCGGCGCTCCACGTCGTCGGCGACATGGTCGTTCACGACCTCGGGATCCCCGGTCACCAGGGCATCGATGGCCGCCGCCGTGGACGACGCCACGAGGGCGCGGCGGTGGCCGAAGGCCGCACGGCCCCGCTGGAGCGTCCAGGCGACATCGGCCAGGTCCACCTCGGGGTGCGCCTCCAGGTGATCCACCAGGCGACTGCTGCTCCGGCCCACCACGCCGCGGCTTCGCCCCGAGAGGAGGAGGAGCTGGTGCCTCCGCGACGGCCCCGTGGGGGCGGGGGCGGGTGCTTCCTCGAGGACGACGTGCACGTTCGTGCCGCCCACGCCGAGGGAACTGACGCCGGCGCGGCGCGGGAACCCGGGCATCGCCCGCCAGGGCGTGGTCTCGGACACGACCCGGAAAGGGCTGTCCTCCAGCTGCAGCTCGGGGTTCGGCGCCTCGAAGTGGAGGCTCGCCGGAATCGTGCGGTGCCGAAGCGCGAGGACCGCCTTGATGAAGCCGGCCACCCCCGCCGCGGTGTCCAGGTGCCCGATGTTGGTCTTCACGGATCCGAGCCCGCAGTACCCGACCCCGCCGTTCCCCCCGGATCCGCTCCCACCGGCGCGGAAGGCCCGGGTCAGCGCGGCCACCTCGATGGGGTCGCCGATGCGCGTACCGGTGCCGTGGGCCTCGACGTAGCCGACGGTGGCCGGGTCCACGTCGGCCACGGCCAGCGCCTCGCTGATGACCCGGGCCTGGCCGTCGACGCTGGGGGCCAGGAAGCCGACCTTGCCGGAGCCGTCGTTGTTCACCGCCGTGCCGCGGATCACGGCGTGGACCGTGTCACCGTCGGCCAGCGCGTCCTCGAGGCGGCGGAGCACGACCACCCCGGCACCGTCGCCCAGCACGGTTCCCCCCGAGGCCCGGTCGAAGGCCCGGCACCGGCCGTCGGGGGAAAGAATTTCTCCCTCCTGGAAGAGATATCCCCGTCGGTGCGGATGCGTGATGGTCACACCCCCGGCCAGCGCGGCGTCGCATTCCAGCGAGAGCAGGCTCTGCACCGCCAGGTGGATGGCGGCCAGCGAGGTGGAGCAGGCGGTCTGGACGTTCAGCGCCGGCCCCCTCAGGTCGAAGTGGTAGGCGACCCGGGTGGCCAGGAAGTCCTTGTCGTTCCCGATGTGACGGAGGAGGAAGAAGCCCTGCTCCCGGAGCAGGTTCGGATCCTTGAGGACGTTGAACATCATGTAGGTGCCGGCCCCGCACCCCGCGAACACCCCGGTGGCCCCGTCGAAGGAGCCCGGGGCGTAGCCTGCCGACTCCAGCCCCTCCCAGCAGAGCTCCAGGAAGTGGCGGAGCTGGGGGTCCATGATGGCCGCCTCCTTCGGGCTGAGCCCGAAGAACCCCGCATCCCAGAGCGCCATTCCCGAAAGTGCCGACGTCCGCTTCACGTAGGCGGGATCGCGCACGAGGTCCGGGTCCTCGCCCCCGGCCAGGAGCTCCTCGTCCGTCACGTCCTCGATGGATTCCACGCCGTCCACCAGGTTCCGCCAGAACGCCTCGATGTTCGGCGCACCCGGAAAGCGGCACGCCATGCCCACCACGGCAATGGCCGCCTCGGGCACGGGGTGCGGGGATTCGGGGGGCCGGGATTCGGGTGAGGAGGTCGTCATCGTGAGCTCACTCCCACTGCAGGCGGAGGATGCGGTCGTCGCCGGGACGCGGAACGCCGCGGCCGTCCCGGTTGCTGGTGGAGACGTAGACCGCGCCGTCGGCTCCTGCAAGGACCGCCCGGAGGCGCCCCCACTCGTCGCCGAGGAGCCGGTGCTGGCAGATCGGCAGCCACGAGGACGTCGCATCCACGCGCTCCATGCGCACCTGCACCAGGGTCTCGCCGCGGAGCCCGGTGACAAGTACCCGCGCGGTGGTATTCGGATCGCCCCCCAGGCCGTCGCCGGGGAGGGTGGCCATGCCGCCGGGTGCGATGGCCGGCGTCCACTCGACCACGGGCTGGCGGTAGCGGGAGTCCGGGAAGCGTCCGGCTTCGACGGGCCAGCCGTAGTTGTCCCCGGGAACCAGAAGGTTCAGTTCGTCCTTCGCCTGCCGGCGGGCCTCCGAGGCGAGTCCGCTCGGCCCATGGTCGATGAAGACGACGGCGCTCGAATCGGCGCCGAGGAAGCCGATCCCCTGCGAGTTCCGGACCCCCCTGGCCACCACGTGGTCGGCGGGGCGCAGGCGCAGGCGGGGCGGCGGCTCGGAGGTGGAGGGAATGTGGAGGATCGAGCCTCGCAGGCTCTCCGGATCCTGGGCGCTCCACGGGTCCATGGCATCGCCCAGCGAGAGGAGCATGCCGCCGTCCGGGTGGGGGCGCAGGGCCCCCCCGGCGTGGATGATGGCAGCCGGGATGTTGTCGACCCACGGGGTCAGACCGGCGCCCGTGCCCCCGTGGTCCGTGATGCGCTGGACCCGGGTGATGAGCGAGGTCCCCCCGTCTCCGGGGAGACGGTTCCGGATGCGCCGGAGGCCCCAGCCGAGAACCGGAAAGCCGCCCAGCGGTTCCGGCCGGAAGTGCGAACTGACCACGAAGATGTGGCCGGTCAGGGCGAAGTCCGGGGCGAGCATCATGCCCAGCAGTCCGATCTCGTCGGAGTGCTCCACCTCCAGTTCGAACCAGGGAGTCTCCCGGAGCACGCCGTTCTCGATGACGCGGATCCTCCCCGGGCGCTCCGTCACGAAGAGTCGCCCGTCGGGGGCGAGCGCCAGGTCCCAGGGCACCTCGAGTCCGACGGCGACCTCGTCGATGTCGAACGCCGGGACCGGGGCGGGGCAGCTGGCCAGGGGGGGCGGCGGAGCGCCCTCGCGCAGGGTGATGCTGTCCGGACCCTCCGGGGGGGGCGCCGAATCCCCGCATCCACCGAGCAGGGGAAGGGCGAGGAGGGCGAGTCGTGCCACGGGGAGGAGCCCCCCGCGGTGCGGGCGTCGACAGCGGCGCATTCGGTCAGTTCCCGGCGGCCAGCGTCTCGGCGATGGGCCGAAAGCGGAACCGGGCGAGGAGTGCGGCCAGGCGGGTCTCGGTGCGCGCCAGCCCCCGGTAGTGCCGGATCCTGGTCCGGAGGGGCACCCCGTCCACGCGGGGCTGCCCGGGGTCCACCTCCCAGGGGTGGATGTAGAAGGTGCCCCCGCCCATCCCCTCGGCTTCCATCGCGGCGAAGGCCCGGACCGTGTACGCCAGGGGAAGCTGGCGAAAGGTCCCTCCGCCTCCGGCGGGAAGGGTGAAACCCCGGGCCCGGATCGTCAGGGGCGGGACCTCGGTGAGGGGGCCGGCCTCGAGGGGGAGCGCGTGCACATGGCGCCCGCCACCGGGAAACCCGTAGCCCCGCCGGCGCACCGGGTAGAGGCTGCTGTCGTAGGCATACCCTTCCTCGGCGAGGATCTCGAGGGCCCATTCGAGGCCCGGGACGATGGAAAACGAGGGGGCGCGGTAGCCCCGGACGGGTTTGCCCGAAAGGTCCTCGAGGATCGCGCGGGAGTCCCTGGCCTGGGTCCGGAACGCTTCCGGATCAAGCTGCGTGACGCGCTTGTGATCCCACCCGTGGGATGCCACCTCGTGCCCGGCTTTGGCAATTCGCCGCACCAGGTCCGGGTGCCGGCGCGCCACCCAGCCCAGCGTGAAGAAGGTGCCGCGCGTGTCGTGGGCCTCGAGAAGGTCCAGGATGCGCACGGTGGAGTCCACGACCCGGCTGGGAAGGGTGTCCCACGCCGATCGGGGCACGTGGGGCTCCATGGCCGAGACCTGGAAGTATTCCTCCACATCCACCGTGAAATGGTGATGAACGACCCGGTGGGGAGACACGTGGGGATGGCCCGGGGGTGGCGAGAAATCCTGAGGTAACCTGATCAATTGATGCCGAACTCCGGAGGGATCCGGGTGGATATCCGTGGCTGCGGGCCTACGCTCGTGGCGAGCAAGCAACATGCCAGTGCCTCCCGCCGGCTCGGCACCGCGACCGCGCGGCGGTGCAGCGTGGGCCGCGGGTCCTGATCTTGCGTCAGGGGACCGAAGGATGCGGGACGGCACGCAACCTGCCACCTTACCTGTCTCGGGTCGCCAGAATCCACCTGCGCACCCAGGCATGGAACGATCATACGCGGGAGTCACGGGGTTGATGGATCCGAATCAATATATCAAGGCCAGGTTCGCACGTCTCGTCCCCCTCCGCACCGGAAGTCTTGCGGGCATGGCCCTGGCCACCGCGCTGCTCCTCGCCGCCGAGGTATCCACCCTCGATGCGCAGGTGGCAGGGCGCGGAAGCCTCGCCGTGACGGTGGTGGACCGCGACGACTTCCCGCTCCAGGGGGTTTCCGTTCGGGTCTCGACCGCCGAGGACGAGGGGGGGGAGCGGGAAATCACGACGTCGTCGTCCGGCGTCGCGCACTTCTACTACCTGGAGGCGCAGCCCTACACCCTCAACGTGGAGAGGCTGGGCTACGTGCCCCTTCGCGTGCGCCTGGTGGAAATCACCCCGGGGGAGCGCGCCCAGCTCCGGATCGAGCTGAGGGAGTCGCCTCCGCCGATCACCGAGATCGACGAAGTGGTGTTCTCCCGGGTCGGCACGCAGCGCGCGCCGCCGGGCGCCCGCATCCTGGGCGCACCTCCCGCGCCGCGCCCCATCGGGCTGCTGGACCCTGCGGGCGTGTTCGGCCTGGGATCGGCCTCCTCGTTCAGCGGGGGCGCACTGCCGCTTCGCTACCTGCGTCTCGAGGTCGAGGGGGTTCCGGTGGCCACCGCCTGGTCCACCGTCGGTGGCCCGGGCATGGACGACCTCGGAGCCTTCCACCCGGCGTTCATGAGCCGGGCATCGCTCAGGCGGTCCGCCGTGGTAAGCGGGGGAACCGAGGGGCCCGGGCCGCTCCTGGATCTCCAGAGCCCGTCCTCGAGGAGCCGGGCCAGCGGCAGGGTCACGCTCGGGGCCGGCCTCACGGACGGCGAGGGGACGGACGCTGCCGGGGGCACCGGCGCAGTGGCGCCCCAGTTCTCGGCGGTCATCTCCACGCCGCTCATGGGCGACACCGTCCGCCTGGTCACCGGTCTCGCCTTCGAGCGCTGGACCCAGCCATCGCCCACCCTCCTCGCCCCCTCCAGCCTCGCCGCCGAGTCCCTCGACGGCCTGGCCGGCTCGACCGTGGCCATGACGCTGCCCTCGGCACCCCGGCTCCTCCGCGAGAGAAACGTCGTGAGCGGGTTCAGTCGTCTGGACTGGGCCACGACGCCCTCGACGTCGCTCATGCTCCAGGTTCACGGTGCCATGCTTCCCGAAGTGGACCCGATCCTCTCGCCACCCCTTCCCGAGGGGCAGACGCTGGCGACGTCAGGGGCGGACCTCTTCGCCTCCTCGCGCTTCCTCTACACCGGGGGTGACGGGGTTGCCGTGGAGGTCAACGTGGGAGCCGGGCGCTCCGGGCGGGTGACCGGAACCGGAATCGCAGGGGACACGGACCGAAGGGGCATCGCGCTCCTGGCCCCGGGGGCCTTCGCCGGCTCCTTCCGGGACGCGAGTGGAGAGATGTCCCTGACGACCCTCTCGCTCTCGCCCGTGGCAACCTTTGCGGGAGACAACTACCAGTTCCGGGCCGGGGGCATCGGCAAGGTCCGGGGGTGGCAGGATGAGCGGGCGTCGCGCATCGAGGAACGGGTGCTCTTCGCCAACGCCTCGCATGCCGCGGCTTCCGGCGCGGCGCGGGGACTTCGGCGGAGCTTCGAACACGCCTCCCGCGACGTGTCGACCCGCCACCGCACCCTCGCCCTGTTCACCGAGGCACGCTGGTGGTTCACGCCCTCGTTTCGCGTGACGGTGGAGGGGAGGGTGGACCTGGAATACCTGCCCAGGGACGAACTGCGGGGGAATCCGCTCTGGGCCGACCTCACCGGCATCGAATCCGCAGGCACCGGGGAGGACAGGTCCCAGTGGAGTCCGGGGGGCGAACTCCGGTGGGAGCCGGCGGACCTGCCCGGATGGTCGGTGACGCTCTCCGGAAGACGCCAGCCCGGCGAAATGGACCCCTCGCTCATGGGGACCATCGTCAGCGAATGGGCTCCGACGCTGGCCCGGATCGGGGTGACCCCGTCGGTTCGCTCGGAAGGCCGCCAGTTCCACCTGCTGGGACCCAACTTCCGGGCCCCGCGCGGGGAAGTCTTCGTGGCCCGGGTGGAAGGGCGACTCTTCCCCACGCTCCGGGTCGGCCTCGACGCCTTCCAGCACCAGAGCGACTTCCTTCCCCGCCGGCGTGATCTGAACCGCTCGCCCGGAAGCGGCGTCATGGACCAGTTCGGCCGCTCCCACGTGGGCACGCTCCTTCGCCAGGACGGCCTCATCGTGATCCGACCGGGGTCGGACCGGCGATTCCAGGAGTTCGACGAGGTCTGGGCCGTCGAGGCCGATGGATGGGCCCGAACCCGCGGACTCGCTCTCGGCGCCACCTGGGAGGCGCCCGGCCTCCTTCTCGAGGGGAACTACACCGCGTCGTCCACGACCGACAACGCGCCCTTCGGGCTGAGCGGGCTCTCCAGCCCCCTGACCGGCTCCCTGGGGCCGACCCTGGGGGATGCCGACTGGGTGGAGGGGCGCTCCGACCACGACCGGCCCCACCGCGTCAGCCTCCTGGGAATCGCCGAGCTTCCCCTCGGGCCCGAGACCCGCGTCTCCTGGAACTATCGCATCACCTCGGGCCGCCCCTTCTCCGCCGGGGTCCGGGATGCGCTCGGGTTCGAGTGGGAAGAGGGCTGGACCCGGCTTCAGCCCGTGGCTCTCCCGGATGGCCAGGCGCTTCCCCGGAGCGGCGACGGATGGAGCTGCGATCTCTCCACCTCGACCTCCGGACGCCTCGAGCGAAACGGATGCCGCGGGTCCGCCGTCCACACGCTGGACCTTCGCCTCGACCTGGGCCTGCCCGCCATGGGGGGGCATGCCCTGAGCCTCAAGCTCGAGGCCCTGAACCTGCTGGACCAGGTAGAGGTCCTCAGGGATCCGGCCCTTGTCGTGGTCGACGGCTCCCGCGACTTCAGCCTCGATGCCGCCGGTACCCGGGTCGCCCTGCCCGTTCTCGAAAATGCCACCTTTGGCGAACCCCTCGCCCGACTTCCCGGCGGACGCTCGCTCCGCTTCGGGATCGAATACAGGTTCTGATGATGATTGCTCAGCGAATCGCGAAACCCGCCCTGGTCCTCCTCGCGCTCCTCGCCGTGGCCGCCTGCGAGGGGGCGACGGACGCGCAGCGCTTCTCCCTGGACGCACCCCGGGGACGGATCGACGTCACCGTCTTTGCCGACCTCGACCGCTCCCGGACCTTCAGTGGCGGCGACCGCGCCCTTCCGGGTGTCGATGTGAGCCTCGTGACGCGCGGCACCGTCGATACGATCCGGTCGTCGCGGACCTCCGAGAATGGAGAGCTGGTCTTCCTCGACATCCCTGCCGGATCCTTCGACCTGGTGGTTGACCCCGCGATTCTCGGCGACACGCTGGTCTTCGCCTTCCAGAACCCCGACCCCCTCGTGGTCTCCCAGAATGTGAACCAGGTTCTGTACGGGGTCAGCTATCCCATCGTCAGCCTCTCGGCGGCGCGGGAGTCCAGCCAGGACCGCAGGATCTTCGTCGAGGGCATTGCCGCCAGTGCGACGGGATCCCTTCCGGGGAACGCCCTTCACATCTGGGCGCCGGGTGGGTGGCTGCGGGTGGAGGGGACGTCGGGCCCCGGCCTTTCGGTCGGTGACTCCGTCCGGGTCCGGGGGCGGGTCCACCGGGAGGGAGGAAGCGTCGTCTTTCGCGACGGCCTCCATGCCTCCCTGCCGGGGTCGGCGGCCGTGACCCCCGTCACGGTTACGACACAGGACGCCAGGACCGCGGCAGGGGGTCTCGACGGAGCCCTGGTCCAGATTGAAACCGCGACGCTGGGTCAGGTCGTAGTGCAGGGTGGGGTGGCCACGGCACAGCTCTCCGATGGGTCCGGCACGCTGATGATCCAGGTCCCCACGGCTCACCTCGTGGACGCAGACCTCCCCCTTCTTCGACCCGGGGGAACGGTGACCCTCACCGGGGTGCTCATTCCGCAGGCGGGAGGTTCGACCTGGATCCTCCGTACCCGCAGGGGCGACGACGTGGCCATCACCTCTACCGGTTCCATGCAGGGACGGGTCTTCGTGGATGTGAACCGCTCGGGTACCTTCGACGCAGGGGACACACCCGTCCAGGGGGTGCGCCTCGAGATCCGCGCGGCGCAGATCAGCGGCGGAGTGCTGGCCGAGGTGACCACGGGAAGCGACGGCCGGTTCCAGGTCAGCGGCCTGACCACGGGGGCCTACGCCGTGACGCTGGACCCCTTCACGTACCCGGCCAATCTTTCGGTGGGAGGGATCACACCCTCTCCCATCGTCGTGGAAACGAACCAGTCGACCGAAGTTGCCGTTCCGCTGCTCCAACCGGCCACCTTCGGGAACCCCGACGCCGCAGATCCGGAAACATGACACACACAAGCCTGAGCGCCGACAACAATCCACGGAGGGGACGCTGATGCCCACGGACGAAGGGGACGCCACGAAGGACGCGCTCGTGCTGGTCGTCGAGGACGACACCACCGTTCTCGGATTCATCGTTCGCGCCCTCAGGCGGGCAGGCGGCTTTACCTGCCTCACCGCCGAGAGCGCCGAGGAGGCCCTGCAGGTCTCGAACGCCTCGGAGCGCAGCATCGACCTGCTCATTCTCGACATCATGCTCCCGGACTCCTGGGGCACGCGGCTCATGCAGGACGTGAAGTCCCAGCACCC
>REBP01000193.1 GCA_007692665.1 Gemmatimonadales bacterium | reverse complement strand
GCGGGTTCATCTTCGGCGACGGCCTCTACGAGGTCACCCCCTTCTACCGGGGTGCCCCCTTCCGCCTCGACGCGCACATGATCCGGATGCAGAAGGGGTTCCGCGAGCTGCGCATCCGCCCCCCGGAAGACGACCTCCCGGCGCTCCAGTTCGAACTGATGCGCAGGAACGGCCTCGAGGACGAGGAGATGGCCATCGTCTACCTGCAGGTCACCCGGGGCACGGCGCCCAGGGCCCATACCTTCCCCGATCCGGAAGTCGCGCCCTCGGTCTACGCATGGGCGCGCCCCTTCAGGCGTCCTTCGGCAGAGGAATGGAGCGCGGGGTTCGGGGCCATCCGCGTACCCGATCGACGGTGGGCACGGGCCGACCTGAAGACCGTGCAGCTTCTCCCCAACGTCATGGCGCAGCAGGAGGCGAAGGAGGCCGGTGCCACCGACGCGCTCTTCGTGAGGGACGGGCTCGCTCTCGAGGGGGGGCAGACCAACCTCTTCGTGGTCGTGGACGGCGTTCTCCTGACGCACCCCGCCTCGAACCAGATCCTCCACGGGATCTCGCGGGCCGCCGTTCTGGAACTGGCGGCGGAACACGGGATCCCCACCGAGATCCGACCCATCCCCGAGTCCGAACTCGAACGCGCTTCCGAGGTCTTCTTCACGGGGACCACGGCGGAGGTTCGCCCCACCGTGCGTCTCGACGGCAAGCCCGTGGGGGACGGGCAGGTGGGTCCGGTGGCCCGGAAGCTCCATGCCGGGTTCCAGAAGAAGGTGGCCGAGGAGTGCGGGCTCCACGCCCGGGTCTGACGACGGCGCTGGCGCTGCTGGCACTCCCGGCACTGCTGGCTCCGCTCCCCGCCGCCGGGCAGGAGGTGTCCTTCACCTACCTGGGAACCGGGGGCTGGCTCCTTCGATACGGTGACGCCTCGATTCTGACGGCCCCCTTCTTCTCGAACCCCGGGCTCGTGGAGGTCGGGGTGGCCCGCCTTGAGGTGGACACCGCCGCGGTGGACCGGTTTCTGCCGCCGGTTGGCGACGTCCCCGCCATCCTGGTGGGTCACGCCCACTACGACCACCTCATGGACGTCCCCTACATCGCCCGGGTGCACGCCCCCCGTGCCCGGGTCTACGGGTCCCGGACCATGGTGAACCTCCTGCGGGGAGACCCGGAACTCGAGCCCGGGCGGTTCATCCCCGTGGAGGACCAGGTGGGGAACCACGAGACGCCGGGGGAGTGGCTCACGACGCCGGACGGGCGCATCCGCTTCATGCCCCTCGCATCCGAGCATGCGCCCCACATCCTCGGGATCCGGCTCTTCCACGGGGAGCAGGAAACCCCCCTGGCGCGGTTGCCGAAGCGCGCATCCGAGTGGCTGGATGGTCCGACCCTGGCGTGGCTCATCGATATCCTGGACGAGGAGGGCGACGTCGTCCTCAGGGTCCACTACCAGGACTCGGCGTCCCGCCCCCCCCATGGCTTCCCGCCTCCCGACGGCATCCCGATCGACGTGATGATCGTCTGCACCGCGGGCTCCGGGGCGGCGGAAGGCTACCCGGAGGTCCTCGTGGGGACCTTCCAGCCCCGGGTGGTGCTTCTTGGCCACTGGGAGGACTTCTTTCGTCCCATGACGGCCCCGGTCCGTTCGGTCCCGGGGACGGATCTCGCGGCGTTCGAGGAACGGCTGGCGGAGGTTCTTCCGGAGGGCGCCGTCCAGCTGCGCCCGAATCCAGGGGACACGTTTCAGGTCCCGGTTCGCCCGACCTCTCCCAGTCCGTAGCGCGCGATCTTCTGGATCAGCGTGGTCCGGGCAATGCCGAGGTCCCGGGCGCTTCGACTCCGGTTGCCCCCGTGGTGCTTGAGCATGAGCCGGATGTGGCGCCGCTCCACCTCCTCCATGGACTCGGGCTGGAAGCCCCGTCGCCGTTCGGCCCCCGGCCCCCGGTTCCCGGTGCGGATCTCCGGGGGAAGGTGCGCGGGGCGGATCACGTCGGCCCTGCCGGCAAAGATCACGGCCCGTTCCAGCACGTTCCGCATCTCCCGGATGTTGCCCGGCCACGGGTAGCCGAGGAGGATCCCCACGGTGTCGTCGTCCAGCCCCGCGGGACTTCCGGGGATCTCGGCGCGGAGCTGCTTCAGCAGGTGGTGAAGGAGGGCCAGCCGGTCATCCTCCGAACGCTCCCGAACGGGGGGCAGGTGGAGGGGAGCCACCTTCAGTCGGTAGTAGAGGTCCTCCCGGAAGCTTCCCCCTGCCACCGCCGCCTCCAGGTCCCGGTTCGTGGCCGCGATGAACCGCACGTCCGACCTGAGTTCCCGGGATCCGCCGAGGCGACGGAAGGCACGGGTCTCGAGGACGTTCAGGAGCCGGGGCTGCAGTTCGAGGGCGAGCTCGCCGATCTCGTCCAGGAAGAGGCTGCCACCATCGGCCTCCGTGAAGAGTCCGTCGCGGCGCTCCCTGGCGTCGGTGAAGGCACCCTTCTCGTGCCCGAACAGCTCCGAGGCCAGGAAGGTGGGCGTGAGCCCTGCCGCGTTCACCTCCACGAAGGGGGCCCGCGCCCGGGGCCCCAGGAGGTGGAGCCGTCGGGCCACCCACCCCTTGCCGGTGCCGCTCTCCCCCGTGAGGAGCACGGTGGTCCTGTCGGACTCGGCGAGGAGTTCCACCTGGAGGGCGAGCTGGCGCATGGCGGGGGAGCTGCCCATGGCCCCCTCGCCGGCCTCACGGGTGGACTGGTGGCGGAGACGCTCGTTCTCCCGGAGGAGGCGCGCTCGCTCCAGGGCCCGGGACAGGACCGCGGTCAGGTGCTCCAGCTCCACCGGCTTGGTCAGGAAGTTCTCGGCCCCCATCCGCATGGCGGCCACGGCGGTCTCGATGTCGCCGTGGCCGGTGAGGAGGACCACGACGGCATCCCGGTCCCGGAGCTCCCGGAGAACGGAGAGTTCCACGGCATCGGGAAGGCGCAGGTCAAGCAGGACCAGGTCAGGGCGGTGGCCCTCGAAGGTGGCGACGCCATCGCCCCCCGTTTCCTCGCGGAATACCTCGTAGCCCTGGTGTTCAAGGTAGCGTCCCATGCTGGCGAGGACGTCCAGGTCATCGTCAATGAGAAGTACGGACGGGCTCATGGTGTTGCTCCTCGATCGGGAAGGAGTCGGAAGATCATGTCTCGGCCGGAGCTGGTTCCGGACGGATCCACGACCAGGTTCCGTCGTGGCGATTCGGGACTCAGCCCCAGGCCGGAGAGGATGCCCGGTGCGAGGCGAAGCTCGTAATCCCCCGGGGGGATCCCCATGAAGTAGAATCCGCCGTCGAAGAAGGTGGTGGTCGCATGGGTCCGACCACGGCCTCCCCGTTCGCTGAGAAGGATTTCCGCGCCGGCCAGACCGGTCTCCCCGGGGGGGCCGGCAGGGTCGGCCTTCACCACCCGCCCCGAGACCTCACCGGTACGCTGCAGCGGAAGGTCCAGCCGGCGAAAGGACGAGGGGGCCAGCGGAATGTCGACGGCGGCGTCCACCGGGAGCCAGGTGGGATTCGGCACCGACGGGGCGTGGATGGAGACCCGGGTCGCTTCGAACGGGGTCAGGTTTTCTGCGGAATAGCGCCCCTCGGCATCGGTGGTCACGGAGCGCCCCTCCACCACCACGCGGACCCCCGGGACCGTGGGCTCGCCGGGATCAGGCCGCCCGTTGCCATTCTCGTCCAGGTAGACCACGCCGGAGACCCCGCTTCGCTCCAGCGCCGGCAGCGTTCCGGTCCGAAGGCGACCGGCGGCTTCGTCCCACTGGATGGAGCCGTGGAGATACTGGATCACCTGCCCCGGTTCGTCCCGGGGCGCGAACCACTGACTCACGGATCGGAATGCAGGGAGATCCGCCGAAAGCGAGGCGGTGACCTCGGACCCGAAGGCTCGACTCCACCGCGTGCCAACCTCGATGCGTCCGCTTCCGGCCAGCTTCCGTCCGGCCTGGATCCGGACCCGGTCCACCTGGTTCTCCCCGTTCAGCTCCCCCTCCACACGCAGGAGCGGTTCGTTCAATCCCCTGCCCAGCCCCGGGATACGGGTGGCCAGGGAGGCCACCGGCGTCAAGCGGCCTTCCCCGCGCACCGACTGGACACCACCTTCCAGCCGGAACCCGGCCCGCTGGACCGTGCCGAGGGCCCGTCCCCGGCTGTGCTCGCCGTCGTCCCGGGCCTCCCGCACCGCCGAAGCCGTCAGCGACCACCATGGGACGGCCGCCAGGGGACGGAGGAAGGCATCGACCTCCAGGGTGGCGCGGCGGCCCCGGTCGTGAAAGATGGCCCGGGTGGGGTCGTTCTCGAAGCGTGTGGCGGCCCCCCGGAGCCTCAGGTTCGGGGAGGGCGTGAAGAAGAGCGTGCCCCGCAGGGAATTCCCGGCGAGCCATTCGGCCGAAAGGTTCATGGAAGACCACGGGGCGCCGCCGAGTTCCAGGTAGGGGAGGACCGCATTCGCCAGGGAATCCCGCTGTACCCCCTCCACGCCGGCTCGGACCGTCCAGCCGCGAGTGAGGCCGTAGCGAAGGTCCAGGTTCCCGGCAGCCTGGCAGGTGGCCACCCGGCAGGCTCCGGCGCTCAGTCCCCACTCCAGGTGCCCGATGGGCAGGCGGTCCGAGCGCAGGAGGAGGAGGCGGTCCATGGTCACCATCTCGCCGTGGGGGCCGTAGCCGATGATCTCCAGGGCGTTGTCGCCGTAGCGAAGGGGGATGTCCAGGGCGAACGCTCCCTGCTCGTCCGCCCGGCGAAGGTCAACGGTTTGACCGGCCTGGCGAAGCTCCACCTCCCACCCGGGGCCGAGGCGACCCTGGAACGCCTCGTACCCGAAGAAGCTCTCCCGGCGGTAGGGGGCATTGGTGAGGTGGACCCCGGTCATGGTCCGGGGGCGGGGGCCGGAGGCGAGGCCGTCGCCCAGGCGGAGCTGCCTGAGCACCCGCCCCCCGGGGCGCGCCAGGTGGTAGCTTCCGGCCAGGAAGGCCGACCCCCCGACCATGGCGCCCTCGCTCCGGGCAGAAAGCCGAAGCGAGCCTCCCAGGAGCTGGGATCCCAGGGACAGGGATCCGGCGGCGGATTCCTCGATCCGGGCCGCATTGGCCGAAACGGACCAGTCGGCCACGAACCCGCCCGCACGGTAGGGGGTGGTTCCCAGCGTTCGATCGGCGGCCGTGCTACGGCCGGCCATCGGGCCGGCCTGGAAGGATCCCCACCGAAGCTCCCGGGCGGCCCGGAGACCGACGGGCAGGTGACCGGGGTCCACCACGGCGGCGACCAGGTCCTCCCAGTGCAGCTCGATCCGAAGCCCGAAGTCGGCCTCGAGCCGCGAGGCCCGGGCGTGGAGACGACCGTCTCGTGCCACCACCCCGGATTCCGCAGACCCTGCCTCGTAGCGGACCCCCACGTTCCCGGGCTGACGCACGGCCTGGATCCAGTCTCCCCCGCGGGAGAACCGAACCTCGGCCAGCTCGAGGAAGTCGGAAACCGGGAGGTACGCGGTGTCGCCCCGCGCCAGGGCAGGAACCAGGCGGCGCGAAAGCCGACCCATGCGAAGGTCCAGGAGGACCTCGTCGAAGTCGGCCACCCCTGCAGGCTCGCCCGGGGCTCCGGCCTGCCGGGCCCCGGGTGCCCCATCAGCGCCGGGCGCCCCCGTCCCTCCGATCAGGAGGATCAGGGTCAGGAGAAGGCCGGAGGTCACGGGACGCGGACTGACACCGACTGGGTCCAGTCGGGCGCGGCGAGACGGAAGCCGGCGGGAACATCATCCCGCCGGGTCGTGAGCCTTGCCTCGAGGGTGTAGGTGCCGGCGGGGAGCCCTTCCAGGGGGTAGGCGAAGGCCCGGTGGTAGCGGTCGTACACCGCCACCTGTTCCTGCCAGCCCCGGACCTCGGCGCCGTTTGCGAGAAGGAGCCGCAGGTGGAAAGCACCGATCCAGGCGGCGCTCCCGCGCCGCACCAGGAGGGGTCGAAGGTGGAGGGTGTCGGCCTCCACCCGGGGATCGAGGTCACTCACCTCGAGCCCGGTATCCACGGTGCCCTTCCGGTAGGTGGCCGCAATGATGGTGCGGACTTCCAGGTCGAGCCCCACGCGCACCGGCGGGCTCCCGGCGGAGGCGCTCACCGGAAGGCTCTGGCCGCGGGCAGTGAAGACGAGTCGGGTCCAGTACTCGCCGTCGGGGAGGTCGGCGGGGGGCTCCCCCAGGAGGCGTACCACCTGGCGGGCGCCCGGCTGGATGATCATCCGCCTGGGAAAGGGGCGAATCCACGAGGCCGCGGACCGTGGGTTCGTGCTGTCTTCCTCCAGTTCCAGGTAGAGCGATCCGTCGTCCCGGGTGGCGGGATAGCCGAACACGGCCTCCACCGTCACCTCTTCGGCAACGTCGCTGGGGTTGAAGAGGACGACCTCGGCGGACCGGGTCTGGTGGTCGATGTAGACCGCCGTCGGTGCCACCACGATGGAAGCGGCTTCCGCGCCCAGGAAGAGGGTGCCCAGGAGCAGGGTGAGGGCGGCAACCCGTGTCGGACGCCCGGGAGAGCCGGGCGAGGCATGGCAGGACATGGTCAGTTGCCCAGATCGGCAAGGGTGAGGACAATGGTGCCCGTGTAGGCACCCGGTCGCGCGCTGGTGGGGGGAAGGACGGTGCCTCCGATGTAGATCCAGGACCACCCCGGGGTGGAGTCTCCGGAGATCACGGTTCCCACGGTGGGATCGAAGACCACGGATCCGGCCCCTCCTCCGGTTCGGGTAAAGATTGCGTCGCCGGGGCCGAAACTGAGAGGGAGTTCGCCGCCTCCGGCCCGCTGGAGGGCGGCGGGGAGGAGAAAGGAAACCTGGGCCGTGGTCTGGAAGAGCCGAACCCGGAATTGGCCGGAATCCGCCGGATCCGTGGGGGGGATCCGGCGAGCCAGTCCCCCCAGCAAATCCCCGAAGGCAAGGGTCTGCTGCCCCTGGGCCGCCAGCGGGGGGGCTCCACCTCCCTGGGCGTCGAGTCCGGGAACCAGCAACACGCAGCTCCCGGGTCCGAGGATGAACATCCACGCCAGGCGGGATCGGCGAGGGCGCCGCGCGGTGGAGCGAGGAGGCGGTGCGGGTCTGGGCATGGGGGCCACGGAGAGGGGACAGGAGGCGAGACCGGAGGCGGGGTTCGCCTCCGGTCCCCCTCCGGAGGGGTTCAGCCCCCGGTGTAGGCCACGGTCATGGTGGCGGTACCGGTGTAGATCCCGGTGGGCTGCGCCGCGATCGGGGCCACGGTGCCGCCGAGGTTCACGAAGAGACTCCCGTTGACCAGGGGCGCGGTATGGGGAGCGGAGGGGTCAAACGTCTGGCTCATGCTGCCCGTGGTCGCGCCCCGGGCGGCGGTAAAGGAAATGGGCAGGGCGTCGGTTCCGCTGGAAAGGGCCCCCGGGAGGACGAAGCTGATGGAGATCTCCGAGGAACTTCCGCCGCTCACCGCGAACTGGGCCGCATCCGTCGAGGTGGCGGCGATGGTGCGGGCGAAGCCCGGGATGATGTCCCCGAAGTCCATGTCCCGGGAATTCTCCACGGTGAGCTGTGCCAGCACGTTGGCGGTGACCTGAACGCTGGTGCTGGCCTGCGCCTGGGCGGCCACGGGAAGGGCCAGAACCAGGGTAGCGAGCGTTGCTGCCTTCATCCATCCACGCATGATCAATCTCCTTGGGCAGTCATGAAGTTCCGGGAATTCCGAAGCCCGGACGGGTCGGCGGAACTTCATTTGTTTCCGGCAAGGAGGCAGGGGCAACTCGGGTGCCAGAACATGGACGGAATCCGGACACCTGTTCAGGATCCGAACAGTATGGACGGTGTGGCGGCCCGGCGCAACTGTGCAGCCTCCGGACAGCGGGGTGTACGGAAAACAGACAGTCCGTGCGGGGTGCGTGGAACGGTGTGGCGTCAACAACCTGAACAAGGACATACACTTGCGATACTTGCGGCTGGACGGCATGCCCTGTGCAGGCTTCACGGTGGACGCGTCGTTCACCCTGGAGGCAGCGATGACCGCTCTGAACAGGCAACCGATGACCACGACGGCCCTCATCCTCGGGTCGGTGGCGCTCCTTCATTTTGCAGTACCCATGCCGATTGCCGCTCAGGATGGGCCGGACCTTTCGCCCGAGGCAATTCGCGGGCAGGTGCAGATCACGGCCCGGGTGGTGCCGCTGGTGGAGGCGCATCGGGCACAGGAGGTTCTGCTCGCCCTGAAGGACGCCCTGGAGGCGAGGCTCCTCGCCGGAACTGCGGACCCCGTGCTGCCGCTTCGGCGCGTGGAAGGGAGCCTTGTGGCCGAGCTCGAGCCCGGGATCGGGGCCGGGATCGGGGTTACCGTGACCCTGGCGCACCTCGGGAGCTAGTGCAGGGTTGACTCCTGCGACCCTGCACTAGGGGTAGAGCAGCACCCGCTCGCGGGCCGCCTCGAAGGCGGCCCGTTCGTCGTTCCACCCGGCGGTGAGCCGGTCCAGCCGCGTCTCCGCGGAGACGAGTTGCCGGCGGAGCGCGTCGGTTCCGGCGAGCCGGTCGAAGTGCGGCGCGTTCCAGCTCCAGTTCGCCCCCGACAGGCGAAGCGCCTCGGCGACCAGCGCCACCCCGGCGCGCGCCGGGTCGTAGACGTTCGCATCGGTCACCACGAGGCGCACGCCGCCCACCTCCCGGTCGGGGAACTTGCCGTCGCCGGGGTTTCGAGGGGTGAAGCGCACGGCCTCGAAGCGGACGCCGGCGAGCTCTCCCGCCTCCACCCGCGCCGTCATCGCCGCCGCCAGCGCGTCGCCGTCGATCCAGGGCGCCCCGATCTGCTGGAAGGCCCGGTCCGTCCCCCGTCCCACCGACAGGTTCGTCCCCTCGAAGAGGCAGGTGCCCGGGTAGTGGAGAGCGCTCTCGAGGTCGGGCATGTTGGGCGAGGGGGCCCGCCAGGGCAGCCCGGTGTCGGGAAAGAGCATGTCACGCCGCCACCCGGCCACCGGCACGATGTGGAGGTCGGCACGGACCCCGAATTCCTCCCGGTAGAGCAGGGCCAGCTCGCCGGGTGTCATGCCGTGGCGCATGGGTATGGGGTACATGCCCACGAACGACGAGAAGGCCGGGTCCAGGATGTTGCCCTGCACGCGAAGGCCGTCCACCGGGTTTGGCCGGTCCAGCACGACGAAGGGGATCGCAGCCTCCCCCGCAGCTTCCATCGCGAGGGCCATGGTATAGATGTACGTGTAGTAGCGGGTCCCGATGTCCTGGATGTCGAAGAGGAGCACCTCCACCCCCTCGAGCATGGCCGGCGTGGGCTTCCGGGTCTGGCCGTAGAGGGAGTGGACCGGGAGGCCGGTGGCCTCGTCCACCGACGAATCCACCAGGACCCCGGCCTCGGCATCGCCCCGGATGCCGTGCTCCGGCGAGTACAGCGCCACGAGCTCCACGTCCGGGTGCGAGGCCAGGCGGTCAATGGCGTGGGTGCCCCGGGCGTCGATCCCCGTGTGGTTCGTCACGAGCCCCACGCGCTTCCCCGCCACCAGGTGGACCGAGTCCGACAGGAGCACGTCGATGCCGGGGCGGACGGGCTCGACCCCGGGCGCGGCATCCGCCGACGGTTCCGGCGTGCATCCCCATGCCAGCGCGGCAAGGAGGAGTGCGGCATGGCGTGCGCGTCGCATCATACCTCGAACGTGATCCCCTGGGCCAGCGGCAGATCGGTGCCCCAGTTGGTGGTGTTGGTCTGGCGCCGCATGTAGATCTTCCAGGCGTCGGAGCCGGACTCGCGCCCGCCCCCGGTCTCCTTCTCGCCCCCGAAGGCCCCGCCGATCTCGGCGCCGCTCGTGCCGATGTTCACGTTGGCGATGCCGCAGTCCGAGCCCAGGTGCGACAGGAAGGTCTCGGCCTCGCGCATGTTCAGCGTGAAGATGGCCGACGAGAGCCCCTGCCGGACGCCATTGTGCAGCGCCAGGGCGGAGTCGGGGCCGTCCACCAGGTCGCGGTAGCGGATCAGGTAGAGGATGGGGGCGAAGGTCTCGTCCTGCACGATCTCGTAGTGGTTCTCGGCCTCCACCAGCGCGGGCCGGACGTAGTGCCCCGGGCGGTCCGACAGCACCTCGCCGCCGTGGAGCACCGTGCCGCCCTCGGCCTGCACCTTCTCGAGGGCGGCCTGCATGGCGTCCACCGCGTCCTGGTCGATGAGGGGGCCCACCAGCGTGCCCTCCTGGAGCGGATCCCCGATGGTGACCTTCTCGTAGATGCCGAGGAGCCGGTCCCGGACCTCGTCGAAGACGTCCTCGTGGACGATGAGGCGGCGGGTGGAGGTGCAGCGCTGCCCCGCCGTGCCCACGGCGCCGAAGACGGTGGCCCGGACGGCCATCTCGAGGTCGGCATTCGGCGTGATGATGATGGCGTTGTTTCCGCCCAGTTCCAGCAGCGACCGGCCCAGGCGGGCGGCCACCGTCTGTCCCACCGCGCGGCCCATGGGGATCGAGCCCGTGGCCGAGATGAGGGGGAGGCGGGGGTCCTCGCTCATCCACTCCCCGACCTCGCGGGCGCCGGTGACGATGCCGAAGACCCCCTCGGGGACGCCGTTTCGCTCGAGCACCCGGGCCACGATGCGCTGGACCGCCACCGTGCAGAGGGGCGTCTTCTCCGAGCCCTTCCAGATCACCGTGTCGCCGCACACCGCCGCCAGCATGGCGTTCCAGGCGTACAC
>REBP01000180.1 GCA_007692665.1 Gemmatimonadales bacterium | reverse complement strand
GCTCTTAACCAGTAGGTTCTAGGTTCGATTCCTAGGCGGCGCACTACGAGCGGGGCGGGGACCTTCGGGTTTCCGCCCCGTTTCGCACTTCATCCTTCAGCGCTTCCGGATCGGCCCCGATGTCGTGGGCGCGCGCGGGCCGGGCGAGTAGCCGTGCCAGCGCCGGAGGGAGGGGGACCTCGGCCCCGATCCGGGGCTCCACGACCTCGGGGAACTTGGCCGGGTGGGCGGTGGCGAGCACGATCCAGGGCCGGCCGTCGCCCCCCTGGGCGCGCAGGGCCTCGAGTGCATGCAGGGCACAGGCGGTATGGGGACACACCGTGACGCCCCACCGGTCCGGGGCGCGGCCCACCGCAGACAGGATTTCCCGGTCGCCCACGGCCGAGGCGGTCACATCCCGGGCGAAGGCCGGGTCCCCTTCCACCTGGAACCGGAGGCGCTCCAGGTTCGACGGTACGCCCACGTCCATGGCGTTGGCCGGCGTCCGGACGCTGGGCCTGGGGTCGGCCCGCCCATGGTCGAACCAGTCGACCAGGGCCCGGTTGCGGTTCGTTGCGAGGTGGATCGGACCCAGGGGAAAGCCCATGTGCCGGGCCCAGAGGGCCGCGAGCCCGTGGCCGAAGTTGCCGCCGGGAATCACGAAGCCGGGGAACGCCCCCTTCGTCTCCCCTTCCCGGGCGAGAGCGGAATGGGCGAACCATGTTGCCTGCGGAAGGAGGCGCCCCAGCGAGATGCTGTTGGCGCTGGTGAGCCCGTGCTCCCGGACGAGCTCCGGGTCCGCGAGGGCCGCCTTGACCATGGCCTGGGCGTCGTCGAAGGTGCCATCCACACGGTAGCTTCGGACGTTCCCGCTCCCGACGTTTCCGCTCCCGCCGCCGGCGTCATCGGCGTCCCCGCCCCCAAAGCACGACAGGAGGTGCGCCTGGCGGTCCGACACGCCCCGGTCCGGGAAGAGCACCGACACCCGGAACCCGGGTCGCCCCTCGAAGGCGGCGGCCACGGCGCTCCCCGTGTCTCCCGACGTGGCCACCAGCACGTGCCCGCGCATCCCCACCGCAGAGAGGGCGCCGGCAAGGAAGCGCGCGGCCATGTCCTTGAAGGCGGCGGTGGGTCCGTGGTGAAGTTCGAGGAGCGACGTGCGCTCGTCGAGCACCCGAAGCGGGATCGGCGCCTCGAACGCGTGCCGGCACAGCTCGGGGAGGCGCTCCAGGAGCACGGCGTCGGCGGGGTCGTCGAGAAAGGGCTCCAGGATGTGTCGGGCCGTGAGCGCGAGGGCCTCCGGCGAACCGGGGGCATCCACCGCCGCCTCCCGGAGGGTCCGAAGCGTTACCGCGGTAACGCCTGGGAGTCGGGAGGGGAGATAGAGACCGCCATCGGGTGCAAGTCCCCGCCGGATGGCGGTCGTGAAGGAGACGCCGGCGGGGGCTCCGCCGCGCCGGCTCCGCGTGCTGATCATCCGCACGATTCGACCCTTGCTGCGGGTCCGACCACGGGCGCGCTCCACGCGTCGGCACCCATCCCCCCGTCTTCCAGCGCCGCCTTCATGGCCTGGGCGCCCCGGGCCGCTGCATCCGCGCCCTCGAACCAGGCGAAGAGGCTCGGGCCTCCACCGGAGATGCCCGCTCCCAGGGCCCCAGCACGGAGCGCGGCGTTGCGCCCTGCGTGAAACCCCGGGATCAGAGGTGCCCTGCGCGGCTCCACCAGTGCGTCGGCCATGGTCCCACGGAGAAGCCCGAGGTCGTCCCGGAAGCAGGCGGCGACGAAGGCGGCCAGCCGTCCGGACTGCACCACCACGTCGGCCAGGGCGAACGGGGCCGCGAGCACCTCGCGCGCCCTCCGGGTCTCGAGAACCATGTGGGGGTGGACCAGGGCGCAGTGGAGGTCCCACCCCGCCGGGATGGGGATGGGGACCAGTCGGTCCGGAAGCGCCAGTACCACGCCCCCGAGCAGCTGGGGACCCACGTTGTCGCCGTGGGCCGAGCCGCTGGCCACCGTCTCGCCGGCGAGCGCCGGCGGGTAGAGCGCCGCGGGATCCAGCGGGGGAGTCAGGAGCGCATTGGCGGCCGTGAGGGCCGCCACCGCCGACGCGGCGGATCCGCCCATGCCCGAGCCCAGGGGAATCCCCTTCCGGATGTCGACCATGAAGCCGGGCCGAGGGGACGCCCCCCCTCCCGCTCCCCGTGTCCGGTGGGCCTCCAGCTGGGCGAGGAGCGCAAGCAGCGCGGCGCCGGCGGTATTGCGCTCCGCATCCAGGGGGATGGACGGGGGCTCGACACCTCGGGGGAGCGTCCCCTCGTCCCACGCGAGGCTCCGGATCCGCACGCCGGGCTCGCCCGGGGTCAGCGTTACCCGGACCCGGTCCCCGGCCACGTCCAGCGTGTGCCCGAGCAGGTCGAAGCCCACCGACATGTTTCCCACCGATGCGGGCGACCAGGCCTCGGCCCACCGGAGCGGATGGGGGGATGCGGAGAGCAGGGCGTCGTTGGACATGCGGACAAGGTAGAAGAAACCGGCAGGATTTCTCAATCGGTGGGGGGCCTCTACCTTCCGACATGTCTTCGACCCCAGAACCTCTGCACCCCTCCGAGCCCGCGGCCTCGGCAACGGCGGACTCCGGCCCCCCCGGGTTCATCGTCCTCTCCACCGGGCCGGGCATCCTGCCCCTCGTCCTCCGGCTGGCGCTGGGGGGGGTCTTCCTGTTCGAGGGAGCCCGGAAGTTCCTCTACCCGCACGTGCACGGGATCGGACGCTTCGACGTGATGGGTTTCCCCTTTCCCGGCTTCTTCGCGCCCCTTGTGGGCGGCTTCGAAGTCGCCTGCGCCCTCCTCGTCCTGGTGGGGCTCGGGGTGCGGGTCGCGGTGATCCCGCTGGCCAGCATTCTCCTCGCGGCCACCGTGATCATCCTGGCCCAGGGGCTGGGGTGGGTAGCGCTGGAGCTGGCGCTGGTGGTGGCCTGCGGGATCCTGCTCCGGACCGGCGGCGGGGCGTGGTCCCTGGACCGGAGGATCTGGATCACTCGGTAGCGTCCGGTGTCACACCATCAGGCTCCCCGTCGTTCTCCTCCCGAAGCCCGGCCGCACGAGGCGTTCGGGCCCCCGCTCCGATTTCCGGAGCAAGGCAGAACCACCAGGACCCGAAGCACGGAGTGCACATCATGACCTGTAGCTACCTCTCTGGAAAGACGTCCCGTTCCGCCGCCGGGCTGGCCGCCGCCGCGGTGCTCGCCATGACCACGGGATGCAGCGAGAGCTCCCCCATCGATCCCACCCCCGACCCGCCGGTCTACCAGGGCGCCCTCACGCCCTCCGAGGGATTTTCCGGACTCGAGGGCGGCGTGGTCCTCACCCTCCTCGAGGGCGGTGAATTCGAGATCGCGCTGACCATGGAGGGGGCCCCGGAACCGGACGAGGGCGGATTCCCCTGGATTCTCCGCGGTGGAAGCTGCGCCGCCCCCGGCGACGCCCTGGGGGACTGGGACGAGTTCCCCGCCATCCAGCTGGACGCCGAAGGCGGGTGGGCCGCCGACGTGGAGATCGCGCTGGGGGACGAGGCGGAGCGGTACGTGGTGGACATCCGCCGCTCCGAGGCCGACCGCGAAACCCAGCTGGCCTGCGCCGAGGCGGAACGGCTCGAGGAGAGCTGACGCGCCACGAACAACGGGGGCCCGCCGCAAATCACCCGCGGCGGGCCCCTTTCTCATGCCCCTCAGCCTGCGCCCTCTGCCTGCGTCGTGCGCCCTGCGCGCGCTCCTCAGGGCCAGGGCAGGGGCACCACCGGGAAGCGCGACCGCGTCGCCGGGTCGTCCTCTCCGGCGAAGTATCGCGAGACGTTTCGCGCCGCCGCCGTCCGGTGCGCCTCCCAGGTGGCCCCTCCGCCGGTGGCCATGACGAGTCGGTCCCCGAGGCGTTCCAGGGCGTGATCCACCGGCGCCCGCACCTCGGGGACCACCCGGGCGTCGCCGCCCAGGTCGAGGAGCGTGTTCAGCACCACCGTCTGCACGGTGCGTCGGAGCGCCTGGTCCATGGCATCGCCGGAGACCCCCGCATCCCAGCTCGCCGCCATGACCGCCTCCAGCACCTCCGACACCGACGGCGTCCCCGCATCCCGGGCGTGGAAGAGGGCCACCCGCGCCAGCCGGTCCCGGTGGAGCAGGTTCTCCACGATCTCGGTGGCGAGCCCCCCGGCCAGCGTGATGGCATCGAACGCCGTGCCCGCCCGGGAGGGGATCCAGATCTCGGATCCGTCCATCCCCGGGGGCGACGGGGGGATCAGGTTGGCGACCCGGTCGGGGATCCGGAGTTCGGCCGGCTCCAGGTGGGCCAGCACCCGGGCCAGCGCCTCCCGCTGCTCCGCCGCCGGGAGGATCTGAGCCGGCGTCTGGCCGTCACCCCGGAGCGCGTAGGTGAAGTCCATGCCGCCCACGTACTTGATGGCCCCCTCCAGCGCGTACCGGTGGTGCAGGTAGACGTGGGCGAACCGCATGTTCAGCATGGACATGGCCTCGCCCTCGGCAATGGCGCGCTCGTCGAAGCGCTCCACCAGGTGCCGCCGCACGGCCCCGGCGCGCTCCAGCGCCTCGAGCATCGTGGTCCCCTCGATCCACTGCGTCGCCGCCGGGATCGACCCGGCCTGCCCGGCATGCCCGCCGGTGATGAAGCGGAGCCCGTCGGCGAGCCCCTCCTCCATGATGCGCCGGAGCCCCGCCGCCTCGCTGGCCTCGTCCGGGAACCAGGTGTAGGCGTACCGGACCGCCAGCGAGTCCCACGCTCCGCCGCCCTCGCGGTAGGCCTCGCTCAGGTCGAGGGATCCGTCGGGGCGGAGGCTGATCAGGGGCGCGGGGTAATCCATGACCGAGGCCCGCCCCTGCGACGCCGAGATGAAGTTGTGCGCGATCCCTACCGTGTGCCCGATCTCGTGTGCCGTATGCTGCCGGCGGCGGGCCATGACGAAGTCCTCGGCACTGACGGCCAGCCCCGCATCCCCCGCCGCAGGCAGAAGTCCGGCGTAGATGTTGTAGTTCACCAGCGACCGCCACGAGTCCATGCGCACCACCGTCTTCAGGATCTCGCCGGTGCGGGGGTCGGAGTACGACGGCCCCACCGAAGGCCCCGGTCCCTGCCGATGCACCCAGTAGACCATGTTGTACCGGATGTCCATGGGGTTCGCGCCCTCGGGGAGGTCGGTGACGAGGAAGGCGTCGCGGAAGCCCGCCGCCTCGAAGATCTCGTTCCACCAGTTCCCGCCCTCGATGAAGTTCGTCCGGTAGGGCTCGGGGATCCCCGGGTCCATGTAGTAGACGATGGGCTCCACCGGCGGCACCAGCTCGCCCCTCAGGTACGCCGCCGTGTCCGAGGGAATGAGGCGCCACCGGCTCGTGTACGCCCCCCGGTAGTTCTGGTCGAATCCCTGCGCGAAGTCCCAGAAGGAGGGGCCGAAGAGCCCCGCCCGGAGGTCGGCGACCCGGGGCCGGAACCCCTCGGGGTCGGGGAGGGCCACCAGCGAGTGGTGCTGCTCGAAGGTCGCCGCGCTCCCGTCCGGCGCGGTCCGCCGAAGCTCGATCCCCGGCTGGTCCCCGACGAAGGTGAGGGCCACGCGGAGCTCGGTGTTCCGGGGGAAGTTGCCGCTCGATTCCTCCACCACCCAGCTCCGGTCCCGCTCCACCCTCGAGGTCCCCTGCCCGCCGCCCCGGAGGCGGTCCGCCACCCCCCACACGTCGGACATGAAGAACGACGTCGCGTCCACCTCGACGCCGTCGCCCTCCTCGGACTCGATGGGAAACGACGCGATGACCGAGGTGGGGAAGCCCTCCCGCGCGGCCCGGGTCTCGGCCTCGTCGGCACCGATGGCCCGGATCGACCAGTTGTCGCGCACCATGTGCACCCGGTTCCCCCGCCGCTCCAGCCTCACCACCGCCGCCGAACCGGTCTGACCCCGGTCCATGAGCGTATTGGCCGAACCCAGCCCGGTGGCCAGCGTGATGGTGTGGAGGAAGTCCTCTCCCATGCGCCCTTCGGGGATGCGGAGGTACACGCGGTTCCCGTCGTGGTCGATGCGCACCGGGAGGAAGCCGGTGTCGCTCATGGCCGACTGCGCCTGGGGCGGCGCCGGCACCGGGGCGGCTTCGTGGGCACTGGCGGGGGTGGCCGCCGCGGCGGGAGCGGCACCCAGGGCCAGGCTGAGCGCCAGGACCAGGCCGGGCACCAGGGCCAGGCACGGGCCCGGGAGGCCGGCCTTCGCGGCCCGGCGGGGGTGTGGGCGGGCGCCCGGTCGGCGGGACGGGCGGGAAGCAGCGGTTCCAGGCACGTGCGGACTCCGGAGGTTCAGGGGTTGCACCGGCGTCAGAGCCGGCGTTCCAGGCGTATCATGCGAACAAGATCCCGGGCGAAATCGGGGTGGAACTCCGATCCCGCGCCGGCCAGCAGGTGCTCGAGTGCCCGGTCCTCGGGCCAGCGCCCCCGCCACGGACGATCACTGAGCAGCGTGTCGAAGGTGGCGCAGACATGCACCAGGTGACTCACCGGATGCAGGGGGCGGGGAAACCGGAAGCGCGGGTACCCGGAGCCATCGTACCGAACATGATGCTCGTAGGCCACCACGGCGGCCAGGTCCAGCCTCTCCTCGTTCCGGATGATGAGCCTGGCGCCGTCGGCGGGGTGCCGCTCCACCAGTTCCCGCTCGGAGGGTGTGAGCGAGCCGGGCTTGGTCAGGATCCCCGGGGGCACGCGGGTGGTCCCGAGGTCGTGAAGCAGCCCGGCAATGCCCACCGCCCGGACCGCGCCGGAGTTCATGCCCATGAACTCGGCCAGCGCCATGGAGAGCACGGATACGTTCATGGCGTGGGAGGTGGCAAACCCCTGCGCCGCAGGGTCGAGGTGCGAACCCATGCCGGGTCCGGGGCTCCCCCCGGCGGGGCGGAACAGCGTGGCGAGCACGTGCTGGTGGCTCCGGGCGGCGATGGCGAGCGAGCGGACCACCGCCTCGGCCTCGGCCAGGTGAAGTCCACGGCCCCCCTTCACCTCCTCCTGGAGCCAGGACACGGCGCCGAACTCCTCGTCGAGGGAGAAGTCGAGGGTGGCGGTGACCACCCGGGCCACGGGCTCCTCGTCGGACCGGCTCCCCCCGATCCCCACGCGCCCGAACCGGATGGAGGCGCCGATGACGCCGGCCAGCAGTTCCTCCTGCCGGGACCCGTCGCCGGCGCGGGCGCCCCGGTTGCGGGTGAGGCGATGCGTCGCCTCTTCCAGGAAGAGGCGGAGGTCCTGGCGGTTGGGGGCGCTCGGGAACTCCATGCGCTGGATCCCCACCTCCGACAGCCGGGGGCCCCACCCCCACCCCCGAAGTTCGCGGATGGGGCGCCGGTTCACGACGACCTCCGCGTCGAGAAAGGTGATCGTGGGGATCTGCTCGAGGTACTTGAAGTCCATGAGGCGCGCGAAGACCTCGTCCTCCACCTCGGTCCGCGTCGGGTGATCCTCTCCGTAGAGGGTCAGCACCGAAAGGGCGCGGCCCAGCGCGGTGAGGAAGGCGGTGGCCTGCAGCTGGTGCGCATTCATGGTGCGGCCGCCAGCTCCCGGACCCAGGTGGCGTACTCCGGCTCACGGGCCTGGGCGGCGGCGGCGGCGATCCAGCCCACGTCGGCATGATCCACCCAGGGCGGGGAGAGGGCGAGCCCGAGGGCTTCGCGGACTTCGGCGGAGGGGGCGGGGAGGCGGCGGCGTCCGAGGAGTGAGCGGCCTCCGTCGAGCGCCGCCAGCGCCGCGTCCAGCGCTACCCTCGACGTGCACCCCCGGAGCGCCCGGAAGGCCAGGGGGCGAAGGGCGGCGTGGGCGCCCGGCGCCAGGATCTCGCGCACCAGCACCGGGACCGCCGCCGCCGGCAGGCCGGACTGGAGTTCGAGAAGCGCCGTGCGCGCGACGCCCTCGTCGGGGTCAGCGAGCGCCTGCCGCAGCGCTTCGTCGCGGGCCGTCGGCAGCTCGATGGCCATCTGCAGCGCAACCCGCCGCACCCGGGCATCCGCATCCACGAGAAAGGGAAGGGGGGTAAAGCCTTCCGGGATCTCGCCCGAACTCCGGAGCAGGGAGAGGAGGTTCCGGCGGACGAACCAGCGGGGATCGGCGGCGAGCTCCGGGATCCGGGGCGCAAGTCCGCGGGAAAGGGCCTCGCCCAGGCCGGCAAGGGCGTCGAAGGCGCGGCGGCGGACCTGGCGGGAGTCGGAGTTCTCGAGGGCGTCGAGAAGGGCGTCGAGTGCGGCCTCGCCCACCCGCGCGGCCATTTCGGCGACGACGCCCGCCTCGATCTCGCCCTGGGCCAGGAGGCGGGAGAGTTCCGCCGGCGTCGCGAGGTCCCGGCGAAGTCGGAGGGCCAGGGCGGGGACGGCGTCATCCCCGCCGTGCTCCCAGGCATCGGTGAGACGGAGGACCTGCACGACCCGGCCGCCGTCGATGAGCGCGGCGACGGCGCGGTCGATCATGGGGCCGTCGGCGTCGGTCTCGAGGGCGGTCTGGAGGAGTCGGAGGGCGCCGTCGGGGCCCTCCATGCGGGTGGCGGCGGGGTCTCCCCCGTCTGCGGCGAGGGGGAAGACCGGCGCGGCGCGGGCCATGGTGTCGAGGAGAAGGCCATAGTCCTCGGAGATGGATGTGGCGGGGGTCCCGGGGGCGGAGCTGCCCGGGGCGGGGTTGCCGGGGGCATGGCGGGACGGGAGGCCGCGCGACCCCGGGGCTCCCGCGCCGGCTCCGGCGTCCGAATCCCAGTTCCCGACAAGCTCCTCCACGGTTTCGCGGAAGGCTCCGGCGGCCTGGTCCCGCACGTCGTCGGTGCCCCGTTCGGCGTGAAGGGCCAGCTTGGTGAGGACGCGGGTGAGGGAGCTGGACATCGTGCGCTGCGAGCTGCCGGCGGCGGCCCGGAGAAGCTTGAGCACCGCGTCCAGGTTCAGCGCCTCGTTCGAGTCGAGGACGAAGCTTCGGAGGCGGGTCGTGTCGCCCCCCATGTGCAGGATGCGCTCCAGGGTTTCCTCGTCCAGTTCCCGCACCAGCTCGACCATGCGTCGACGGACGCCCTCCACCTCGGCGCCGGCCCCGGTGCGAAGTTCCTCGGCGATCTGGAGGAGGTAGCCGACGATCACCTGTTCGTAGGCCGACTCCTGGTGGCTGCCGGCCAGCGAGCGAGCCACCTCGGCGCCTCCCGGGGTGGGAGGCGGCGGGGTGGTGGGGGGCGAGGCTGATGGACCGGGTCGGGCCGCCTCACCCTTCGAGGCCGTCCCCCCGCCTGCGGCGGCCATGGCCGCCTGGGCGAGGCCAAGCCAGAGGCTCATGGCCCGGGCGGGTTCGGGGCGCCACTCCGACAGCTCTCCTCCCTGGAGCGAGAGCAGATCGTACCCAAGAGGATGCAGGGTCAGGCCCGGAAGCGGCGGCCGCTCCGATGCCGGCCTGAGCCCCTCGGGCTCGCCGGTCCGATCCGGGTGGACGGAGAGAACGTCGAAGACCCACTGGAGGCTGGATGGCTCGAGGGTCCGCTCGAAGGAAAGCGCCCCGATCTGGTGGTCGTGCAGGCGCTTCGCGAGATCCTGCAGGACCGGGTTTCGGCGGTCCGTGGCGACGCCCTCGATGACGAGCTGCGACTGGGCGACCCCGAGGGTGATCCGGGGCCGTTGCAGCATGAGCAGCCTGAGACGTGCCAGCACCGATTCCGTCAGGGGAGCGAGGGCCGGGTGACCCGCCGGGTAGATCCCGAAACGGTGCAGGGAGATGGAGAACTGGAGCAGGAATTCGCTGAGTTCCCGAGGGAGGGGGGTGGGGCGCTCGGGCGTGCCTTCGGCGGCGGTGGCGTGGGTGGATGTGGGGGCGGGAGTGGAAGAGGGCACGGTGGGCATCCCCTATTCTTCGCGATCCGGCCGGACGGCGCCAGTGGGCGGGGCCCCGGCAGGGGCGGCGCCCGGGGTATCTCCGGGGGGGAGCAGCCCCTCCTCCCGCAGCTTTCGGCGGATCATGCGACTGAAGACGCGAAGCTCGACCAGGGGGAAGATGACGGCGAAACCGACGGCGGCCACCAGGGCCTGGAAGGAGAACCTCGCAGGCCAGCCGCCCGGCTGGTGGGCGGACCACCAGGTGAGGAGAAGGAGGCCGATGTAGGTCGCGAGCAGGGCGGTGTTGAGGATCCCCAGCATCCGGTTCATGCGTCGGAAAACGGGGATCTTCCGCTCGCGCGGGAGGTTGAGGAAGAGGTCCCTGTGGGGGACGTTCAGCAGCGTCGAGTCAGGGTCTGTCAGCAGGAAACGCTGGAACAGGTGGAGCTTTCCGAACGAGAAGGCCCCCACCGCAACCAGGAGGATCCACATGCCGGGGCCCCGCTCCTCCCACCGGGTGGGCTCGCCCGAAAGACCGAAGTGGACGGGGTAGCGGTCGGGGAGGGTCATGCCCAGGTAGATCGCCAGCGCGATGAACGCCAGGAAGAGCAGGCTGTTCAGTCGGAATGTGGGCTGGTGGACGATGGCCATGGAGTCGGGTGGGTGGGAGGGCGGGCCGGGTTTCGGGCACGGAGGATCGGCCGGGAGGCCGTGGCCGAATATGGGGGCCGCGGAGGACCGGGGGGAACCCCGGGTGGCGACGGGACGGGACGGGGTACGGCGGGCGCGCTCGAAGGCGCCGCCGGCCCGGTCGGGTGGTCCGGTCCGTGTCGCAGGTCGCCGGCGTTACCGCGGTAACGCCTTGCTGCGGTCC
>REBP01000189.1 GCA_007692665.1 Gemmatimonadales bacterium | reverse complement strand
GCCGGCCGGAGGGGGGGTGCACCGTTCGCACGGGCTGGCTCCGCGGCCCACCCCCTCCGGCACACGCCGGGGCTCCCGCGCCCCGCCTGCACCTTCGCATCCCGCGAAGCGGCCTCCGTTCCGGAACGCGAAGGAAATCATTGACCCCGTGAACCACCCGGCGTAGCGTGGCAGAGGGGAGTCCGCGCCGGGGGGATCTCCCCCGAAGCCTTCCCGGCTTTCACCTCCGCTCACCCCTTCCGGGAGGTCCCATGCCCCGCGAGCCCATGCCCGATGTCGTCGTTCTCCTCCCCGGCATCCTGGGCAGCGTCCTCAGGAAGGACGGACGCACGGTCTGGGGATTCTCACCCGGCCAGATGGGGAGGGCGCTCCTCACCCGGGGGGGCCGGATGCGGAAGGACCTCTGGATCGAGGAGGAGGACCACACCGCGGATGATCTGGGGGACGGAATCACGGCGGATGCCCTCATGCCCGACCTTCATCTGCTGCCGGGGCTCTGGAAGATCGACGGGTACTCCGCCGTCCGGAAGGGAATCGAGCGCCACTTCGACGTGACCGAGGGAGAGAACTTCTTCTCCTTTCCCTACGACTGGCGGCGCGACAACCGGGTGAGCGCCCGGAAGCTCGCCCGGGACAGTCACGGGTGGCTGGCCCGATGGAGGGAGAAGGGAAATGCCGATGCGCAGCTCATTCTGATCGGGCATTCCATGGGCGGGCTGGTTTCCCGCTATTTCCTGGAGGTCCTGGAAGGATGGAGGGACACGCGGGCCCTGCTCACCTTCGGCACCCCCTACCGGGGTTCGCTCAATGCGCTGGATACCCTGTCCAATGGAATGACCATGGGACCCAGGGGGCTCATCGACCTGTCGGCCCTCACCAGCCGGTTCATGAGCCTCCACCAGCTGCTTCCCACCTTCAAGGCCTACGATGCCGGCGACGGAGAGCTGGTGCGGGTGGGCGAGACGGAGGGGATCCCGGGGGTGGACGCGGCCAAAGCCCGCTCGGCGCTCATGGATTTTCACCGCGAGATCCGGAGCGCCGTGGCCACCAACTCGCAGAATCCCGACTACCAGGCCCGGGGCCCCTGGATTCACCCGGTGGTGGGCACGGGGCAGCAGACGAGCCAGTCCGCCCGGTGGACGGGCTCCGGGGTGGAAGTCCTCCGCAGCCACGGGGGCAGGGACCTTTCCGGCGACGGCACGGTGCCCAGGGTGTCCGCCATTCCCGAGGAGTTCGAGGGCGGCGGCGGGGTCATGTACTCCGGGACCCGGCACGCCGCCATCCAGAACGCCGAGGCGGTCATCCACCACATGACCGGGATCATCGAGGACCTCTACTTCAGCCTGGGGGACTTCATGCAGCCCACGACGCCCCCGGGGCGCATCTCCCTGGAGGTGGATGACCTGGTCTGGGGGGACGAGCCGATCCGGGTCCGGGCCCGGAGCGAGATCGACGGCGGGGACCCGACCGCCACGCTCTTCAGCGGCGATTCCGGCACCCCCCTGGCCCGCTCCACCCTCGTGGCCGACGCCGACAGCTGGCGACTCGGGAACTTCGATCCCCCGGGTCCCGGTTCCTACTCGATCCGCGTGGAGGGGCCGGCGGGCGTGGAGCCCGTGGCCGATGCGGTGGCGGTTGCGGACCTGACCCCGGACGAGGCCGAGGCCGAGGCTGACGGAGCCGACGATGCTTTCGGGGGGTGACGAGGGGTCGGGCCTCGAGGGATCGGTTTTCGAGGGCGTGGGATGGCCGGAGCTGGACCCGGGGATTCTTGTCCTGGACGGGTCGGAGCCGATGGAGGTGGCTGCACCCCGGGTCCGGCGCTTTCTAGAGGAATGCCTTGCCACGGGCCGCGCGGCCGAGTCCACCTCCATGGCGTCGCACCCCGGCCCGCAGCGGGAGTGCTGGCTCGTGATCGGCATCAGTGGGGAGGGGGACCTCTGGATGGCCATCGAACCGGAACGGCTGCTCTGGCATGCGGACAACCCGGACCGACCGATGGAGCATTCCATTGCCGACCACCTGGGGCTGGACCCCCGCGAGGCCAGCGTGGTGGTCCGCGGCGAACCCCGACCCGACCGGATCGCGATTCCCCCGGGCGACCGGTGGTCCCCCGGTGCCTTCCGGGCCATCCACCTGGACGACGCCGGCGTGCCGGTGACGGTGGGTCAATGGGGGATGCGTTCGAGCGCCCCGCCTCCCATGGAGGAAATGGAGGAAGCGGGGGCCTCCCGTGGGGCGCCACCGGGGGGTGACCTCGAGACCTCCGCCCCCCCACCTGCGGACGACGCGCCCCCGCCCACCTTCCAGGCCACCCTCTCGGCCCAGGGGCCCGAAGCCCTGGCACCGGGGGAGACCGAGTTCATCGAGGTCAGAATCGAGCGGGACGGCGACGGCAGCCTCCCGCTGGCCAAGGCGGTCGCTGGTGTGGAGGTCCTGGAGGCGGAGCCGATCCAGGTCATGCTCTCCGTGCGGGGCCGGGGACTTCGGGTACTGGGGTCCCGCCGCATCGACCTCGCACCTCCCGCCCCCGGGCGCGCCTCGCTGGGCGAGTTCGAGGTCGAGGCGATGGAGGAGGGAGAAGTCCAGGTGGGCGTGTCCTTCCGCCAGGTGGGAAGCGAACTCGGGGCGGTCCGCCTGTCGGTCCGGGTGACGCGGGATGTGGCGGGGGATGTGAGTGGGGATGTGAGTGGGGATGCGGGCGGGTTGGCGGGCGCGGGGGCGACGCCCGAGCTCGGGGCCCAGCACCGACCTCCCCTCACCCGCGAGATGGTGGAGGCCCTCCCCCGGGACCCCGGGGACGATGCCATTCTTCGACTTCTGATCGACGAAATGGAGGAGGACAGCCGGACCTTCTATCGTTACCGACTCGTCTCCGAGCCCCTCGGTTTCCACTACCTGACGATGGACTCGCAGCCGCTCCTGGACCGCGACGGCGGAGCGGCGAAGAAACTCGACCAGTACGTGGCCCGGATCCATGAGAATCTTACCCGGAGGCTCCGGCGCTCCGACCTTCCCCAGTTCCAGGTCGAGCTCGAGGCGGCGGGAATCTCGCTTTGCCATGAACTCCTCTCCCCCGACGTGGCCCGGGTGCTCTGGCCCCTGAGGGGGAGGATTCAGGGGGTACAGATCACGTCGTGGGAGCCCCGCATCCCCTGGGAGCTGGTGCGCCTCAAGGACCCGGACTCCGGCGAGGTGGATGACCGTTACCTGGCAGAATACGGGCTGGTCCGGACCTTTCACGGACGCACGCCTCCCCGGGAGTTCGCCATGGCCCGGTGGAAGTTCCTGGCTGCCACCTACCCCCACAATACCGAGAGGTCGGTCCTGACCGAGGTAGGCTTCATCACGCGTGAACTGCCGGCCGAGGGCGTGGAGCCGGAGCGCATCGAGGCCGGCTTCGAGCCGCTCTGGACGACCATCACGGCCGGCGATTTCGATGTTCTCCACCTGGCCTGTCATGGGCTCGCCGACCCGGGCAACATCCAGACGGCCGCCCTGCTGATCGGCGACCAGCCCGGGGAAAGCGACGAGGACCCCCCGAAGCCGATCCGGATCGAGTCCGAATCCGTGCGGTTCAGCAACGCGCTCTGGAATCGGCGTCCCCTCGTGTTTCTCCATGCCTGCGAGGCAGGCCGTCACGGGTTGGGCCTTACCGAGTGGGGTGGGTGGCCCACCGCGTTCATGGAGGCGGGTGCCGGTGCCTTCGTGGGGGCCTCCTGGCCGGTCCGGGATCAGCCGGCCGAAGTCTTTGCCACGACCTTCTACCAGGCGCTCTGGTCCGGCGCCACCCTCTCCGAGGCGGCCCAGGGTGCCCGCGAGGCCGGCAAGGCGCAGGGCGATGCGTCGTGGCTGGCCTTCAAGGTCTACGGCCATCCGCGCGCACGGCGCGTCGTGCCCCCGACGGCCCCTCCGCCCCGACCCCCCGGGGACGCCCCCGGGGACAACTCGGGAAGGGCCACGGAGCCCTGAACCCGGTTCACCCCGGGTCGCCGGGCGGATGGCGGTGACGGCGGGAGGGAGGAGCCGGCGGTTGCTGAAGCAGCGGTTGTCGAAGCGGCAGTGGCCGAAGCGGCAGTGGCGGGAGCGGCAGTGGCGGGAGCGGCAGTGGCGGGAGCGCGCGCGGCGGGCCGCGCAGCCTGGGCATCGGGCCCGCCGCGGGCGAGTACCTGGCCCAGGAGCACGGCAGTGGCCAGAGGTTCTTCCACGATCTGATGCCAGGACAATCGCACGATGCGAAAGCCGCGAGCGATCAGCCACGCATCCTTGGCGCGGTCCCGATCGAAGTCCCGCCGGGTTCTGTGGTATTCGTATCCGTCCACCTCCACAGCCACGCACTCCTCCCGCCAGAGGAAGTCGATCTCCCGGGATTCAAGGGCCACGTTGGACTCCGGCCGTGGGAGCGCGGCACGCCGGACCAGGTCGAGGAACGCATCTTCCGCCGCCGATCGGGTGAAGGCCGGGCCTTTCGGAATTTCCATGGCGGCCCGCAGAGCGGCCACGCCGGGGCGCCCCCGGTATCGTACGAGCAGGCCGGGCCAGGTCTTCGCGGGAACCAGGCCTGACCGCTCCGCACCGGACAGGAGTCTCTCCAGTTTCCGGCCGCCAACCACCGCAGCCACGTCCAGCATCGTACGCGCCGGGGACGTGAGCGGAAACCCGGCGCGCTCGGAGCGCTCCTCGGGCTGCAGGCGCCGGACACGGTGGGTGCGGAGGCCAGTGACGCGGCCCCGTTCGGTCCCCACCAGCATGACATGGATGGGCTCCCCGCTTGCCGGTGGAAGGAACCCCCACTGGGCCGCGGCCGTCTGGTGACTCAGCAGCGCCCCCTCCCCCGCGACCAGAAGCGCCGCCTGCTCGCGGGCACCGGGAGGCTCACCGGCGCCCACCATGTAGACCCGGGGGAAGAGCTCTCGAAGGAGGCCAGCCTGCACACGCCGGTTCAGCGCCCAGGGGGACCATCCGACGGCCAGCACCTGATCACGGGTGACCACGCCCCGCTGACGATGCGCGAGGTCCCACACGGCCCGCTCCACCTCCAGTTTCATGGGATGCCCGGGTGGCCAGGGTGGCCTGGGTGGCCAGGGTGGCCAGGGCGGCCCATGCGCGCCGGGCGGCTGACTGAAAACAAGACAACCGTTCTGCCAATCGGCTCCCGCGACGGGAGCGATTGGCAGATCCGATCGGTTCCGTGCTTCGGCGCCGCCAGCGAACGACGGTTCGGGTGCCGTTGGCACCGAGGGAGCGGCCCGTGGGGCCGCCCGTCCTTCTTTCTCTTTCGCTCGTCCACCTGTTCCCCCATCTGGATTGCGCCAGCATGTCGGAAACGCCCCCGAGTTCGAGATCCGGAGCAGGGCGACTTTCCGCGGAAGCCCACGCCTCGAAGGCTTCTTCCATTGCAGGGTATGCGTCCGGCGCGGGCGACTCCATGGGAGCACGGGCCCGCAGGAGAGGCGTCGAGGGCCGAGGTGGGAGAGGGACGCGGCGAGGGGGAGGGGCAAGGCGAGTGGGAGGGGGTAGGCGACGGCGAGGGGGTAGGCGACGGCGAGGGGATAGGCGACGGCGAGGGGGAAGGGGCGCCGCACCGGCGGGCTTCGCGCAACTGCCAACGGGAGCTCCCGAAAGCGCCATTGGCAGCGGTGCGGGGTCAGAACCCCCTTATTCTGCCAACCTCCCAATCGGCGTTCGGGAGATTGGCAGAATCAAGAGCTATGACGCATCCAGGCTGCCAACGGGCCCGACCGGACTCACGATTGGCAGCCTCGCGAGCCGCTCGCCCCCCCGGCCCTCCATCCCCCTCCCGAACCCCCCGGGCCGTCCACCCCCGCGAGGCCCGGCGCAGCAACTAGGGCGCTTCGCCCGCCGCCTCCGGCATACCATCCACGAACGCCGGCGCCACCGAGCCGTCGGGCGCCACCACCGGGCGCTCCCGATTCCGGCTCCACTCCACGAACGAACCGTCGTAGAAGCGAACCTCGAAGCCCAGCATGCGGGCCACGAAGTGCAGGTGCCCGGCCTGTCCGCCGGTGCGGCAGTAGGTGATGATGCGGTCGCCGGGCTCGACCCCCACATCCTCGAACAGCTCCAGGAGAGCCGCCGCTTCCAGGAGGAACGGCGCCTCGTCCGGACCGGTGGTGCTTCTCCAGGGGAGGTTCCGTGCACCGGGAATGTGCCCCGGGCGATCCACCTCGTCCCCCGGCTCGGCGCCGGAGTGCTCAGCGTGCGGACGGGCATCGAGGAGGTATAGTCCGGGAAACGTCTCATGCCCCTGCGTCTCCCGGGCCCAGACCAGGTCCGCGAGGCGGTCGCCGTCGGCCAGAAGTTCCATGCGCGGGCGGAGGATCAGCCCCGACCCCAGCCCCGAGCCCAGACCCGAGCCCAGCCCCGACCCGGTCGCGGAGGCGGCAGGCCGCGCGCCGGCGCCGCCACCGTTCTCGGTCGCCCCGTTCGAGGCCTTCCATCCGTGGAGCTGGCCATCGAGGAGCCGGGTCCGGTGGCCCAGCCCCGCGTAGTCCAGCACCGCCCACGCCCGGCCGGCCATGAGTCCGGCACCACGATCGTAGAGAACGATCCGGGTCTCCTCACCCACCCCCCGCTCTGCGAGGCTCCGGGCGAGCGCATCCATGGCAGGGATCCGGTTCGGGATGTCGTCCCGCCGCACGGCAACGGCCTCCCAGGGGAGGAAGCGGGCGCCCGCCACATGACCTTCCGCCTCGAAGGCCTCAGATGTCATCCCGATCTCCAGCACCACAAGGTCACCCCCGGCCTCAAGCTCCCGGGCCAGCGCCTCGGGACCCACCAGGAAATGGGCGCGGCGCGCCTCCAGGTCCTCGGGCCCCGGGATCTCGCTCCAGTCCAGACTCCGGTCGGGAAAGGCCGTGGACTTCAGCCCCTCTGCCGAGATCCGGTGCTCCCCATCCTGTGCTGTGGATGCGGCCCCCTCCGAATCGGGAGGTGCACAGGCGCCGAGCACGAGCACGAGCATGCAGGCGCCCAGCGCGGACAGCGCAGCCAGGGGCGATCCGGAGTGCGTGCCACGGGAGCGCGGGGAACCGCGTCGCGAGCAGGGGCGGGCGGGCCCGCCGGCCAGCCACGCGAGAGAGAATCTTCTCATGCTGCGGAACTCCAGGTTGCCGGGGATCGAGCGCCCGTTGGGGACGCGGAGGGGCCACCGCACCGGGGGGGTGAGGCCACCGAGGGGCCGCCGCACCGGGGGCGCTGCACCGGGGGAGGGGCCGGCCGCACCGGGGGGCGATCTCCTCAACCCCTCCAGGGGCGGGAAGGATCCGGAGGGAGGATGGGAGCGCGGCCTCACCCCCTCCGCCAGCCGCCTCCTCCTGACAGCTCCGGACCGGGCTTGATGGGGGGATGCGGAGGCCCGGGCCTTCCGGATGCCCGGGCGGTTTCGCCCCCTGCGCTTCCTGGACGGGGAGGCGTGGGGAGTGAGCCCCGACGATCTGGAGGTGCCGTACCTCGACAGGCCGGGGCTCCCCGACCAGAACCGGGGACACCGGACCCCGGCGACCGGTCGCGGTGGCGGTCGCGGTGGCGGACCCCGGGGACCGGTCGCGGTGGCGGTCGCGGTCCCGGTCTCGGGGACCGGTGCCGGTGCCGGTCGCGGTGCCGGTTGCAGCCCCGGTGCCGGTGCCGGTCGCAGCCCCGGTGCCGGTCCCGGTTGCAGCCCCTCCACCCCCCACCCCTCCAACGGCCTAGTCCTTTCGAGGGATCCCCTGCCGGCACGTCCCCCTCCCAGCCGTCACCCCCTTTCCACCCCGTCGGGCGATACCTGCCATCGGGCGGCTCACCGAAATTTCGGGTGACCCCGTTGTACCCGACGGACCCGGCCATGCCGCATTCTGCGGTTGACCGGCCCCCACTGGAAAGGACGTATCATGCGGAACCTGAAAGCATCCTCCCTCGCGCTCGTGCTGGCCCTCCTCTTCGCCGCCCCGGTCGTCGCACAGAACGCCCCGGCCGCCGACGACAGCCGGGTCCTGAGCGCCTCGTTCATGGACGCCGCCCTCGTCGGTCACACGTCGGCCGCGGACGTGCAGCGCGCCGAACTGTCCGACCTGCTCTCCCGGTCCGACGTCCGCGAACTCGCTGCCGAGCGCGGCATCGACATGGAGCGGGTCGAGTCCGCCGCAGCCGGCCTGAGCGATGCGCAGGTCATGCAGGTCGCCCCGCTGGTCGCGAAGACCGCGCCGATGATGGCGGCACAGAACATGGGGAGCGTCACGATCAGCGTGGCCGCCCTCATCATCATCCTGCTCATCCTGATCCTGGTGAGCTGAAGCCCTCCCCCTTCGGGGGAATGGCTGCGCAATGACGACCATGGGCCTGGAGGTGCATCGGAAGGAAGAGGTCCTGGTCGTCGCGCTGGCGGGCGACTGGAAGCTTTCCGGCACCCTGCCGCGACTGGAAACCATCCTCGACGCGCCTCCCGAGGATGGGGCCCACCCCGCGCCCGCCCGGGCGGTGGAATTCGACGCCGCCGGGCTGGGCGCCTGGGACAGCAGCCTGCTCACCTTTCTCGAGCAGGGCAGGCTCCACTGCGAGGCCCACGACCTGGAGTTCAGGGGTGGCAACCTCCCCGCCGACATCCAGGGGCTGCTTGAACTCGCCCGTTCCGTTCCCGAGCGGGACACGGAGCGGGCGTCGGCGCAGCTCTCCTTCGCGCAGGCCATGGGCGCGAAGGGGCTGGCCGCCTGGGACGGTCTCATGGCGACCGTCACCTTCCTGGGCGAGGTCACCGACAGCCTCATCCGCCTGGTCCTCCTCCGGCTGCGCATGCGGTGGCGGGACTTCTGGGTGGTGGTGCAGGCGAACAGCTCGGGCGCGCTTCCCATCGTCACCCTCATCGCCTTCCTGGTGGGGATGATCATCGCCTTCCTGGGGGCGGTGGTGCTGCGCCGCTTCGGGGCGGGCTACTTCGTGTCGTACCTGGTGGGCTACGGGATGCTGCGCGAAATGGCCTCCCTCATGACCGGCATCATCATGGCCGGCCGGACCGGGGCGGCCTTCGCGGCCGAACTCGGCAGCATGAAGATCTCCGAGGAGATCGACGCCTACCGCACGCTGGGCATCTCCCCCATCGACCACCTGGTCCTCCCCCGCGTGCTGGGGATCGTGGTGACGATGCCGCTCCTCACCGTCTACGCCGGGATCGTCGGGATCCTCGGCGGCATGGTGGTGGCGATCACGGTGCTGGACCTGAGCGTCACCCAGTTCATGGGCGGCCTCATGGCGGCGGTGACGCTCTCCGACGCGCTCCTGGGCGTCTTCAAGGGGACCGTCTTCGGCCTCATCATCGGTCTCTGCGGGTGCATGAAGGGGATGCAGACCGGCGGGGACGCGAGTGCCGTGGGGAAGGCGGCCACCTCGGCCGTGGTCCTCGGCATCACGCTGATCATCGCGGCGAACGCCGTGATCGACTGGCTCGCTGTCCTGCTGAACGTCTGATGTCCATCCGACCTGTGAAGGAACCGGGCATGACAGGGGGCGCGCCGCCCGCCGGCGGGACCGCTCTGTCCGGGGGCACGCCGGGAGCCGGCGACACCGCCCCCATCGAGGTGCAGGGGCTCACCATGCAGTACGGGCCCCTCGTCATCATGAAGGACCTGAACTTCCAGGTCCGCCGGGGCGAGATCTTCGTCATCATGGGCGGAAGCGGAAGCGGCAAGAGCACGCTGCTCAAGCACCTCATCGGCCTCAAGGCGCCCGCGAAGGGCACGATCCTGTTCGAGGGCGAGGACTTCCTGGGGGCCGACGAGGCGGCCCGCAAGGAGATCCGCCGCGGGATGGGCGTCCTGTACCAGAACGGCGCGCTCTGGAGCGGCCTGACGCTGGCCGAGAACGTGGCGCTCCCGCTCGAGGAGTACACGGAACTCGACGCGAGATCCATCGAGGACGTGGTCTCGCTCAAGCTCGCGCTCGTGGGACTGCGGGGGTTCGGGTCGTTCTATCCGGCGGAAATCAGCGGAGGCATGCGCAAGCGTGCGGCGCTGGCGCGGGCGACGGCCCTGGACCCGGAGGTGCTCTTCTTCGACGAGCCCTCCTCCGGCCTCGATCCCATCACCGCCAGTCGCCTCGACGATCTCATCCTGCAACTCCGCGACAGCTTCGGGACCACCGTGGTCATCGTGAGCCACGACCTGGCCAGCATCTTCAAGATCGCCGACCGGGCGATCTTTCTGGACATCAAGGAAAAGACCATGACCGCCATCGGCACGCCACAGGAGCTGCGCGACAACCCGCCCAGCGACGAGGTCCTCAAGTTCCTGACCCGGAGCAGCGAGGCGGACGAGGCGAACGCGTCCTCCGCGGGCCCGTCCTCCGCGAGCGCGTCCTCCGCGGGCACGGCTCCCCCGGACCGGGGGGACGGCTCATGAGTGTGCGCGCCAACCCGACGGCCATCGGACTGTTCATGATCGGCGCCGTTTCCGTCATCGTGCTGGGCGTGGCCACGCTGGCCTCCGGGGCCTGGTTCGGCGAGCGCCCCACCTTCGTCAGCTACTTCGAGGAGTCCGTGAACGGGCTCGAGCGGGGCGCCAAGGTGAAGTTCCGGGGCGTGCCGGTGGGTACCGTGTCCGAGCTCCTCATCCAGATCCACTCGGTGGACAAGACCTTCCTGGTCCCGGTGGAATACGAGATCGACCTCAAGCGCCTCACCACCGAGCTCGGCGACTACCTCCAGCTCGACAACGCCGAGGTCCTCCGAAGCCAGATCGCCGACGGGCT
>REBP01000106.1 GCA_007692665.1 Gemmatimonadales bacterium | reverse complement strand
GTGCCCACGTTCACGTGCGGCTTCGTACGCTCGAACTTTGCCTTGCCCATGTTTCAATTCCCCCTGAGGACGGATATTCGGAACCTGCTGAACCTGGTCAGTCGCTGGAATTCGTGCCCTTGGCACTTGCGATCTCGTCGGCCACGTTCTTCGGGACTTCCTCATAGTGGCCGAACTGCATCGAGTAGACCGCGCGTCCCTGGCTCATGGAGCGGAGATTCGTGGAATACCCGAACATTTCACCGAGCGGAACAAATGCGGAGATGACGCGGGAGCCGGCCCGGTCCGCCATGCCCTCGATCTTTCCGCGGCGGGACGACAGATCGCCGATGATGTCGCCCATGTAGTCGGAGGGAGTCACCACCTCCACCTCCATGACCGGCTCGAGGAGAACCGGGCTTGCCTTCCGCACGGCCGCCTTGAGGGCCATGGATCCGGCGATCTTGAAGGCCATCTCGTTCGAGTCCACGTCGTGGTAGGACCCGTCGATGAGCTCGACCTCGAGGTCGATGATGGGGTAGCCGGCAATGACTCCGTTGGTCATGGCTTCCTTGACCCCGTTCTCCACCGAGTTGATGTACTCCCGGGGGATGGAACCACCGACGATCTTGTTGTGGAAGATCAGGCCCTTGCCCGTCTCGGCGGGGGCGAGATTCACGACCACGTGGCCGTACTGGCCCCGGCCTCCCGTCTGCCGCACGAACTTGCCCTCGACCTTCTCGACGCGGTTGCGAACCGTCTCGCGGTAGGCCACCTGCGGACGCCCCACGTTGGCCTCGACGCCGAACTCGCGCCGGAGCCGGTCCACGATGATCTCCAGGTGGAGCTCGCCCATCCCCTGGATGATGGTCTGGGAGGTTTCCGGATCGGTGTGAACCCGAAACGTCGGATCTTCCTCGGCGAGCTTCGCCAGACCGTTGCCGAGCTTGTCCTGGTCGACCTTCGTCTTGGGCTCGATGGCCACCGAGATGACCGGCTCGGGGAAGGTCATGCTCTCGAGCACGATGGGGTGATCCGGATCGCACAGCGTATCGCCCGTGCGAACGTCCTTGAGCCCGATGGCCGCCGCGATGTCGCCGGCGAAGACCTCGGAAAGCTCCTCGCGCTTGTTGGCGTGCATCTGGAGGAGACGGCCGACCCGCTCCTTCTTCCCCTGCGTGGCGTTGATGATGTGCGTGCCCGAGGGAATCGTGCCGGAGTAGACCCGGAAGAAGGTCAGCTTTCCGACGTACGGGTCGGTCATGATCTTGAAGGCGAGGGCGCTGAAGGGCTCGCTGTCATCGGCGTGCCGCTCCATCAGCTTTTCCTCGTCGTCGACATCGTGCCCCTTGATGGCCTCGATGTCGATGGGGGCGGGCAGGAAATCCACCACGCCGTCGAGAAGGCGCTGGACGCCCTTGTTCTTGAAGGCCGAGCCGCAGAAGACCGGGAACATGTGTCCGCCGACCGTCGACTTCCGGATGGCGGCGCGGATCTCGTCCTCGCTGAGCGGTGCGCCTTCCAGGTACTTCTCCATCATCACGTCGTCGGACTCCACGGCGGCCTCGATGAGGGCGGCACGGAGTTCCTCGCACCTGGCGCGAATGTCGGCGGGGACCTCGACTTCGGCGATCTGGGAGCCCATGTCGTCCTCGTAGATGTACCCCTTCATCTCGATGAGGTCGACGAGTCCCCGGAAGTCCTCCCCGGAACCGATGGGCCACTGCACGGGATGCGCATTGGCCTTCAGGCGGTCGCGGAGCATGTCAACGACGTTGCCGTAGTCGGCGCCGACCCGGTCCATCTTGTTGACGAAGGCAACGCGGGGGACGGTGTAGCGGTCAGCCTGACGCCACACGGTCTCGGACTGCGGCTCGACGCCGGCGACGGCGCAGAAGACCGCCACGGCGCCGTCGAGAACGCGAAGGGACCGCTCCACCTCGACGGTGAAGTCCACGTGGCCCGGCGTGTCGATGATGTTGATCCGGTACTCGATGTCGTTGCGCTTCCAGAAGGCCGTGGTAGCGGCGGAGGTGATGGTGATCCCCCGCTCCTGCTCCTGCTCCATCCAGTCCATGGTCGCCGCCCCGTCATGCACCTCGCCGACTCGGTGAAGTCGGCCGGTGTAGAAGAGGATGCGCTCCGTGGTGGTGGTCTTCCCGGCATCGATGTGGGCCATGATGCCGATGTTCCGGAAGTACTTCAGGGGATGCAGCCTGGGCATGATCGTATTCCTTCTGGGTTGAGCCGCCCCTGGAAGGGCGCTCGCCTTGGGTTCGGTCTTCACGAGAGAGCCCGTCTGGCTCCCTGGCCGGCGGGGTTCATCCTGCCCCCACAAAAAAGAAGCGCAGGCGGGCATTCCGCCGTGGCCATCCGAAGATGACCACCAGCCCGCCCGCGCTTCCGGAGTCCGGCGGCACCCGGACATCCTCGGCCCTGCCGCGCCTGGCGCGGGGGACCCCCTCCTGTCTTCCTGCAGCCCTGCCCTGCGGTGAAGCCTACCAGCGATAGTGGGCAAAGGCCTTGTTCGCATCCGCCATGCGGTGCGTGTCTTCCTTCTTCTTGACGGTGGCGCCCTCGCCACGAGAGGCCGACATCAATTCCGCCGCGAGCCGCTCGGACATGGACTTCTCGCCCCGCTTCCGGGAGAAGCCGACCAGCCACTTGATGGCCAGTGCGTTCCGCCGTTCGGGACGAACCTCCACGGGGACCTGATAGGTCGCACCTCCGACGCGGCGACTCTTCACCTCCACGGCGGGCTTGACGTTCTGCAGGGCCTGCTGGAACACGGTGAGACCGGGCTGACCGGACTTTTCCTCGATGACGTCAAGCGCATCGTAGAAAATCGTCTCGGCCGTGGACTTCTTCCCGTCCAGCATGATGGCGTTGATGAACTTGGAGACCACTGGAGACTCGAACTTCGGGTCCAGGGTCACGGTGCGCACCTCGGCGCGGGAACGACGGCTCATGAGCTTCTTCTCTTTTCTTCGCTTGGAGGCGGCCGGGGGGTCAGGACTTCGGCCGCTTGGCGCCGTACTTGGAACGACCCTGCCTGCGTTTGCTCACGCCCGAGGCGTCCAGCGTGCCTCGCACCGTGTGGTAGCGCACACCCGGAAGGTCCTTCACACGTCCGCCGCGGATCAGCACGATGGAATGCTCCTGCAGGTTGTGCCCTTCCCCACCGATGTACGACGTCACCTCGTACCCGTTCGTCAGCCGTACGCGGGCGACCTTCCGGAGCGCCGAGTTCGGCTTCTTCGGGGTCGTCGTGTACACGCGGGTGCAGACGCCGCGCTTCTGGGGGTTGGCCTGGAGCGCTGGAGACTTGTTCTTCTTCTGGACCTTCTTGCGGCCCTTTCGGACGAGCTGACTGATCGTCGGCATCGGAACTCACATCCTGTGGACAAGAAACCGCGCCGGCACAGTTTGCCGCGGCGCGGGGATCCCCGGCAGGAACGACCCATGCGGGATCGTGCCGGGGCGCCGGGGCTCGGGGCCCTCGGCGCATAGACTGTATAAGGTAGGTTGCGCCCCCTGCCGTGTCAACGCCGGCCCGAGGCGCCCACCAGGTCCGCCCCATGATCGCCGGAGCGCGCGCCCCACGACAGAGGCGGACCCCGGGGAAGCCCCGGAGCCCGCCTCGTCCAGCGTGGTGCAATCTTCGCCTGCCAGGCCCCGAAGACTCAGTCCACCGCAGACTTCTCGGCAGGTGCACCCAGTCCGGGAATGAGCCCACCGGGCGCCGTGAGGGGAAGGATCTCCTCGTCGTAATAGGTCTCGTCCACCATGAATTCGATGTCCGAGTACCGGTGAATCCCCGTCCCTGCCGGGATCAGGTGCCCGATGATGATGTTCTCCTTCAGGCCCTTCAGGTCATCCCGCGCGCCGCGGACGGCGGCGTCGGTCAGCACCCTCGTGGTCTCCTGGAAGGAGGCCGCCGAGATGAAGGATTCGGTCGTCAGCGACGCCTTGGTGATCCCGAGAAGCAGCGGTTCCGAACGCGCCGGCTTGCCGCTCTCGGAGAGCATCTTCTGGTTCACGTCACGGAACTCGGCACGGTCCACGTTCTCGCCCTCGAGAAGCGCCGTTTCTCCCGGGTCCGTGATGCGCACCTTCTGGAGCATCTGGCGCACGATGACCCCGATGTGCTTGTCGTTGATCTTCACACCCTGGAGCCTGTACACCTCCTGAATCTCGTTCAGGAGATACTCCTGGACCGCCCGGGGGCCCTTGATGCGGAGGATGTCGTGGGGGTTGATCGGTCCCTCCGACAGTCGGTCACCGGCACGCACGTTGTCGCCCTCGTGAACGCGCATGTGCTTTCCGACGGGAACCTCGTAGGTGCGCTCCGGCCCCGTGTCCGGGGTGATGATGACCTCGCGCTTGCCTCGCTTGATGTCACCGAACCTGACACCGCCATCCACCTCGGTGATGACCGCCGGGTCCTTCGGGCGGCGCGCCTCGAAGAGCTCCGCGATCCGGGGGAGACCCCCGGTGATGTCCCGGGTCTTGAAGACCTCCCGGGAGATCTTGGCCAGCGTGTCACCAGGCGTCACCTTCTGCCCGTCGCCCACGGTGAGCTGCGCACCCACCGGCACGATGAACTCGCGCAGCTTCTCCCCGCCCTTGCCGGGAGCAAAGAGCTGAATCGTCGGGTGAAGCTTCTTGTTGCGGTCTTCGGTGACCACCAGCTGGCGGCGGCCCGTGGACTCGTCGAGTTCCTCCCGCATGGTCTGGTCGATGATGATGTCCTGGAACCGGATCACACCGGCGGCATCCGCCACGATGGGCTCCGAATACGGGTCCCAGGTGAAGAGGAGGTCGCCCGCCTCGATCTCGTCGCCCTCCGACACCATGATCGTCGCGCCGTACGGCACGGACAGCCGGCTCCGGACCTGACCGGTGGCCGTCTTCAGGACGATCTGGCCTTCACGGGATGTGACGACGACCTCTTCCTTCGGGGTCTCCACCATGGTCACGCGCTCCAGCCCGACCACGCCGTCGATCTTCGACTTGCGCTGGGTCTGGGCCGCAATGCGCGAGGCCGTACCCCCGATGTGGAAGGTCCGGAGGGTGAGCTGCGTTCCCGGCTCCCCGATGGACTGGGCCGCCAGAATTCCCACGGCCTCCCCGATGTCCACGGTCTGCATCGTGGCGAGATTCCGCCCGTAGCAGGTCCGGCACACGCCGCGCTTGGCTTCGCAGGTGAGGACGGAGCGGATCTTGACCATCTGGATGCCGGCTTCCTCGATGGCGTCGGCAGCGGTCTCGTCGATGATCTGACCGGGTTCGGCGATGAGCTGCCCGTCGATGGGGTCCGTCACGGCCTCGAGGGCCACGTTCCCCACGATCCTGTCCTTCAGCGGCTCGATGATGTCCTCGCCTTCCTTCAGCGCGACCATTTCCAGCCCGAGGATGGTGCCGCAGTCCTCGTCGGTGATGACCACGTCCTGCGCCACGTCCACGAGCCGGCGGGTGAGGTACCCGGCGTCGGCCGTCTTGAGGGCCGTGTCCGCCAGGCCCTTCCGGGCCCCGTGGGTGGAGATGAAGTACTCCACCACGGTGAGGCCCTCGCGGAAGTTCGACTTGATGGGCGACTCGATGATCTCGCCGATCCCACCGGTGAGCTTCTTCTGCGGCTTGGCCATGAGGCCGCGCATCCCTGCCAGCTGGCGCATCTGGTCCCGGTTACCCCGGGCGCCGGAGACCATCATCATGAACACGGGATTGAAGCCATCCTTGGAGCGCTCCAGGTGGCGCACCATGGCATCCGCCACGTCGTTGTTGGCGTGGGTCCAGGTATCGATGACCTTGTTGTACCGCTCGCCGTTCGAGATGAACCCGGCGGAGTAGGCCTTCTGGAAGCGGTTCACCTGCTCCTCGGCCTCTTCCAGGATCTGGACCTTCTCCCGGGGGATCTCGAGGTCCACGATCCCCACCGAGAGTCCTCCCATCGTCGCATAGCGGAAGCCGAAGTCCTTCAGGTCATCGAGGAACTTCGTGGTGAGGCCGAGGCCCACACCGGTGAAGCACTCGAAGACCAGGTCCCCCAGCTCCTTCTTCCCGAACGTGTAGTTCCGGAAGCCGATTTCGTCGGGGATGATCGAGTTGAAGAGGACCCGGCCCACCGTCGTCCGCACCCACTTGTGGGTGCGGGTTGCCTCTTCGGCATCCAGTACCTGGCGCGGAGCCCAGTACCAGCAGAGGTCGTGGAACACGAAACGGTCGAGACCGTGCGCGAGTTCCACCTCGCCATAGGTCGAGAAGCGGGGTGCGGTGGCGAACATCTCGTCGAGCTTCCGGTCCGCTGCCTGCCGGACGGACTTCGCAACGGACGCATCGCCCGCCACCCGTTCGAGGTCCCGAAGGTCCGAAGGAGCCCGGGTCAGGTAGAACGCCCCGATGACCATGTCCTGGGTCGGGGAGGCCACGGGCCGGCCGTTGGACGGCAGCAGGATGTTGTTGGACGAGAGCATGAGCACCCTCGCCTCGAGCTGTGCCTCGAAGGAGAGGGGCACGTGCACGGCCATCTGGTCGCCGTCGAAGTCGGCGTTGAAGGCCGCGCAGACGAGCGGGTGCACCCGGATCGCCTTCCCCTCGACCAGGACCGGCTCGAAGGCCTGGATCCCGAGCCTGTGGAGGGTCGGAGCCCGGTTCAGGAGCACGGGGTGGTCGCGGATGATGTCCTCGAGGACCTCGTAGACCTTGGCCGAATCCTGCTCCACGATCTTCTTGGCTCGCTTGACGGTCTCCGCCTCGCCCCGTCGCTCCAGCTCGTGGATGATGAAGGGCTTGAAGAGCTCCACCGCCATGGCCTTGGGCAGACCGCACTGGTGCAGGCGAAGCTCCGGGCCCACCACGATGACGGACCGGCCGGAGTAGTCGACCCGCTTTCCGAGAAGGTTCTGGCGGAAGCGACCCTGCTTCCCCTTGAGCATGTCGGAGAGGGACTTGAGGGGACGCTTCCCGCGACCACGGATCGCCTTCGAGCGGCGGCCATTGTCGAAGAGGGCGTCCACGGCCTCCTGGAGCATGCGCTTCTCGTTCCGGAGGATGACCTCCGGTGCGCGCATCTCGATGAGCTTCTTGAGGCGGTTGTTCCGGTTGATGACGCGCCGGTACAGGTCGTTCAGGTCGGAGGTTGCGAAGCGGCCACCGTCGAGGGGCACCAGGGGACGGAGGTCGGGCGGGATGACGGGCACCACGTCCATGACCATCCATTCCGGGCGGTTCCGCTTGTCCGGCGTCTCTCCGGAGTTCCGGAGCGCGTCCACGACCTTCAGGCGCTTCAGCTTCTTCTTCTTCCGGTGCTGGGAAGTCTCGGTGGCAATCTCGTTCCGAAGCCAGACCGCGAGGCGGTCCAGCCCGCGGTTGTCCTTGTTCTTGTCGGGGACGGACTTGTCCGGGTGGTCCAGCTGCTTGAGGAGCGTGCGCACGGCTTCTGCGCCGATCTCCGCCTTGAAGTCGTCGTCCCCCTCCTCGCGGGCTTTCACCCGGAGGTCGTAGTACTCGTCCTCGTCGACCAGGTCCAGGTACTCGAGGTCCTGCTTCCCTGGGTTGGTCACCACGTAGCTGGCGTAGTAGATCACCTTCTCCAGGTCCCGGAGGGACATGCCCACCAGGTAGCCGAGCTGGGACGGAAGGGTCTTGAAGAACCAGATATGGCAGACGGGAACCGCGAGCTCGATATGGCCCATGCGCTCGCGCCGGACCTTGGACAGCGTGACCTCGACCCCACAGCGGTCACAGACGTGGCCGCGGAAGCGGATGCGCTTGAACTTGCCGCAGTGACACTCCCAGTCCTTGACGGGTCCGAAGATCCGCTCGCAGAAGAGCCCATCCTTCTCGGGCTTGAACGACCGGTAATTGATGGTTTCCGGCTTCACCACCTCACCGAACGACCACGACCGGATCTCGTCCGGCGAGGCAATGCGGATCTGGATGAAGTCGAAGTCCGAACCGCGGGTTTCGCGGGTGCGGGGAAAATCGATCATGTCAGTCGTTCCTCCCGAGGGTAACGGAGAGCCCGAGGGCCTGAAGTTCCTTGACGAGCACGTTGAAGGACTCGGGGACACCCGGCTCCGGCAGGTTTTCCCCCTTCACGATGGCCTCGTAGACCTTGGAGCGGCCCGTGACGTCGTCGGACTTCACGGTGAGAATCTCCTGGAGCGTGTGGGCTGCACCGTAGGCTTCCAGTGCCCAGACCTCCATCTCCCCGAACCGCTGCCCACCGAACTGCGCCTTTCCGGCCAGGGGCTGCTGCGTAACGAGGGAGTAGGGCCCGATGCTCCGGGCGTGAATCTTGTCGTCGACGAGGTGGGCGAGCTTCAGCATGTACATCTTGCCCACGGTGACCGGGGCGTCGAAGCGACGTCCGCTCCGACCGTCCCGCAGCCAGATCTTGCCGTCCGGGCGGATCTCGGCCGCAGCCATGAACTCGAGCGCAGCCGCTTCCAGGCCCGAAGTGATCTTCTTCCCGCCGCCAAGGGCGGCGCCGGCCGGGAAGACGTCACGGACGGGAGTACCTTCCCGCGCGGCCAGTTCCTCCGTGCCTGCCACCAGGAACTCCCTGATGCGTGTCACGACGGCGGCGGTGGCCTCGGGGAGATCGGCCGAGAGCAGGCCATCGAGACTGCGCCCCAGACCCCGCAGGACCCCGCGGTCCACCCCGTCGGCGAGGGCCTCACGATCGTCTGCCGGCAGGGTCGCGAGGGCGCGAACGAGCACGCGCAGATCCTCGGTATCATGGAGCGGCGAGGGAGCCGCAAGACGCCTCGCCTTCCGGACCCACTCGATGCCGGCAAGCTTCAGCAGGAGACCGATCTCGTCTTCCGAAGCCCCCTGGAAGACGGGGGTCTTCGCTTCGAAGCCAAGGACCCCGGCAGCCCAGCCGAGGTGGGTCTCGAGGACCTGGCCCACGTTCATTCGCGACGGCACGCCCAGCGGGTTCAGCACGATGTCCACCGGCGACCCGTCCGGAAGGAACGGCATGTCCTCCTCCGGCGCGATCCGCGCGATGATGCCCTTGTTTCCGTGGCGGCCGGCCATCTTGTCGCCGACGGCGATCTTCCGCTTCTCGGCAATGTAGACCTTCACCAGCTGCACGACTCCCGGTGGGAGTTCGTCGGGCTGGAACACCTTGTCGATCTGATCCTCGGTGCGGGCCTTCACCGCATCCATGCGCTCCTGCGCCGCGTCCACCAGCCGCCGGATCCGCTCGGAGACCTCGCGGTTCTGGACCTTGAGGGTGGCCAGGTCGACCTCGCGGAACCGGATCGAGGCGAGCTCCTTCGAGGAGAGCTTCGCACCCTCCTCGAAAATCGGCTCGACGGTGCCCTTCTTGAGGAAGAGGGCCACCGACTGGTTCTCGAGGAGCTCGAGGAGTTCCTCGTCCCGGGCCTCGGCGATGCGCCCGAGCTCGTCGCGTTCCCACTGCCGGAGCTCACCGATACGAGCCCCGTGCTCCTTCTCGAGGAGCGGGTCGTCGATTCGGCGGGAGAACACCTTGACGTCGATGACGTCCCCGGACATGCCCGGCGGAACGCGCAGCGACGAGTCCTTCACGTCCTTCGCCTTCTCGCCGAAGATGGCGGTGAGAAGCTTTTCCTCGGGGGAGAGTTCGGTTTCGCCCTTCGGGGTGATCTTCCCGCAGAGGATCTCTCCTGCCTTCACGCGCGCGCCGATCCGGACGACACCTCGCTCGTCCAGGTCCACCAGCGCTTCTTCCGAAACGTTGGGGATCTCCCGGGTGATCTCTTCCATGCCGCGCTTCGTGTCGCGGACATGGAGTTCCATCTCCTGGATGTGGATGGAGGTCAGGACATCGTCCTTCACCAGCCGCTCCGAGAGCACGATGGCGTCCTCGAAGTTGTACCCGAACCATGGCATGAAGGCCACGGTGAGATTCCGCCCGAGGGCGAGTTCGCCGTGGTCGGTGGATGCGCCGTCGGCGAGAATGTCGCCGGCCTCGACAGCCTGGCCCGTCACCACCAGCGGACGCTGGTTGATGGAGGTGTCCTGGTTGGTGCGCCAGAACTTCTTCAGCTTGTACCGGTCGAACTGGGCGAGCCGGGCCAGGGGCTCGTCGGAATGACGGGCCGACGGGGTCCCGGTGTCGATGACGATCTCGTCCGCCGTCACCAGGGTGACGGAGCCGCCCCGCTTCGCGGTGATGACCGCGCCGGAGTCCACTGCCACCTTCGACTCCAGGCCCGTTCCCACCACCGGTGCATCGGTGAACAGGAGGGGAACGGCCTGGCGCTGCATGTTGGAGCCCATGAGGGCCCGGTTGGCGTCGTCATGCTCCAGGAACGGAATGAGCGCCGCCGCCACCGACACCAGCTGGTCGGTGGCCACGTCCATGTAGTCGATGTCCTGGGGTTCCAGCAGGGGGAAGTCGCCCCGCGCCCGGCAGAGCACGCGGTTGTTCACGAACCGCCCTTCCTCCGTCAGGGGGGCATTGGCCTGGGCGATCCGGGCCTCCTCCTCCTCGTTGGCGGAAAGCCACTCGATCTCGTCCGTGACACGACCCTCCCGGACCAGCCGGTACGGGGTCTCGACGAAACCGAGTTCGTTGACCCGGGAGTTCGTCGTCAGCGACGAAATCAGCCCGATGTTCGGACCCTCGGGGGTCTCCACCGGACAGAGGCGACCGTAGTGGGAGTAGTGGACGTCACGCACCTCGAAGCCCGCGCGCTCCCGGGACAGGCCGCCCGGCCCCAGGGCCGAGACACGCCGCTTGTGCGTCATCTCGCCCAGCGGGTTGGTCTGGTCCATGAACTGGGACAGCTGCGACGAACCGAAGAAGGCCTGGATCACGGCGGACACGGTCCGGGCGT
>REBP01000187.1 GCA_007692665.1 Gemmatimonadales bacterium | reverse complement strand
ATCCGCCGCCAGGCGGACCGCAGGCCCCTCCCGCCGCCTCCACTGAAGCCCCCCACGACCTCGCGGTTGTGGGGGGCTTCGTCGTGGGGCTTCAGAGGAGGCGGCGGGAGTCCCGGACCGCCCGAAAGGGCGGGCCGGGCCGCAGCAAGGCTGCGGCGGAACCCGTAGGGTTCGTGCCGAGCGGACCGAGGCGCAACTGCGCGCTCAGGCGCGCCTGACACCCTGACCCGCAAGACGGCCGAGGATCCGCCGCAGGCGGACCGCAGGCCCCTCCCGCCGCCTCCGGTCGGGCCGTCAGGTGATCCCACAGGAATAGCCGGGTCATGCGGGTGGCATGACCGGGCTCGTTCGCGTTGTGAGGTCATCGTACACCGGGTTTGGCACACAAATGGCACACACGGGCGGGCAACCGAAGGCGGCCTCCGCGTCGATGCGCCGCAGCTCAGCCCCACCCCTCCGCCATCAAACGTCGTAGTCGCGCCAGGATCTGAGCGCGCACCGGAGTGTCGTCACGCACACCGAACCCGGATGATTCGATCACCTGATCGGCGACACGCTCGATCAGGCGTCGGTCGTCGAGTGCGGACGCGAGCCAGGTCCTCGCTGATCGTCCCTGCTCCGGGTAGGTTGCGATCAACTTGGGAAGGCCCTCGATGATGATGGCCGCCAGCTCCTCGCGAGCCATGAGCTCGCTCACGTAGGCCAGGTCCTTCGCCTGCTTTCCCTGATGCGTCCTTTGGCCGGAGGACAGCAGCTTGCCCAGTGTGTAAGCCGGGAGCGTCGGGACCCGGATGCCCACCGGAGTCTCCAGCGACGCATCCACGTACGCTCCTACCCATAGCGTGCGGTGGTTCGTCCTGAGGAGTGTCTGATTCGGGTAGCCGGACACGCGGAGGTCGGGTTGGCCCTCGATCCTGACCGGGGCGCCCGGAGCGGAGCCTTCGGCGAGGAGGTCTATTTCGATTGAGTCCTTCGAGACTTCATAGCCGCTCTGGTCATCGAACGCCTCCACCCGGAATCCCGCATCCCGCAGGAGATCCAGGAAGGGCTGGCGTTCACCGCGGTCGAGGTTCGGGGCCAGCGTGAGATCGATGTCAGTGGTCCGGAGCACCCGCCCGCCGCGCCCTTCGGCTTCAAGTACATACAGGGCCTGCGCCCAGCCGCCTACGAACACGATCTCGTCGAGGTACGGTTCCAGACTGCGTATCAGCTCCGCGAAGACGGAACTCCCCAGCAGCGTCACAGCCCCAGGCCCTCACGGAGCGTGCGGACCTGATCGCGAGAGAGCTTCAACCGAGCTCCGAGCCGTTGCTTGAGGAGAGCCGCCGCCGCCTCGGGACCACGCACCGGGTAGTGAACGAGGTCGAGGAACAACTGCACGTCTGAGACGGACTGCTCCCGGTCCATCTCCTCGGCCCCGTACCAGACCGCATCCCCATAATAGGGCTTGAGGATGTGGAGGTTGCCGCCGCGCTCGACCGGCTCCGCGTAGAGTTCCGAGCGCAGCGCGTCCGCCAGTTCTCGCGTCAGGCTCGAGGCGTAGAGGTGCACCTGGTCGTGATCGACGTACCTCGCGACCCGATCGGCGGCGGAAAGGAGTGTGAACAGACAATCGACCCCCCGGCGCCCGAACAAGCCACACACCTTCTCCGAGAGCTCGGTCTTGCCGAGGGACACGACGAACGAGTGGACCTCGTTGTCGTCCCACCGGTACACGCCTGCCCACTCCATCAGGAGGGCGACCGGATTCTCCAGGCGAAACCCATCGGGGGTATCGGCTGCATAGCCTCGCTCAACCAGGGATCGGAGCACTTCCGACGCGTAGCCGACGGACAGGGAGGCTTCGTCTGCCAGTTCTCGAACGCGCCAGGCGTCAGAAGGATGCGCGAGCAACGCACGTGCAACGAGTGAAGCCTTCTTCGAGAAGGGGTTTCGGCCCTTGGTCGGACGCTGCGTCGCCGGCGGCCGAGCGCCTTCGGTCCTCACCACCAGGCCCGGCCCGCGAATCCAGACATTTCCTGCGAGGTCCATGTGGTTGATTTGATGGTCCCTCAGAGCCTGACGCTCTCGCTTGCTCAGCCTCGGTACAGCCAGGACAGGGACCACATCCGGATGCCTTGCTCCAAGGTCGTCGTGACGGGCGCGAACTTCGGCGAGGGAGCTGCCCGTAGCTGCCTTTTGCTCCACGGCCAACTTCCACACGTCGTGCTCGATATGCATCTCCAGCCACCCATCCACGTGCCGACCTGGCTCGGTGCCCGCGGCCCTCACACGACAGTCGAGGGCCGATTCCAGGATGGCTTGGAAGTCTTCGGAGAGCATGGTGTTCACTCTTTATGCGTGGTTCACTATTTTGTGAACACGGAATAATAAGTGAACACACGCGTTTGTGCCACCGCTACGCCCACGATGGCCGATGAATCCGAATCTCCCAGTGGGGCCACCGGACTGAAGCGGACCGAGATTGCCGGAGGCCCGAGAGTGTGAGAGGATGGGGTCATGGACAGGTCAACGCGGTACTCCCGGGAAGTACGGGAGCGGGCGTGCGACCTGAGTTGACAGCCCGCAGTCAGGCCGTCCGGCTCCCTCTCGAACTACGGTTCGAGGGAAAAGAGGTCATCGCAAAACGCTTCGGAAATTGGGTTCTGCTCCTTCCCATGGACGCGCCCTGGGAGATCATGAAGGAGGCCCTGGACGAGTTCGAGCCCGGCTTCCAGATCACCAGGGACCAGCCCGAGGTGCAGGAGAGGAGTGGGTGGACAGAATGAGTCAGGCGAGGTACCTCCTGGACACCAATATCTGCATCTACATCATCAACATGCGGCCGATGGAGGTTCTCGACCGTTTCAAGGGACTGAAGGTCGGGCAGGTGGCCCTATCCAGTATCACGGGAGTCGAGTTGTCGTTCGGTGTGGAGAAGAGCGGATCCATTCGGAACCGAAGGGCATTGGACAAGTTCCTCGCTCCACTGGATGTCCTCGCCTTCGACGAGGCGGCCATGCGAGCCTATGGGCCGCTCCGAGCCCACCTCGAAGGTCAGGGCACGCCCATCGGCGCCATGGACATGTTGATCGCCGCGCAAGCCCTGGCCGTGGAGGCCACACTGGTCACAGACAACGCGAGGGAGTTCCAGCGGGTGCCGGGGCTTGTCCTTGAGAACTGGGTCGCCACAGGCTCGGCTTGACCTGAGCACACCCGCGGCGGCACGCAGCTTGGCACCACGAGCCCATCCGGCCAGGTAGCCTCCAGCGCCGTTCCGTTGGAGGCATGGCCCCGCCGTCCTCATCGCTCGAACGAGCAAACGGTGATCAGCGTCTCCCGAGAGGGCCCCTCTCGTGCACATCCGCTGCTGCGCGCCGCAGCGCGCTTGAGCACATGGCCCGCGAGTCGGCCGAGGATCCGCCGCCAGGGGGACCGCAGGTCCCTCCCGCCGCCTCCACGGGTGACAGCCTGGGAAATTTCGTGTGCTTGAGAGAGGGCGGGATCGACCGGGACTGAATCGCCCCGCCCGGTGGCTCCCCGCTGGGCGAGACGGAGGTCGACACGGGTCCAGCCAGACCTCCGCCCATTCGAAGAGAAAGCCGATCGTCACGAAGCGATGAATCATCCTCCGCCTCTCCTGTTCAGATCGTGGCCACCCGATCGTCCCTCCGTCATTCGAGACCAGCACCTCCCGAGATACCTGCCCGTCAGCTCTCCTGGACGTCCGCGGTCGCCTCCGGAGTCGCCGGGGACGTTCGGGCTGGATGGGACCGGCCAGGGGCCGGGAGCGGCGGCTCGACAGGCAGAATCGCCTCGAGCATCGCGAGTTCGGCTTCGAGCGCCTGGGAGGCCGGGGACTCTTCCCGATGCTCGCGCTCGCCGTCTGGCGAGTCAGGCTCGGCGGGTTCTCTCACGGATCGCCGCGGCTGTAGGGTTGCAGGACGGAGAGGCGGGGGCGCCGGTACCGGGATCGGCGCCAGCGCCCCCGGGGCTTCCGCTACCGGACGAAGTGGAAGTTCGCCCTGTACTCCGACCCATCGTCCAGACGCACGACGAGTTGCCGGCAGGTGCTCGCCCAACCGCGGTCCGTCCGCCAGACGTAGGTGTACTGGTCCGCCTCCGCATCGTAGGAGAGGCTGCTGGAGCCCGCCGTCACGGTCTCCTCCACGCCGTTGATGGCCGAGGACGATTCACAGGCGGTCTGCACCGATATCGGATAGCCGGTGGCCAGGATGCCGAGGCCCTGCTCGCCGCCCAGGCTGAACTTGACCGGGATGGCGCGTCCCGCCTGGACGCGGTTGAGCGTCGGCAGGTTCTCGACTGGACGGAGAAAGCCGGAAAACGCGTACAGCTCCTGCGCCACGACAAACGGCGAGAAGGACGACGTCTTGCCACACACGGTGTCGGCGTCCTCGTCCACCGACGTCGTGATGTCCTCCCACCCGCCATCCTTGTAGTGGAGCAGCTTGGTCGACTCCTTCTTCGGAAAGGCGCTCCCGTCGAACTCGGCGCACACCGTCACCTCGCCTGTGAACTCGGCGTCGGTCTTGATGTCGAGGAAGGTTTTTCCTTCTGGGAGCTTGTAACCCTCGGGCTCGGGGGGGACATCCTCCTCGGGCGTGCCGTCTTCCTTGTAGAACGCCTTGGTTTCGATCGTGGTCTCGCCGGACTTCTCGACGCTGTCGAAGGTGAGCTTGACGTCCTCCTTGGGCTCCCCCGTGGTCGCGTCCTTGGGCGCGACCCGCACGTCCTTGCCCTCCGGGGTGTAGCCGGGTGGGTCACCCACGACCACGCAGTCGGCGGCCGAGCTGCTTGCGGCCGCCAGGGTGGTCGTGCCGGTGGGGCACGGCGTCGGGGCGACCGCCCCGAGCACGTCTACGTAGGTGCCGATCGGCGCGTCCAGGCAGGAGGTCTGCCCCGCGGCGGGCTGATAGCGGCCGAGGGCACACGGGAAAGCGAAGGTCATCCCGTGGCCGGGGACGTACGTACCCGGGGCGGCGAGTTCGCAGCCGTCGCCGTTCCAGAAGCTCCCCGCCGCGCACACCTCGATGATGGCGGTGCACCTCGCGCCCACGGCATCGAGCACGGAACCGGAGCGCCCGATGAGGCCGGTCACCACGGAGCCGGGCGCGCAGGCGGCAATGAACGCGACGGGACTGGTGCCAAGGGAGCCGCCGGCGTCCCGCCAGGGGCCGAGCGTTTCCAGGGACGGGGTCCCCTCGACGATCCCCGACACCTTGTCGCACGTCCCACCGATCTCGCCGACCTGCGTGGAGACCTGGCCGCCGACGGCGACCAGCGCAGAGGAGACGGAGCAACTCGCGTTGAAGGGCTGGAGCACCGACAACTCGGAAGTCGTGCCGCCGGGGTGAGCGGTCGTGACCGCGGAGGTGCCCAGGCTGCCGTCGCCGAGGAGCTGGCGGCAGTGCAGCCGGGCCTCGGCGATGATGGCAAGCCCGAACCAACGGGCGGTGGTGCCGGCCATGCCGGTCGCCACGTACCCGGCCGGGCAAGGCGCCTCGAAGGGCGTAACGCCAGGGCCGTAGATGTCCGTATCGACCGTGCTGGCCGGGTCGAGCTTCAGCACCGTGGACCCCGCGGTGCTCATCAACGCCTCTCCGGGCGAGAGAGGAGCCGTGGGCCCACGGCCCGCGTCGTCGCAGGCCGTGGTGGCGATCAGCAGCGCGGCCACGGCCACAAGGGCGCGCGCTGAGGTTCGTGGAGCGGGCATGTCCATCCTCCGGTTGGGAATCGTTGCGGTGGCGCGGCGCCGCCGGCGTGTGCGGCATCACTGAGGGAGGAATGCGGAGGCGCCCGGCGGTTCGCCTCCTCGATGTTTGCAGGGGCTCTCACGTATTTTGCACTAGCCGCCCAAGTGTCTACTGATGAACGACTTGAGCGATGTGTAACGGGTACGTGAGGGGTGCCGTGCCGCCCCTCGCGGGGCGCCCTCAGCCGCCGAGCGCGTCGGCTTTCTGGCTGGACAGGTGCTCGCTCGGGGTGGTCCCGTAGCGCTCGCGGAAGGCACGGCCGAAGTAGGAGAGGGATTCGAAGCCGACGGCGAAGGCCACCTCCGTGATGCTTCCCGCTCGCTGGCGCAGCAACTCGGCGGCGCAATCGGCGCGCACCCCGCGGATGAAGCGGCTGGGTGTACTTTCGAGCTCGGCACGCAGTGCGCGGTAGAGCTGGTGATAGGACATCCCCGCCGCCCTGGCCAGGGCGTCGGGCCCGAAGTCCGGATTCGTGAGATGAGCCTCCACCAGAGGGCGCAGGCGGCCCTCGAGCGGAGAGGGGGTGGCCGGCGGCGCCACGGGAGGCGCGGCTCCGCTGCGCCCGAAGCGCTCCCTGAGCCGCTGCCGCTGGGCCAGCAGAGCACGAGCCCTCGCCTCAAGCACGGCCGGGTCGAACGGCTTGACGAGGTAGGCGTCGGCGCCCGTCTCGAAGCCGGCGACGTGGTCCTCGGGTGCCGCGCGCGCGGTGAGGAGGAGCACCGGCACGGCGTCCGTCATCGGATCGTCCTTGAGGGCGCGGCTGAGGGCCAGCCCGTCCAGCTCGGGCATCATCACGTCGGCCACGATCAGGTCGGGCAGGGCGGCGCGGGCGGCTTCGAGTCCGGCGCGGCCGTCTCCGGCCTCGATCACCCGGTAGGTCGCTTCGAGGATCGAGCGTACGTAGGTACGCACGTCGGGGTTGTCGTCGACCACGAGCACGGTCGTCCGGTCCTCACCGATCCCGTGGTCGGAGGATGCCGAGCGGTCCTCCGGCCACCGGCGCCCTATTCCGGTATCGAAATCCTCGTCGGGTATGCCCCGAACCTCCGCATCGGGGGGACTCCGCGTTCTCCCGCGGGGCGCTGCCGCGGCCCCCGGCTCGGGGGCGGACGAGTTGCTGCTGTCTCCGGCGGCCACGGCCTCGGCGTCCGGCTCCACGGCGGGGCCCGCCGGCAGGCGCACGACGAACCTGGCGCCGGCTCCCAGGACACTCTCCGCGTGGATCTCGCCCCCGTGGAGCTCCACCAACTCCCTGGCCAGCGCCAGCCCGATTCCGGTCCCCTCGTGCCGGCGCATGGCCGACGCGTCGGCTTGGTGGAAGCGCTCGAAGACGCGGCTCAGTTCCTCGGGAGGAATGCCGACGCCGGAGTCCGCGACCACGATCTCGGCAGAGTGACCCTCGTCGCGCACCGTCACCTCGACCGTGCCGCCCGGCCCCGTGAACTTGAGCGCGTTGGAAAGGAGGTTGAGGAGCACCTTTTCGAACTGCTCGCGGTCGAACGCCACCCACACCTCGGAGCACGCGGCATGGAAGCGCAGTTCGATGCCTCGACGCTCCGCGAGCGGCGCGAAGGCCTGCGTCGACGCGCGGGCGAAGGACACGAGGTTGCCCCGCCGTCGATCGAGTTGCAGCGCCCCCGCCTGCAGCCGGGCCAGGTCGAGGATCTGATTGATCAACCTGAGCAGGCGGCGCCCGTTCCGAAGCATGAGCTCGTGCTGGTCACGGGCGCTCGGGTGGAGCGACCCGTAGCGCCCCGCGAGCAGCCCCTGGATCGGACCCAGGATGAGGGTGAGCGGTGTCCTGAACTCGTGGCTCAGGTTGGCGAAAAGGCGGGAGCGGGCCTCGTGCAGCTCGGCCAGCGCCTCCGCCTGGGCTGCGAGCTTCTCGTTCTGCGCCGCCAGACGCTCCTCCTGCCTGCGGAGCGTCGCCGTGCGCGCCTCCACCAGAGCGGTCAGCTCCCGTTCGCGGAGGGCCAGGTGGCGAAGCCGCATGCGCACCACGACGAGCCCGGCGATTACGAGGTTGAGCACCAGGAACAGTCGAACCCCCGCTCGCTCGTACAGGCGCGGCGCCACCATGAAGGCGAGTGATGCCCCGGTCTCGTTCCACACGCCGTCGTTGTTGCTGGCGGTGACCCGGAATCGGTAGCGCCCCGGCCGCAGGTTGGTGAAGTACGCGGTGCGTCGTCCGCCCGCCTCCACCCACAGGTCGTCGAACCCCTCCAGCCGGTACCGGAAGCGCACGTTCTCGGGCGCCATGAAGCTCAGCGCCGTATAGTCGATCGCCAGGTTGCGCTCGCCCGCACCGAGCCTGAGGGGCTCCGCGGAGGGGTGGAGCTCGCGTTCCGCGGTCGCGAGCCGCTCCACCATCACCGGCGGCGGCACCGAATTCCTCGGGCTGTTCGCCGGATCCACGCTCACCACGCCGTCCTGCGTGGGGAACCATAGGCGCCCGTCGGGGCCCCGGGTGCCGGCGGGGTGGAAGCCACCGTTCGCCTCGCGGTTCCGGAGCCCGTCGCGCTCGGTGTAGACGGTGGAGTGAACGCGGGGGACCCGGCCCTCGAAGAACGCCTCCAGCTCGGCGAGGTCGATCCGGAAGATGCCGCGGTTGCCGCTCATCCAGAGGCGGCCCGCGTCGTCCTCGAGGATGCGGTGGATGACCTCTTCGAACAGGCCGTCGCGCTGCCGGACGGTGTCGATGACCGGGGAGGCCAGCCTGCCCGACGCGTCGAACTCCGGATGGACCCGGGCGAGCCCCCGCCCTTCGGTTCCCACCCAGAGCCTGCCGGAAGCATCCTGGTGCAGGGAGCGGATCACGTCGCTCGGAAGGCCGTCCGCCGCCCGCAGCCGGGACAGCCGGTTTTCGCGGTGCGCCCAGACTCCGGCCCCGTTGGTGGCCATCCACAGCGTTCCGTCGTCCGTCTCGAGGAAGGCGCGCACGACCGGAGGCTGCGTTGCCTCCTCGGGGTCCATGCGCTGCCACGTCCCGTCCGCCAGCCGGTGGAGACCGGGTCGCGTTCCTGCCCACACCGCGCCCGCGCGGTCCTGGTGCAGGGCGAGGACCTCCCGGTTGGGAGCGGGTTGTCCTCCGGGCGGGTCGCCGCACACCAGCTCGGGCAACCGGCACACCCGGATGCCCGAGGCGCCGGTCCCCAGCCAGAGATTGCCCTCCCGGTCCTGCATGAGCGCCGTGACGAGGAGTGGGAAGCCGTGTTCAGGAGTCCATGTCGTGATCCCACCGGCGGCCAGGCGACTGAGGCCCCCCCCTCGCGTTCCGATCCACGTTGCGCCGTCGCGGTCCACGAGCACCACGGCCGCGTTCGGGTGCCCGAGTCCCTCGGGTACGCTGAAGATGCTGAACGGCGCCGGCTTCATTCTGAAGAGCCCGTCGTTGCGCGTGCCGATCCAGAGGCTTCCCTCGTGATCCCACATCATGTCACTGACGACGGTGGCGGGCCGATCGTCGGCGCCGGCCCTGCGGAGCTGGAGCACCGGGAGGCCGGCGCGGTAGAGCCGGTCCGGAACGGCCTGCCACGGCACCCCGGTACCCGGCTGGAAGTACGGCAGCGCGTCGACTCCGAGCACGGATCCCACGTCCCGGAGACGCTCCCCCGCCGATGCGAACAGGCCCTGCTCCGTGCTGACCCAGACATCGCCGGAGGGGTCGTTCCGGAGGGCCCAGACGTTGCCGTTCAAGGGAGAGCCGTCCTCCAGCAGCACGGGCCGGATGCGCCCGGCCTGCCAGCGGTAGAGCCCCTCCGCCGTTCCGATCCAGAGGCGGCCCTCCCGGTCCGGCAGAAGCGAGGAGATGTGCGCCGACGCCAGCCATTCGTCGCGATCGTAGGAGACCACGGAGCCGTCTTCGGCCACCCGGTAGAGTCCCTCCAGTGGCGCCCCCACCCACAGCACGCCACTGGCGTCACGGACGAGCCGCTCGACATGGCCGCGAATCCGATCGGGCGCTACGGGGACGAAGCGCTCGCCTTCGAGGCGAAACGCGCCCTCGGCGGTCCCGATCCAGACGCCCCCGTCCGGTTCGGCGTGCACGGAGCGGGTGCTCCCGTCGCGCAGCCCGTGCGCCGCGCCGAAGTGGGTGAACTCCCCTGCCCGCACGCGCACCAGGTGACTCTGCTCGGTGCGCACCCAGAGCGTGCCCGGCGCTCCGGCCTCCAGGTCCACGATGCGGTTGCTGGGCAGTCCGTCCGTGTTGCCGGTGTTGAACACCACGAAGCGCACGCCGTCGAAGCGCACGAGCCCGTCCCAGGTGGCGAACCACAGGTATCCATTGCTGTCTTGGTGCAGCTTGTTGACCCCGTTTACGGGCAGTCCGTTCTCGACCGTCCACGACTCGTAGACGTAGCTCTGCGTCGACGGAGCGTCGGAGGGTGCGGGTGTGTAGACCTGAAGCGCGCCTGCGGCGCCGGGCAGGAGTCCCACCAACAGGAACGGTACCAGACCCGCTCGCGGCTGGCGCGTGGCAGCGCGGTCGTCCGCCGTTCCGCAACTCCATCTCGGCACGTTGAGTCCGCCTGCCGACGGGATCGGGCGCGTTGGATCGGGCCGCGCCCCCGTACGGGCGAGTAAGGTGGAGAACGAAGAGGATCCGGATGAACACCGGCTCGGGCGTAACGTAGGTTGCCTGATTCGGCGGCGGCAAGCAGAGGCATCGCTCCGGTCGCGGCACGGCGGCGACGAGTGACGGCAGGCCGCCCCATCAGTTGGCAGGGGTCACGATGACGATCGAGGGTGTCGCGCACCCGCTCGTCCCTGCCCAGGGTGCTCGAGTGAAGCGATCACTTTCGACCACCCCTGAACACGAAGTGCAATGTCCGACCAGCCGAAATCCGCACGGCTGAACCGCCCCGGATTCGCTGGAGGCTCGCATGTGTGGGCAGGACGCCGCTCGATGGGTGGTGGGACGCAGCTATCAGCCTAGCTCCTCAAGTCGCACACGCGTGGCACACAAGACGGAAACGATCACGCAAGTCTATGCAAATAAACGTGTTAGAATTCATCATGTCGCCGGTGCCCCGGGTTCGACTCCCGCCGCCTCCACTGAAGCCCCCCATGACCTCGCGGTTGTGGGGGGCTTCGTCGTAGGGGCTTCAGAGGAGGCGGCGGGAGTCCCGGACCGCCCGGC
>REBP01000127.1 GCA_007692665.1 Gemmatimonadales bacterium | reverse complement strand
GGCGAGGCCTCGATGGCCACGTTGTTCGGGTTGTAGAGCATGGCCGCGAAGTAGCCCACCTGCGAGGCGATGGTCTGCTCGAAGATCATGTGCCCCTTGTAGCGCCCCGAGAAGAAGGGGACACCCTGCTTGAGCTCGGCCAGCAGCCCCATGAGCTCCTGGGTCAGCGTGGCCACGGCCTCGTCGTAGCCCTCGCGGCGCTTGTCCATTTCCCGGATCGTGAGGCCGTCCTCCGGGTGGTAGTTCCGGCGCCAGAAGACGTGGTCCCGGAGCGCCTCGGTGAGGAGCCGCTCGAGGAGCTCGGCGTTCTCGGCCCGGGGGCCCAGGAACCAGGCCCGCATGGCATCGCGGGAGGTGTCGCGGGGCGGGGCGGCGGACGGATGCTCGGGCGACTGGGGCATGGGGTCTTCGTTTCCGGGGGGCTCATCGGAACCTGTCGTATCGGATCTACGTACTATACCATGGTAGGGGTGTTTTCGTGGGGGCGGAACAACCCGATCCGGAGTCTCCCCACACACCCGTTCCATGAGGTCCCCATGTCTCCCAGATTCCTTGCCGCCGGCGCCGCCGCGGGTGCGGCCCTGATGCTGATGCTTCCGCCCCCGTCGGTGGAAGCCCAGGAGCAGTCGCATGCGCAGCAGCAGTCGCATGCGCCGGCACAGTCTCTCGGGCAGCCCGCCACTGCCGGGTTCACACCGGATGCGTCCGCATCCGCCTCCAACCCGGATTTCCTCTTCCGGCAGCCGCGCTACACCTTCACGGTGCGGAGCGGGCTCTTCAGCTTCCGGGCGAACGACGCTCCGGGCACGTTCTTCGACGTGACGACGGAGAACTTCACCACCGACCGCTCCGACTTCCGCAGCCTGCAGCTCGGAGCCGAACTCGCCGTGGCCCTCGACCCGCGACTGGACCTCACCATCGCCTTCGACGGAGGTTCGGTGGCCGTGGACCACGAGTCCCGCATCTTCGAGGAAGTGGACGGCACGCCCATCTTCCAGTCCACCCGCATCCGCTCCGGCCCCGCCGCGCAGATCGGACTCCGTGGCTACGTGCTCCCCCGCGGGGAGCAGATCTCCTCGCTGGCCTGGGTCCCGGCACGGGTCGCCCCCTTCGTGGGAGCAGGCGCGGGGTACAGTGGTTATGATGTCCGGCAGTGGGGCGACTTCGCCTTTACCACGGCCGAGGGCGACTTCATCCAGTACGACGACCTGACCGGCAGCGGTGGCGCCGGCCTCCTGTACGCATCCGGAGGCGCCGACGTCTCCCTTCGTAGGAACCTGGCCCTGACCCTGGAAGCCCGCTACCAGTGGTCGGAGAGTGAACTTGGCGGGGATTTTCGCTTCAGCGACCCGACCCTGGACCTGTCCGGACTCCGCCTCACGGCGGGGCTCTCGGTCCGGTTCTGACCCGAGGAACATGACATGAGCAACCCGACCCACGATTCCAGTGCGCCGCGACCGGTGACGGGGAGGCTTTTCCTGCTCCCGGCCCTCCTCCTCGCGATGGGCGCCTTCATGGTGCCTGCCCCGGCCCAGGCCCAGGCCGATGCCACCCCGCAGGCCCAGGCCAGCGAGGATCTCCGGTGGCTCCCCTGGCACGGCTGCTGGGAACCCACCGACGAACTTGCCACCGAGGGCTCCGAACTCCTGGTCTGCATCACCCCCGATCGCGACGGGGTCCAGGTGGAAACCCTCGTGGACGGCGAGTCCATGGGAACGGAGTTCCTGGCCGGTGACGGCTCCAGGCAGGATGCTTCGGAAGGGGGATGCGAAGGCACCCGGCAGGCCCGGTTCGCGGACGATGGGCGCCGCCTCTTCGTGCTCTCCGATCTCGACTGCGGTCTCGACGCGCGGCGCACCACCCGGGGCGTCTTCGCCATGGGGAGCGACGGCTTCGAGTGGATCGAGATCCAGGCGATCTCGGCGGGAGAGGGCGACGAGCCCTTCCTGTCGGTCCGGCGGTTCCAGACCGCCTCCCGCGCCACGCTGGCGCGGCACGAGCGGGCGGAACCCGCCACGGATCGCGGTCTCGCCATCGAGACGGCGCGGCGTTCCGCGGCGCGCGCCATGACGGCAGGGGCGCTCGTGGAGGCCTCCGACGTCGCCGGCCCCGCCGTCACCGCGGCACTTGTCGCCGAAATGGGGCAGGGCTTCGACCTCGACGCCCGCGCCCTCCGGGAGTACCGGAACCAGGGCGTGGCGCCCGAGGTCCTCGACATGATGATCGCCATGACCTGGCCCGACCGGTTCCAGGTGGGAGTCGACGGCAGCGTTGACGCCGTGGCCATGGCGCGGGCCCAGGGTCCCCGGTACGACGACCGGTACGATGCCCGCACCCGGCGGCCCGGCTACAGCAGCTTCTACTGCACCGGATGGCTCGGACGCTGCAGCTCCTTCGACTCGTGGCTCTCCTTCCGCTACGGCGGTTTCGGGTATGGCTACGGGTACGCTCCCCTGGGGTACGGCTACCGGCCCTACGGCTGGTACACGGGGCCGCGCTACATCGTGGTCGACCCGTCCGCGGTGCAGCCGCGGCAGCGTGGAACCATGACCTCCGAGGGGTACCGTCCCGCCGGCAGCTCCGGATCGACGCAGGCACGGCCGGCCGCTTCGCGCGGAAGCGCCCAGCCGCAGAGCGCACCTCGGCCGGCGGCCTCGCCGGCGCCCCGGGCAGCGCCTTCGACCCCGGCGACCCGGCCCACCACGTCGTCCGAGCCCCCCTCGCGGCCGCCGCCGCGCCCGGCCCAGCGCCGGGGAACCGGTGGCGGGAGCGATACCAGCGGCAGCGGTGGTGGAGAGATCGACCCCACCCTCTTCTGATTCCGGGTCAGATGCCGGGGCGGGCCTGGCGTCAGGAAGTGCGACGTGAGGCGAGGATGTAATCGGCCGGGGCGAGTACGAGGATGCCCTGGATCTGCCTGCCGAAGTAGCGCACGAAATGCCTGAGATCACCCGTGATCAGGTGCGTGGCTTCGGCGGCGAAAGCCCCGGCGAGCACCGGCCAGTCCTTGTCGGGAAGCGATGACGTAGGGAGAGGCGAACAGCATGGCGTTCTCGATGGACCAGAGGACGGCGACGCCGGCATCCGCGCGCCAGGAAGCGGCAAAGAGGATGTTGGCGTCCAGGAAGAGTCGATCCACCGGGCGGTCCTGGGGTCAGTCCCCGGGCCAGTCAGCGCCCGAGGCTCAGCTCGATGCCCCAGGCGGTCTCGGGGGTGAGGAAGAACTCGCCGTGCATGGACGGCCCGTGGAGGAGTCGCAGGGCCACCTGGCCGGAGCGCTGCCGGGCCCGGAAGGCCACGCCGGCCACCGCCGCCCACTGGGGCTGCCAGTCGGTTCTCTCCGCCGTCTGGACATCGAGGGCCCAGAAGCCGGCCAGCCGGCTCCCCTGGTCCGGAACGCCACGGGCGAACTCGAGTCCCCCCTGGAGTTCCCACGCGTCGTCCCATGCCCGCCCGAGGTCCTCCAGCGTCCCCGAGGTCTCGGAACGAAGGAGCCGCGTGCCACCCGCGTAGGCCCTGAGGGGCCCACGCCCGGCATTCCCAACGAGGAGCGTCACGCCCTCGTGGCCGAACCCGACGCGGCGCACGCCGGCCTGCTCCATGATCTCGTCACCGAGGTGCGCGCTCCGGTGGAAGAGCACGGCCCGCCCCGCCACCGGTCCCCGGGCGAACTCCACCGGGAGGCCGACGATCCAGTCCGACGCCACGTATTCGTTGGCGGAGGTGGCCAGTCGGAACCTGGCCGTGACGCCGACCAGCACCCCCACCTGTGCCCCGCCCCTCCCGTTGCCGAAGCGTCGCACCGCGTAGGAATCTCCCAGCGAGACCACGCCCTGGAAGTCCGTGCCCCCGGGTCGGAGGCCGGAAACCGGGGGCGGAGGCCGTTCTCCGGGCGGAGCATCGCCCCGGAAGAGGTCCGTCGAGAGCGCGGATCCCCTGAGTCCCGGCTCGAGGGGAGCAGCCCGGGGGCTTCGGAAGAGCCGCGTATCCGGAAACCAGCGGGACGCGCCGGGGGCGAGGTCCGGGAGCCGCTCCCCCGGATGGCGCCGATCGTCCGCCTCCCCTGCCTCTTCCGCCGCCTCCGCCCTCTCCACCGGGGCGAGCGCGGCCTGGCCCGCCGCGGGGGCGGCAAGCGGGGTGGAGAAGGCGGCGGCACAGGCCACCGTGAAGCCGGCCCTGCGCCAGGTCAGCGCCCGGACTCCTCGATGACGAAGCGCCGCCGGGTCACGGCGGGCTCGGCGTCGTCCACCCGGATCTCCAGGAAGAGGTCGTAGCGCCCGGCGTCCAGCGCGGGCAGCTGAAGGTCCACGGCCCGGAAGACCACGCCGGGGCTCTCGGGCGGGGCGTCGTCCCACCGGATCGTCACCGGCTGCGGCGGCTCCAGCACGCGGAAGAACTCGCCGATGCGCCGGGCCAGGCTCTGCTCCGCCCGCTCGATCCCCAGCGCCACGGCCGCCGAACTCCCCTCCGGAATGCCGTAGACCTCCCATCCGATTCGCACGAGACGGCCCGCCTCGAAGCGCACGGTGGGAAGCACGTCGGCGAGGGCGGCGTCCAGCGTCTCCGGCAGGTCCAGCGACGCCGCATCCAGGAAGATCGGGTCCGAAACCGCCACCGATCCCGCCGGGTCCGGGAGCCGCTCCAGCCCCCGCCGGGTGCGCCAGGCGCGGCGCTCGAGACGCGAGTACCCCTCCATGCTCAGGATCCGGTCGGTGTCGTTCGGCACCTCGACGGTCCAGACCCCCTCGAGCTCGTTCCCCTGGCGCGCCGGCTGCGGGCCGTCCTCGATGATCGGCCCCTCCACGGGGAGGAGGAAGAGGGCCGTGGCCAGGTCACGGGGGAGGTCGCCGTTCGCGTTGTCGACGGCATCGGAGGGGGATGCGGACGCCATCGTCGCGCCGGGCATGCCGACCCGGGCGAAGGCGTGGACCACCAGCATGTCCGAACCCCGGCGGAAGCGGGCGGTCTGGGAACTCAGGTTGTCCACCACCGGCGCATAGGTCGGGGAATACCCGGAGGGCTCGCGGCGCCCGTCGATGACCCGGAGCGCGTCGTCCTCGGTGGCCGGGAACTCCAGCAGTTCGGGGCCCGTGGGCAGGTAGCGGCGGCGATCGGGGTCGAGGCGGGCCACCATGGCGTTCTGCGTCAGCCGCTGGAAGCTCTGCTGCCCCCGCACCCGCTCCCATCCCAGCGCCCACCCGTACCGGAGGGTGACCTCCTCCAGGTCGATGTCCCACGCGAGGCCGAAGGGGTTCCAGGCGTCCTCCATGGTCCGCACCTGGGTGAGGCGCGCCATGTGCGCGGTCCAGCGGTCGTTGCCGGGAATGATGTAGAGGGGGTCGGCCAGGCGCCAGAGGAGGGCGCGGCGGCGGTCCCGCTCCCCCCGGTCCGACACGTCCAGGAAGCGGCGACCGTCCCGCTCGAGGAGGTACGACTCACCCTGCCACCGCTCCCGCTCGCGGTCGGGCATGGCTTCCAGCGCGTCGAGGAAGGCCTCGCCGGCTTCGATCCACCGGTCGTCCTCGTGGTAGACGAGGCCGTCGAGGGCGCTGCACCACCAGGGCGTGCCGGCACAGGACTCGGCCACGGCGCCGGCGCCGAGCAGGTCGCCGGCCTCGACGAGGTAGCGGACGCGCTGTCCGACGATCCAGTCGTCGCCGGGGAGCGCCGCACCGGCCTCGGCCAGCTTGTCCAGCAGTTCGCGGCGCGCGTCCTGGATCGGCCTCGGCGTCGCGCCGATGGGAGACGGCGGCGCCCCGTCGACGCCGTAGCTCAGGCAGAGCCGGCCCATGGGCTCGTCGCAGCGGCCGCCCTGGCCTCGCTCGTCGGGACGCTGCACCTGGGCGGGGATCCGCGTCTCGCGGAAGCGCTCGAAGTCCTCCTGGGCCCGGCGGGCGTCGCGGAGGGTGCGCGAGGAGTCGGCCGCCTGGGGAAGCGCGGCCGAAGTCGCCACCGTGACCGGGGCCCGAACGGCGGGAGCCGAGGCCGGAACGGCGGGACCCGCGTGTACCGGGACGGCAAGGGTCGTGGCAAGAAGCAGGACGGAGATCACGGCGAGGCCCTCGGGGAGGCGAGCATGCAGGTGGGACCCGGTACTACCCACCGTGCCCCTCGCCGGGTCCGGGCCCCCGCATCCCCACACCCGGCCCCGGCTGGCGCCCCCCGCCCGCAGACCCCACATTGCCCTCCCTTCACCTCCAGCCATCCCCCGCGGTCGCACCCCCGAGCCCCCCGTTCCGGGCAGCCTGCACGGTGCACCGACGCTGAAAGAACCGGAGACACGCCCATGAAAACGCCTTTCCGCACCGCCCTCCTGCTCGCCTCCACCGCGCTCGTCCTCGCGCCGGTGCTGGGGCTTGACTCCGGCGAGGCCCATGCCCAGCGCGCCCAGGCCGAGGTGGACATGGACCGGGCCCGCGCCCTGTACGTGAGCAACGACCCTGCCGACCACTCGCTGGGGCGGAACTTCGAGCGCGACATCGAGCAGAAGGCCGTCACCGACTCGATCTACGCCGCGGTGACCGCAGGGGTCATGGACTACCGGAAGATCACGTACCGGAGCAGCGTGGGCGACATGGACATTCCGGCGTACCTCTTCCAGCCCACCGAGAAGCGGGGGGAGCACGGCCACGCGGCGCTGATCTGGGTGCACGGCGGGGTGCACGGCAACTGGACGCCCAACTACTGGCCCTTCGTGCAGGAGGCGGTGGAGCGCGGGTACGTGGTCATCGCGCCCGAGTACCGGGGGAGCACCGGGTACGGGCAGGCGCACCACGACGCCATCGACTACGGCGGCTACGAGGTCGACGACTCCGCCACCGCCTACGACTGGATGGTGGAGAACCTCCCGCACGTGGATCCCGACCGGGTGGCCATGATGGGGTGGAGCCACGGGGGCTACATCTCGCTGCTGGCGGCGGCCCGCCCCCCGCATCCGTTCCGGGCGGTGGTGGGGATCGTGCCGGTGTCGAACCTGATCTTCCGGCTCTCCTTCAAGGGACCGAACTACCAGCACCACTTCTCGACGCAGGAGCGGATCCGCGGGCTCCCCTTCGAGCGGCGGGAGCTGTACGTGGAGCGGTCGCCGGTCTACCAGGTGGATCACATCGAGGTCCCGGTGCTGGTGCACCTGGCCACGAACGACGCCGACGTGAACTTCGAGGAGGCGGAGATGCTGGTGCACGCGCTCCAGATCAAGAAGCCCCACCTGGCCGAGACGAAGATCTACGAGGACCCCCGGGGCGGGCACTCCTTCTCGCGGCTGGTGGACATGGAGACGCTCACCCGCGACGACAGCCCCGAGCAGCGCGACTCCTGGAACCGGGTGTGGACGTTCCTGGAGTGGAACCTGCGCCCCTACCTCGACGGACAGGGGGCCGTCGTGAACTGAAGACGACCGCCTTCCCCGTCGTACTGGAAGGGTGGAGTGGCCGAACGCCGGCTGCTCCACCCTTTTCGTGGTTTTCCTCCGGAGAATGGATCACATGAAGCAGATCAGCATCGACGAGAAGAAGCTGCTCGGCGCCCTTCGCAGGTTTCTGCCTGCCATCGGCCTCGCGGTGGTGGGTCTCGTGGTCGTCACCGGGAGCATCTTCCAGGTGGAGGCCGAGGAGGTCGGGGTCATCACCCGCTTCGGGAAGGTGGTGCGCCAGGTGGACCCGGGGCTTCACCTCAAGGTGCCCGTGGCCGACCGGCTCCACCGGGTGCCGATCCAGCGGCAGCTCAAGGAGGAGTTCGGCTTCCGCACGCTGGACGGGCGGGGTGCCTCCGACGGGGCCCGCTACCGGACGGTTCCCGCCGAGGCCCTCATGCTCACCGGCGACCTGAACGTGGTGCATGCCGAATGGGTGGTCCAGTACCGCGTGGTGGACCCGAAGCTCTTCCTGTTCGAGGTCCGGAACCCGGCGCAGACTCTCCGGGCCCTGGCCGAGTCCGTCATGAGGCAGACGGTGGGAGACCGCACGGTCACCGAGGTGCTGACCGTGGGGCGCCAGGAGATCGAGGACCGGGCGCTCCAGGAGCTGAACCTGCTCGTGGACCAGTACGCCATGGGGATCCGCGTCGTGCAGGTGATCATGCAGGATGCAACGCCTCCGGCTCCGGTGCGGCCCTCGTGGGACTCGGTGAACGGGGCGCAGCAGCAGCGGGAGCGCATGATCAACGAGGCCTGGGCCGAGTACAACCGCGACGTCCCCCGCGCCGAGGGCGAGGCGCTGGAGGCGCTGCTCCGGGCCGAGGGCTACGCGCTGGACCGGGTGAACCGCGCCGGGGGCGAGGTGGACCGGTTCAACGCCCTCTACGTGGAGTACCGCCGGGCCCCGGACGTGACGCGGACCCGGCTCATGCTCGAGGCCCAGGAGACGGTGCTGGGCCAGGTGAAGGGGAAGATCTTCGTGGATCCGGAGATGCGGGGGATCATGCCCCTCTTCCAGAACGGAGCCAACGGGGTCGTCGGGGCCGGTGGCGCCTTCCCGGTCCCGGTGCCGGTGCCCGGCACCGAGCCCTCGTCCACGCCTGCCCGCCGCGGCGGAGGTGACCAGTGAAGTCGATCCTGCTGCTCGGGGCCCTCGTGGCCGGACTCGTGCTCTTTTCCCTTTCCACCTACACGGTGAGCGAGTGGGACCAGGTCATCGTCACCGAGTTCGGACGCCCGGTGGGCGATGCCCGGACCGAGGCCGGCCTGCACTGGAAGAAGCCCTTCATCCAGCGGGTGCACCGCCTCGAGCGCCGCTACCTGGAGTGGGACGGCGAGCCCACCCGCATCGCCACCCGCGACAAGCGGTTCCTCCTGGTGGACGGGTTCGGACGCTGGCGGATCGCCGATCCCCTCCTCTTCTACCAGCGGGTGCGGGACGAGCGCATGGCCCAGACCCGCATCGACGACATCATGGACGGCGAGATCCGGAACGCCGTGAGCCGCCACGACCTCATCGAGAACGTGCGGAGCACGAACCGGCCCCCGGGCGAGATCGCCATCGACCTCGAGGTGGAGGAGGCGATCTTCGACTCCATCCAGGTGGGGCGCGCCCGGATCGCCGCCGAGATCACGCAGCGGGCCAACGCCCGCCTCCTCCCGGAGCTGGGGATCGAGCTGCTGGACTTCCGCTTCAAGCGCACCGACTACGTGGAGGAGGTGCAGCAGGATGTCTTCGACCGCATGATCTCGGAGCGGTACCGGGCCGCCGAGGAGTTCCGGTCCATGGGCGCCGGCGAGCAGGCGCGGATCCGGGGGATGCGGGAGCGGGAGCTGTCGCGCATCCGGTCCGAGGCCTTCGCCGAGGCGGAGCGGATCCGGGGCGCCGCCGACGCGGAGGCCACGGCGCTGTATTCGCAGGCCCACCGCCAGGACCCGTCGTTCTACGAGTTCGTGCGGTCCCTGGAGGCCGCGAGCCATGTCGTGGACGGCTCGTCGACGCTCCTCATGGGAACGGATTCGAGGCTTTTCCGTACACTGGAAGGACGGCGGTAGCGCGAGACTCCCGGCCGCCCGGGTCCCGGAGGGGCGGGGGTTCAGGACCCCTCGCGGTGGCATGCGCCGTGCTGTATGATGAGGGCAATTCCTGCGATCGAGGGTCGGGCCATCCGGAGCACACCTGCCGGAGAACACCGGTGCATTCCGGATGTGGCGCGGCCCGCTGTACCCGGTCCCCAGGCCGGCACCGCCAGTTCCGTCCCCCGCGCCCCGAGTCCACCGCCATGCGAACCCCGTCGACTCCTCCCACTCGCGCCGCCACGCGCGCGGCCGGCCTCGCGGCTGCCGCCGCCGCGATCCTTCTCCTCCCGGCCCTGGGCGCCTCACCGGCGAGCCTCGAGGCACAGGCCATCGACGTGGCCCGGGTGCAGTACGAGGAAGACCGGGCGGTGATGGCGCGCTTCCGGCCGGGGCACACCTTCTGGGAGCACGTGTTCGCGGTCCCCGACGGCTGGGTGGCCTTCGGGAGCGCTTCCGACGGCCGCCTGCTGGCCGCCTTCCCGACCCGGGGCGACTGGGGTCGCGAGGCCCGGTGGGAAGAGCCTGCGCTCCGGACCTCGCTGGCCGGGCGGCCCCTTGAATCCGCGATCTCCCCGCGTCGCGACCAGGTCGCCGGCATCCTGGAGCAGGCGACGGGGGGGCCGGTGGTGCACAACGCCACCCGGGGTACCTTCGTGCAGCCCAATGCCCGCCGGTACGGGAGCTTCCTGGCCGAATGGGGGCTGATCTACGAGCGCTTCGGGGTTCCTGCCGAGATCGGGCTCGCCCAGGCCATGATCGAGTCGGGGTGGAATCCCACGGTTCGATCGGAGGCGCGGGCCATGGGGTTCTGCCAGTGGCTCGAGAGCAACTGGAACTACATGAAGCGCCTCGCCCCCCACGAGATCGAGGGGCACAACCAGACGACCCAGGCCGCCTACTGCGCCGCCTACCTCCGCATCCTGGCCACCAAGTACGGGAGCTACATCCCGGCGCTCTCGGAGCACCACGCCGGGGGGACGAACGTGGGACGGACGGTGATCAACGGGGCCCGCCTGGGCGGCGAGAACATCCGGGAGCAGTACTTCCTCGGGGCCCAGCTCGCCGTGGACCTCCGGGGGCTGCCCTCGCCGCGGTTCCGCGACGTCTACCTGAGCTACGGCCCCCGCTCCTTCCTCTACGCCGAGATGGTGTTCGGGAACGAGGCCCAGGTGGCCCGCATCCGTGACGGCATGCGGCAGGACCGGATCCACGCCATGCGCACGACGCGCTCGGTGCCCATCGAGGAAGTCATGCGCCGGAGCGGTCTGAGCCGCGACGAGGTGCAGCGCTACAACCCGGCGCTCGTGCGCCAGGTGCCGCCCGGGGCCACGCTGTACCTCCCCATGCACATCGACGACCTGGGCCGGGATGTCGCCTTCTGGCGCCGCGCCCCGAACCCGGACTACTCGATCGTGCTCCGGGACTTCATGCTGCTCGACGCCCCGCCGGAGAACTGGCACCAGCCCGCCTTCCGGCAGATCCTCGAGGGCTACCGCCAGCGCTTCCTTGCCACCCGGAGCGAGGAGGGCGCCGTCATGGCCACCGTCCTCTCCTACACCATGGGCGAGCTCTTCACGGGCCGCCGCGCCGAGATCCTCGCGGAGTACCGCGCCGACCCCCGGGTCCAGGCCCTGGTGAACGAGGGCCTCCGCGAAATCATGCTCCAGAACATCCAGTCCACCTCGGTGAGGTGAGCCCGGCCGCGGGCCGACCCCTGGCCGCCCGCCTCTACTCCCGGTCCTGCCGAGCCGGCGCCGGGGCTGGCTCCGGGGCCGCCTCGGGGGCCGCCTCCTGGGGCACCAGGGAGACCCGCACGAACCGGTCCTCCGAGAAGGCCCGGGCTGCCGCGGCCTGGATCTGGGCTCCGTCCAGCGCATCGATGAGCGTCTCGAAGGTCAGGATGTCGGCGAAGTCGAGCCCCTGCTCGGCGTAGCCCGTGATCTGGCCGGCCCACCAGGCGTTCTGGCGGAGGCTCGTTTCGCGGTCCCTGCGCTGGATCTCGCGGACGCGGGACAGCTCGTCGGCGGTGGGTCCCTCATCCCGCACCTTCCGCAACTCGGCGAAGACGGCCTGGACCAGTTCCTCCAGGCGTTCCGGGTCCGTGCCGAAGGAGACCTGGAGGGTGTATCGCTCGTGGGGCTCGTTCGTCGTGCTCTGCCCGACCTGGACGCCGTAGGTGCCGCCCAGGTCCTCGCGGAGGACCTCCCGGAGCCGGAGGCGGAGGACCTCGGCGAGGGCGTTCAGCCCGTAGTTCGCCTGCCGGCCGTAGTCCCAGTCCCCGTGGAAGATGATGGCCGTCTGGCTCCGGGGCTCGATGCCGCGGCGGACGGTCTTCTCCACCACGCCCTCCGGCGGGCGGACCCCGGTGTCGCGGGGTTCGGCGGCGTCGCCCCGGGTCGGGAGCCCGCCCAGGTAGCGTCGGACCAGGGGTTCGACCTCGTCCAGGTCCAGGTTCCCCACCAGCACGAAGGTGAAGTCGTCGGCATGGGAGAAGCGCTCGCGGTAGAACTCGAAGGCCGCCTCCGGGTCGATCTCGGAGAGCAGGTCCAGCGAGAGGGGCCGGGCCCGGGGGTGCCCCTGGCTCAGCGCCACCTGCAGGGTGTCGGAGAAGTGGGCGCCGGGGTCGGCGCTCCGGTTGGCGAGCACCGCGCGCAGCTGGCCCAGGAGGGCCTCCACCGGCTCGGGGTCGAAGCGCGGCTCCGTGAAGTGCAGCCAGGTGAGCTCGAAGAGCGTCTCCAGGTCCCGCGGGGAGGCGGTTCCCTGCACCCGCTGGGAGCGCTCGCCCAGGCCGACGCCCACGCTGGCGGCCTTCCCCGCCAGCACGCGCTGCAGGTCGGGGCGACTGAAGCTCCCGAGGCCGCTCACCTGCACGACGTCCGACGCGAACGACGCCGACGGATGGTCCGCATCCGAAGCGAGGGACGTGCCGCCCGGTGCGAATCCGCGCAGCAGGATCTCGTCGTCGCGGAAGTCCGTGACCTTGAGGAGCACCCGCACGCCGTTGGAGAGGGTCCAGTCGTGAAGGTCGACGTCGGCGTGGTGCGTCCGCTCGACGATGTCGGCGGGTTCGGGGACCAGGGCCACCAGGGGCGCGTCGGTGACGCTGTCCTCGTAGGGCTCCAGCTCGAGGGCCTGCACCGACGCCAGCACCTGGCGCAGCTGGGCCGGTTCGGGCGCCGCGACCCCTTCCGCGTCGGGAGCGCTCACCAGGACCACCCGGTCCGCCTCGGTGATCCATTCACGGGCCAGCGTGTTCACATCCTCCACCTGGATGGTGGGGAGAAGGGCACGGGCGAGCTCCAGCTCCAGCTCGATGCCGGGGATGGGACTCCCCGACAGGAAATGCGACACGTAGGCGTTCACGAACGCACCGGAGTTCGTTCGCTCCCGCTCGTCGTACGCGCGCTCGAGCCCCCGCAGCAGGTTCAGGCGGGCCCGCTCGAGTTCGGAGGGGGCGAAGCCGTGCAGGCTCACCCGCTCGGATTCGGCCAGGAGCGCCTCGAGGCCGCGTTCGATCCCGCCCTCGACCACGATGGCCCCCAGCTGGTACTGGCGGGTGCCGCGAACGAGGGTGCCCCGGCTGGAAATGGCGTTCAGGAAGGGAGCGTCGGGCTTCTGCGTGATCTCCTGCAGCCGGTCGTTGAGCATGGCGTTGTAGAGGCGCTCGGCGAGGCGTTCCCGGTAGCCGATGAGGGTCGCGTCGAGGTGGCCCTCCTGCTTGTGCAGCACCTCGACCTGGGAGACCGTGAGTTCCGGGTCGGTGACCACGCTGAAGAGCGTCTCGGGATGGGTGGGCACCGGGTGGCCCGGACGCTCGGGCGCATCCGCGGGCATGGAGAGGCCCGAGAACCGTTCCCGGATCAGCGCCTCCACCTGGTCGGCGTCGAAATCGCCCACGGCCACGATCGCCATGAGGTCGGGGCGGTACCAGCGGCGGTAGAAGCCGACCAGGTCGTCGGCGGTGGCCGACTGGAGGACCTCGAGGGTGCCGATGGGGAGACGCTCCGCGTAGCGGGAGTCCCGGAGCATGACGGGGAAGTGCTGGTCGATGATGCGGGCCTGGGCCCCGCGCCGGCCGCGCCACTCCTCGATGACCACGCCCCGCTCCCGGTCCACCTCCTCGGGATCGAAGGTGATGGCGCCGGCCCAGTCCTCGAGGATGCGGAAGGCGGTGGTGACGATCTCGTCGTCTTCGGTGGGGACCGTGAGGATGTAGACGGTCTCGTCGAAGCTGGTGTAGGCGTTCAGGTCGGGGCCGAAGCGCATCCCGATGGATTCCAGGTACTGGACCAGCGCCTGCCGCTCGAAGTTTTCCGTGCCCCGGAAGGCCAGGTGCTCCACGAAGTGGGCGATCCCGCGCTCGTTCTCCTCCTCGAGCACCGAGCCGGCGTTGACCACGAGGCGCAGTTCCGCCCGGTTCTCGGGGCGGTCATTCGCCCGGACATAGTAGGTCAGGCCGTTGTCCAGCGTGCCGACCCGGACGCGGGGATCGATGGGGAGGGGCGCGTTCGGGTCCAGCTCTTGCACCTGTGCCCGGGCATCCACGGCCGTCCCGCCCAGCAGGGCGAAAGCGGGAACCAGCAGGAGGAGGAGTACGCGCGCCGCCATGGCAGCGGCTCTCCCCTGGCGGGTGACGTGAAGAGGGGTCATGGGTGGACTCCGGCGGGTCGGGGGGGATGCGTGGTAGATTGACGGGGCACGGGCGCCATGCGGCAGGTCCGGCTGCCCGGGGAGTGCACGGGGAGTTGCCCGGGGAGTTGCCCGGGGAGTTGCCCGGGGCGCGCTGCATGGGGCAGACTGCCCGTAACGTAAGGCATCATTGGCATCGACGTCAGGAGGCAGGGTGGAGGCAGGCGACGGCACGAAGGCGCAGGAAATGCTGGAGGTGATGCGGGTGGATGCACTCCCCCCGGACTGGTCGGAGCTCGTGGAGCGCAGCCCGGAGGCCACGTTCTGCCACCTCGACGGGTGGCAGCGCATCATGGAGGCGGAGTTCGGTCATGGGTTCATGACCCTCTGCGCCCGGCGTCCCGACGGGGTTCTCGAGGCCGGGCTGCCCCTGGTCCACGTCAGGAGCCGGCTCTTCGGAAACTACCTCGTTTCCATGCCCTTCCTGAACTACGGCGGGCCCATTGGCGGGGCGGAGGGATGCCGCCGGCTGGTGGACGCGGCGGCGGCGCTGGCGGGAGAGCTCGGGGTGGACCTCCTGGAACTCCGGATGCGGGAGGAGATCGAACAGCCGCATCCCGTGAACGCGCGCAAGGTGACGGTGCTGCTGGACCTTCCGGACGACCCGGAGGTCCTCTGGAAGGACGGGCTGAAGGCCAAGGTGCGGAGCCAGGTCAGGCGCCCCATGAAGGCCGGCATGGAGACCCGCTTCGGGCACGACCAGGTGGACGCCTTCTACGAGGTCTTCTCCACGCACATGCGCGACCTGGGCACGCCGGTGCTCCCCCGGTCGCTCTTCCACCGCCTCGCCGAGGTCTTCGGCGACACGGTCTGGTTCGCCGTGGTCTACTCGGGAGACACGCCGGTGGCGGGCGGGTGCGGGTTCCGGTTCCGGGACGAGTTCGAGCTCACCTGGGCCTCCTCGCTCCGGGCCTTCAGCCGGGAGGCTCCGAACATGCTCCTCTACTGGAGCCTGATGGAGCGGGCCATCCAGGAAGGGCTCAAGGTGTTCAACTTCGGGCGCTGCACGCCGGGCGGGGGGACGCACCGCTTCAAGTCCCAGTGGGGCGGCGAGGACCATCCCCTTCCGTGGATCCAGGTCGCCCCGGGCGGTGAACGGGCGGCGACCCCGAACCCTGACGAGGGCCGCTACGCGCTGGCGATCCGGGTCTGGTCGCGGCTGCCGGTGGGCGCAACACGGGTCATCGGACCCTGGCTGGCACGGCGGATCCCCTGAACCGGGCGGGACTGAGGGGGCGGCGACTCTGGACCGGGGTCGGGTGGTGGATCGTGGGCCTTTCGGCCATGGTGATCCTCGTGCTGACCCTGACCCCGCACCCGGGGGCGCGGACCCTCTCGTGGAGCTTCTGCATCCTGTGCGGGTCCTTCGGCACCGCCAACCTGATCCGGAACGTGATCCTCTTCGTCCCCCTCGGCATCGGGGCGGGGATGGTGGTGGGGATGGGGCTGGGAACCGGGTCCGGGTCCGGGTCCGGGGCGCGGGCCGCGGAAGGCGACCCGGCCCACCCAACAGCCACGCGGCGGTTTCTGCGGGCCTGGCTCCCGGCGGTGGCCCTCACGGCGGGGGTCGAACTGGCGCAGATCTTCATCGCCGGGCGGAACTCGCTGCTGGCGGACTTCGTCGCCAACGCCGCCGGGGCGGCGCTGGGAATCGTGCTGGTGGGGTCGTTCGTGAGGGGCGCCAGGGGGCGTGCCGGCACGGCCGCCGGCCCCTCGCCCCGGGGCGTCGTGCAGGCCCTCGGGTGGTGGGGACTCTCCGCCACCGTCCTCGCCGGGACCGCGCTGGCCTTTCGGCTGGCGCCCCCTCCCCCGCCCCAGTTCGTCCAGATCCAGGCCGACCTCGCCCAGTACGAGCGGTACACGGGCACCGTACACGAGGTCTGGCTCTCCGGGGGGGCGGCCGGGGGCAGCCGGGAACGCCTGGAGACCGGGCGTCACCCGGATCCGGTGGCCCTCGTGGACCGCATCTTCGGCGGGTCCCGGGTCGTCGTGGCGTTCGAGACGGGTCCGCCGCCGGCCAGGACCGCGCCCCTCTTCAGCGTCTTCACGGGGGCCCAGCGCGAGGTCATCGTCCTCGGCGTCGCGGGGGAGGACGCCGTGCTCCGCCTCCCGTACCTGGCAACCACCCTCCGCCTGGACCGGCCGGACACGAGAATCCGGGGAGCGTTCGGGGGGATGGAGACCGGGGACCCCGGGGAACTGTCCTTCTGGCTGAGCACGGAGGGAACCGACGGCCCGGGCGACGGGAGCGCGTGCCTGCGCCTGGCACGGGGGGCCGAGGGGAGGGACGGGGTGGAAGCCGAGCGCTGCGGGCTCCGACCGACCCTGGGCCAGGGGTGGACCCTCCTCCTCTACCCCACGCGTTTTCCGCCCTGGCTTCGGAGCGCGATCGCGTGGGGGTGGCTCCTCGGACTCGGATTCGTGCCGGGGCTCGTCGCCCGTTCCCGGAGGGCCGCCGGGCTGGCCGGGCTGGGACTGGTCGTGGTGGGAGGCTCGGCACCCTGGCTCCTGGGATCGGCGGCGATCCTTCCGGTGGGCCAGGGGCTCGCCCTCCTTGCGGGAGTCCTGCTGGGGTGGTGGGGCCGGTCCGGTCTTGTAGCTTTCGTGCCGGCCCCCGTCTCCCCCGGTCCCGATCCCGGTCCCGATCCCGATCCCCGGCGCTGAAACCCCCATGCGCATCCTGATCCTGGCGCCCCCCCGCGTGCGAGCCGACACGCTCACGGGTCTCAGCTTCATCGACGAGGAGATCCTCGCACTGTCCGAGGCCGGGATCGAGCCCTTCGTGCTGGTTCCCCCGCTGGAGCAGGACGAGACCGTGAAGGGCGTGAGGCTCCTGGGCGTGCCCCGCGCCCGCATCTGGGACCAGCGGCGCCGCGCCGCTTCCCTGGTCGCCGGGCAACGTTCGCGCATCCCGGGGGCCTGCCTCCGCCACCCCCTGGAAGCGATCCACCGGGCGCGGTACGAGGCGGTCATGGTCCAGCGGATCCGGGAGCACGGCATCGAACTCGTCCAGAGCCACTTCGGGCCCTTCCTGGGATTCGGCGGGATGCTCGCGAGTCACGCCACCGGCAGGCCCCTGGTGGCGAGCTTTCGGGGGATGGACCTGCTGGTCGAGGAGAGCGCCGCCTACGGGCTCCAGCGCGAAGCCTTCTACCGCGCGTCGCTGGGGGCGCTGATCCGGGCCGCCGACTGCACGACCTACGTGTCGGAGTTCATGCGCGACAAGGGGCTCGAGGCCGGGGCCGACCCGGAGCGCGCGTTCACGGTCCGGAAAGGGGTGGACCTCGAGACCTTCGCCGTTGCCCCCGACCGCCGGGCCCTCAGGACGTCCCTGGGGATCGAGGGCCCCATGATCCTGGTGGTGGCGGCCCTCATCCGGCGCAAGGGCGTGGACACCGTCGTGCGCGCGCTGGCGCGACTGGAGAGCGGGGCGGAGGCCACCCTGGTGATCTGTGGAACCGGCCCCGAGAAGGCGGCACTCGAGACCCTGGCCCGGGAGCTCGGCGTCTCGGACCGGGTCCAGTTCCGGGGGCAGGTGACGCGGGCCGAGATCCCCCGGTACTTCGCGGCCTGCGACGTCTTCGTGCTGGCGTCCGTCGTGGAGGCGTCGGGGAACGTCCTGGTCGAGGCCATGTCGTCGGGGCGCCCCGTTCTCTGCACGGACTCCGGCGGACCGCCTCAGTACGTCCAGGACGGGGTGACGGGCGTCGTGGTGCCCCCGGGCGATGACGCCGCCATGGCCAGGGGGCTGGACCGCCTGCTCGAGGATGCGGAGCTTGCCGACGGGATGGGGGCGGCCGGTCGGAGGCTGGCGGAGGAGGTCTTCGGCTACGACCGGATGATCGGGGAGATCCTGGACGTCTACCGGAAGGCGGCCGGATCGTGAGCCCCGCCTCCGGGAGCCGCCGCATCCTGCTCGTGTCCTACCACTTCGGCGAGGACGGCGCCACGGGAGGGTTTCGGTGGAGCGGGCTCGTGGAGCTCCTGGGTCGAAAGGGGTGGGAATTCGACGTGATCTGCGCCCCCACCGGCGGTCCACCCCCGGATGCGGACCCCCGCACCCCGGCCGGAGGGCCGCTCCAGGTCTTCCCGGTGCCCGGCGCGTCGAGGGTGGGCGCCGGGCTCCGCTCCCTGGAGGGGCTTCCCCGCCGGATTCGCGGCGCCACCGGGCACGCGCGCCCGGGGCCGGGGGATGCGGGGGCGGCGGGGGATGCGAAGGGAGCGGGGGATGCGAAGGCGGACGGGGAGGCGGCGCAGGCCACCGCGCGAGCGGTCGATCCCGCATCCGTCTCGGTCTGGCATCCCGGCCACCGGCCCCCGCTGCACTCCCGAATCATGCGCGAGATCGAGGCGTGCGCAGAGGCCCTCGAGATCCGGGCCTGGGTCGAGGAGGCCGCCCGGCTCGGCGAGGGGCTCATGGCCCGACGAGACTACCGCGCGATCGTCGTTTCGTCGCCCCCTCACGGCACGCAGATGGCCGGTCTCCGGCTCTCCCGGGGCGCCGGCGCGCCCCCCCTGCTCGCAGACCTGCGGGACCCGTGGGTCCTGGGGCTCGGGAGGTTCGCCGGGATCCTGCCTGCAGTGACGCGCGCCCTGGGCCGCCGACAGGAGGAGCGGATGATCGCCGGCGCGGACGTCCTCATCCACAACACCGATCGCCACCGGGTCGCCGTGGCCGCCGAGATGGGACGGGGTCGGCGGCCGGCCCAGTGGGTCATCCGGAACGGCTACGATGGTGACGAGGCTCCCGGGGTCCCCGACCCGGAGGTCTTTCGCATGGTTTTCGCGGGATGGCTCCATCCGTTCATGGATGTGCGTGCCTTCCTCCGGGGCGCCGGTGCGCTGGTCCGGCGACACGGGCTCTCCCCCGATGCCTGCCGCGTCCAGTTCGTGGGGACCGGCGAGGAGTTCGGCGGCGTCTCGCTGCTGGAACTCGCCGGCGCCTTCGGCCTGGAGGGGTACACGGAACTCCTGCCCAGGGTCTCGCGGGAGGCGGCCCTGTCGATCCAGGCCCGGGCCTCGGTCCTCGTCGCCTTCGACTGCCTCCATCCCCTCTGCATCCCGATGAAGTTCTTCGACTATGCGACGATGCGGGGACATCTCCTCCTCATCGGCAACCGCGACGGCGCCATGGCGGACGCGGCGGCCCGCCTGGACAATCCCGTCTGTCCGGTGGACGACGAGGGCGCCGTAGACCAGGTGCTCGAGGGCGCGCTGGACGCATGGCGTTCCGGACGCAGCCGGGCGGTCAACGACCCCCGGGGGCTCTTCCGGCGGAGCGTGCAGGCGGACCTGCTGCACCAGCGCCTGGAGGAAATGCCCTGACGAGGGTCCGGTCTCAGATCGAGACCACCTCTTCGCCCCGGTGGGCCGGGGAGTCGGAGGCGACGCCCCGGGTCTCGGCCACGGCGCCCTGCTCCAGGTAATACACCATGTCGGCGGCATCGCGGAGCGCCGGCTGATGCGAGATGGCGAGGATCGTGACCTGCCGGCTGAGTCGCTGAAGCGTGTCGAGGATCCCGGCTTCGGTCTCGGGGTCCAGCGATGCGGTGGCCTCGTCCAGGATCATCAGGTGCGGGCGGTGGACCAGGGCACGCGCGATGGAGATGCGCTGGCGCTGGCCTCCGGAGAGCATGGAGCCGGCTTCGCCGATGACGTGGTCCAGCCCTTCCGGGCGACTGCTGACGAAGTCCCACGCATCGGCTGCCCTCAGCGCCGCCTCGACGTCCTCGCGGGTGAGCGAGGGGTCGCCCAGGTTCACGTTCCGGAAGATCGTGTCGTGGAAGAGGAAGAGTTCCTGGGGGACGTAGCCGATGCCGCGGCGCCAGGCCACCAGGTCGAAGTCCATCAGGTCCACCCCGTCGACCTCGACGCGTCCGGAATTCGGCGTGTGGAGACCGATGACGAGGTCGGCGATCGTCGTCTTTCCGGCCCCGGACGGTCCGTAGAGCGCGACGAACGACCCGGCGGGAATGTCGAGCGTCACCCCGGAGAGAACCGGGGTCTCGTCGTAGGCGAAGTGGACATCGGTGAGCCGTACGCCGTCGCGGAGCACGGTCGGCTTCCGGGTCCCCGTCGAGTTCTCGGCCTGGCTTTCGGCGCGCTCGACCTGTTCCATCAGCGACCAGAACGCACTCTCTCCGAGGGCCAGCGTCTGGTAGCGGGTCTGGAGCGTGTTGCTGTGGCTCATCAGGCGGTAGAAGACGAAGGCCATGATCATGACCGACGCGAAGGGCTGCTCACCCACGCCCAGGGCGATGAAGAGCCCGAGCCCCAGGATCAGGGCGACCATGGGCTCCTGGAAGAGCCGGAGCGTCTCGGCGGCGCCGACCTGGCGCCGGAGCGCCTGGTTCAGGCCCTCCGTCTCCTGCTCGAGAAGGGGCTGCAGGTGGTTCTCGCGGCCCATGGCCCGGATGGGCTTGATCCCGCGCAGCGCATCGGTGAGCCGCGTGATCAGGGACCGCATGAGCTCCGTCTGTTCCGCTCCCGCCTCCCGCGAGATCCGCACGAATCCCCGGAGCAGGAAGAGGAAGGCGGCGCCGAAGAGAATGGCCGCCACGGCCATCTGCCAGGAAATCAGGAAGGCGATGGTCAGGTAGGCGAGGACCTGGAGGATCCCCGCCACCAGCACGCAGCCCTCGCGGTAGGCGGCGGCGGCGCGGTGCGCCTCGCTGCTGATGGCGTTCGCGAACCGGCCCGTGGACTGGGACGCGTAGTAGCTCCAGCGCGCATTCAGGAGCGCCCGGAGCAGGCTCATGCGGAGGTCGGTGGTGACCTGGGCCACGGTGAAGCCCACCTGCCGCATGGCGAGCCAGAGGAAGAGCGCCTTCCCGGACATGGCCAGGACGATCATCCCGAGGAGGACGCCGAGGGTCGGCGTGAGTCCCACCAGGGCAAGGGCACGCGTGATCGCCGCCGTGATCCCCGATTCCGCCCCTCCGGGGTCGCCGGTCACGAGCTCCAGGAGGGGGAGCATCGTCACCACACCGACACCTTCCACGATGCCCGCCGAGGCGAGCAGGACCACCATGAGGACGCTGCGTCCCGGGTAGGCCTTCATGAAGTGCCGAAAGAAACTGCCGGTCTGGATGTTGAAGAGGGCCATGAATCAGTTGAAGATGCGTGTGAGCGCATAGGTCAGGGTCGCCAGTGTGCCCACCACCCCGGTCACGTTCCGGACGATCTCCCACGTGGATCGTTCGATGGACGTGGGCACGAAGATCCGGTCCCCTGCCTGGATGTTCAGGTGGTCAAGGGTGCGCCCCTGGATGATGGCTGTCCGGAGGGCCTCCCCTTCCCATATCCGTTGATCGCCCCGTTCGACCCGTACGTCGGACAGGTCGGCGTTTCCTCCCGGCCCGCCCGCGATCGTCAGCACATCGGTCATGAGGCGGTCCGCGGGAACCAGGTAGAACCCGGGCCTCCCCACGGCACCCTGCACCAGGACCCGGATGAGGGTCTCGGTGCGAACCACGGGATCACGGACGTACCGGGACACGTGCTGCTGCATGTAGTCGTTCAGCTCCGCCCGGAGAACGCCGGCCAGCGAGAGATCTCCGACCACGGGGATCGAGACGACGCGCCCCGCCCGCACGGTGAGCGTGTCGGAGATTTCCGGCTGCTGCTGCACCATGAGGACGATGCGGTCGCCGACCTGGAAGTCCCCGTCGGTCAGCCGGGCGCGAACCAGGTCTGCACTCCGGCTGGCCTGCTCCCGGAGGCGCTGGCTGTAGGCGGTGGACTGGGCCTCGGTCTCGAGCCTCGCCAGGAGGGCCTCGAGTTCCGCCCGGCTCATTTCCTCGCGGGCTGCGTCCCACTCCGTCGGCGTCTGCGCCTGGGTGCGGGTCTGGGCCTGGGCCTCGGGGGGAAGGGCGAAACCCACCAGGAGGATGGCCATGAAGGTAGCCAGCGTTGCGGCCCTGCCGGCCGACTGCCGCCGGAGCCTCATGCTTCCGCCCTCGCAACCAGGCGCCGGCCCTCGGGGGCCTCGCGCGTCTCCGGCTCCTCGTCGGCGACACCGTACCCGGGAAGGTAGGCGTAGGACTTGTAGGCTGCCGAGCCGGCGGGCACGTCGTTCAGCACCGCTCCGACGATCTGGACCGGCAGACGCTTGAGTTCCTCGATGCGGGACACGGCCACGTCCTGGTTGGTGGTCCCGTTTCGGAAGACCAGCATGATGGAGCCCGACAGCGTACCCAGCAGGTACGGATCCACGGCGGCGCCCAGGGGCGGGCTGTCGATGAGGATCACGTCGAAGCGACCGCGCACGTCGTCGAGCAGCTCGATCATCCTGTCGGTACCCAGGAGCTCCGGGCCGTCCCGGAGCCGGGATCCGCTCGGGATCACCCACATGGTGTCGTGTTCCGTGGACTGGACCACCGCCTCGAGCTCGGCTTCGCCGGCGAGGAAGTCGGTGAGCCCGGGCCGGCGCGACAGGTTGAAGAGCGTATGCAGCGTGCCCCGCCGGACGTCACCGTCGATGACCAGCGTGCGATGTCCCAGCTCGGCGCAGGCCAGGGCCAGGTTGCTGGTCGTGAAGGACTTGCCGTCGCCCACACCCGGGCTCGAGATCGTCAGGACAAGGGGTCCCGCACCGCGTCGCCCGTAGGCGAGGGCGAGGCGGAGACTCCGGAAGGCTTCGACGACCTGCTCGTGGTCCTCGGGACGGAGCCTGCCGTTCCGGCTGCGGACGTGGGGGATCGTCGCGAGGATGGGGAGACCCAGGTCGCCACTCACCTGGTCGGGGCGGCGCAGCACCGGGTCCATCCGGTCACGGACGATCGCTCCGACGAGTCCGAGGGCGAGCCCGGCGAGAATCGCCATGAGCCCGAACTGGTTCCGCGGATCCGAGCTGGGGAACTCGGGGACCTGTGCACGGACGAGGATGCGGACGTCGGGCACCGTGCTCACGGCACCGAGCCTCGCGTTCTCGAAACGACCCTGGAGGTCACGGAAGAGGTTCTCCGCGCTCTGGTACTCACGCGTGAGGCGGGCCTCCTCGACGACGCGGGGGGGAATCTGCTGGAGTTCGGAGGAGGCCCGACCCACGAACCGCTCGATCTCGGACTCGCGCGCCTGCATCTCGCTCTGGAGCGTCCCCACGAGCGCGGGGATCGTCTGCTGCTCGAGCTCGACGATGTCCCGGCGGAGGGCCTGCACCTCGGGCCAGTCCTCGTGGTACCGGAGGGACAGGGCGCGGACTTCGGCCCGCTTCTCGCTCGCCAGCGACAGCGCCCTCACGAGGTCCGTGGACTCCCTGACACTCGGGATCACCTCCAGGGCCTCGGTGGCCAGGCGCCCCTCCTGCTGCGACCGCGCCATGGCGCGGTTCAGCGCGCTCTGGTCCCGGCGCGCCTCGTCCTGCTCCACCCTCAGGTTGAAGAAGTTCTGGAACACGGGGTTGGTGGTCTGCTGGGTGCCCCCTGCGACCGGCATTCCCTGCTCCGAGGGGAGGCTGATGGTTCGAACCTTGAACCCCTCGAGGGCGTACTCGGCCTGCTGGAGGTTCTGGGCGGCATAGTCCAGCTGTTCCTCGAGAATGGCCTGCAGTTCCTCGAACTTGGCGCGCTTCAGGTCCTCCGCCACGATGGCGAACCGGTCCAGGATGCCGTTCAGGACGCGCGTGGTGCGAACCGGATCGGTTCCGGACATCCCCACCGTCATGAACGTGCCCTGGATCCGAACGTCCAGGTCTGCCAGAAGGCCTCGCGCCACTTCGCGGGGGCGGGTCACCCGGAAGGCGATGCGCTGGCCCGCCTCGATGGCGCCGGCAGGGGGGGTCCACTCGATGCCCCGTTCGGCGCCGATGGGCTGGCCCGGCGCGGCGCGCTCGAGAACGTTGCCGTCCGAATCGAAGAGAAGCAGGTCACCGCCGGAAGCGTCGCGGCCGATCTCGTAGCTGGCCGAGAACACCTCGTTCCCCACCGAGAAGTCCTCGAAGAGAGGGGCGTGCGCGGGGTCTGCGGGGGTGACGTACAGCCGCAGGTTGTCGACGACCGGGTCGAGCACGATGTAGGAGCGGAGGAGGTCCATCCACCCCGTGTTCGTCAGGAGCTGGCTCGGACGGATGGGAGCCGCGTCGCCGGCGGTCCCGCGGTCGGTGGACTCGAGCAGGACCGTGGAGGATACGCTGTAGACGGGGCTGGTCACCTGGCGGACCAGGAAGCCTGCGCCCAGGCCCACCACGAGTCCGGCCAGCACGAGCCACTTGTTCCGGACGATGGCGGCGACGTAGCGACGCCAGTCCAGGCCCTGCTCCTCCTCGTCCCCTCCCCATCCTGCGGGAGCCGGGGCAGGGGCGGGGGCCGGGTAATACTCTGCCGGCAGGTCCCGCTGCGAGCCGTTGGGGTCCCCCGAGGGGAGCGAGCGATCAGACATGAAGGAAGCCTTGAACAGGGCGAAAGAACCAGATCACGAAAGAAAATCCGTCGTTGTGTGCCCGGCGGCGGCGTGCGTCGCCGCGTCCGGGAATCTCCGTTTGCAGCACCCTGTACAGCAAGTCCAGTGCCGCGGTCGGGGCAGCAAGGGAGCCGGAACGGGGGCCGGAAAGTCGATCCTTCCGGGGCCAAGCGGTCTGTACACCTCGCCCCCCCTTCGGGTTCGACCCGCGCCGGTCCGGGGTTCCCCTCCTCGCACGGGGGAGCGAATCGCATCCCCTCCCGCACCCTGCCGCAGGTCCGTCAGATGTCACGAACTGCCGCGCAATGCGTCGGTGCCTCAGCCCCCCCGGGCGCCCGGGCTCAGCGAACCCCGGCCCTGGCCCGGCCACCGGATTTCGCCTCCCCCGGGTCGCTCTCCGGGCTCCGGGCCGCCCCGGCCGGTGCGGCCCCCTCGGCGGCCTCCGTCAGCTCCCGGACGTCGAGCCCCGACCGGAGGAAGACGAGCCCGCCGATTCCGCCCACGAGGACGCTGCAGCCATAGAAGATCAGCCCGTAGGCCACTGCATCGGCGACGGCCACCCCGAAGGGCGCCAGGATGAGGACGGTGAATCCCTCGCGCACCCCGAGCCCCGAGACGGTGACGGGGAGGAGCGCGGCGAGGCTCACCGCCGGCACGAAGAAGAGATGGACCGCCAGGGGAACATCCAGCCGGAGGCCGAGAGCGATGGCCACCCACACCAGTATGTAGCCCGCCTGCACCAGGAAGGAGAGGATGACCGCCGAGACGACCCGCTCCCGCGAGCCCAGGAAGCTCTGCCAGAGCGAGAAGGTGTTCCGCATGAGGCTCCGGAACCGCTCGTTCCGCACCAGCAGGACGGATCCGACCAGCGTCCCGAGGGCCCCCACGCCGGCCCCCGCCACGAGCCACGAGGTCGGAAGGCCCAGCGACGAACCCTCGGCGGTGAGGCGCGCCAGCCCGGGAAACACCACGACGCCGGCCCCGAGGAACACGACCAGGGCGGCAAGCCCCAGCAGGCGTTCCAGCACGATGCTCGACCCCGCCCGGCCCAGCGTCGTGCCGGACTGGCGGAGCCCGATGAGCCGCGCGGCATCTCCCCCCACCGACGACGGAAGGAACTGGCTGAAGAACCACCCGATGAAGTAGAGCCTGGAGAGGGCCATGACCCCGGGCTCGGCGCTTCCCAGCACCACGTGCCACCGGATGGCGCTCAGGTGCAGCGTGATGACGAGGAGGACGCAGGCCACGAGGACCCCCAGGAGGGTGGCCCCGTCGAGGACGATGGTGGCCCTCGAGAAGTCCGCGGCCCACACCATCCCCCCCAGGAGAGCCGCCGCAACCGCGATGCGGACCCCGAGCCACAGTCCCTTCCTGTCGTTTCGCTTTTCGCTTCCTGTTGCTGTCATCCGGACTCCCGAGGGTCAAGCGGCCATGCGTCGCGGGGCCTTCCCGAGCAAGTTCAGGGCCACCTGGCGGGCGTCAGGGGCAGGGGCTCCCGCCGATGGGCCCGATGTACTCCGTGGCCAGCACGATGTCGTCCCACCAGACCTCGCTCACCTCGCCCTCGGGCTGACCCGTGACATAGTGGGAGAACCAGAGCCAGTTGAGGCCGAGGTTGTCGGCATTCCTCCACTGGAACCCGGGAAACGGCTCCCCCTGCGGATCCGGATGGAAGGTGTCCCAGACCCACCTGCCCCGGGGGTCCCCGGGACGCAGGTGCAGGACCGGCTCGCCGTCGAGCCAGAGCGCGAGTTCCCCGTTCGTGGCGTCGGCAGGGTCGTTCAGGCGCACCATGAACTCCACGGCGACCCACTCCCGGTGCGGCACGGGCGGGCGCGCGCCCCCGAGGAAGGTGTTCCCCCAGAAGCTCGAGTCCCCGGGGTTCCCGCGCATCTCCATCCAGTAGGTGTAGAAGTCCAGGCCCCTGCCCCGGGACATGGGCTCGAACCGGATGGAGATCTTGTCCGCACCGCCTGGCCGACTGCCGGCGCCGCCCTGGGGCCACGGGGTGGGCGGGTTGTAGCCTCCCAGCGTCCCCCCGGTGTGATGGTACACGTGGCTCGTGTCGTACCTGATGTAGTAGCGCAGGTGAAGCAGGTTGTGGCCGCCGTCGAACGATCGGAAGAGGTGGGCGCCGGTGCCCGCGCCTCCGACGGCCGTCATGCGGAGGGCGCGTTCGCCGGAGCTCTCCGCCGACACACTGTCCACGAAGTCCAGCCGCCCGGGGTTCCGGATCGAGGAGAACCGCTCGGCGAGCCGTCCCATGGAGCCGTGCTCGAAGTCCTCGTGGAAGAGGACGGAGGGGTGGGCCGCGATCCCCTGGTCGCCGGGAAAGGACGCGGCGATTCCGCAGATTTCCGTGGAGTCCCGGGGCGGGTCCGGGGGGAGTTCGGGGCCCGGCGGGTCGGGGGTGTCCAGGGTCATGGATCCGGCCTCGGAGCACGCGGCGAGGGCGCACGCCAGCACGAGACCGGACGTCAGGGTCCGAAGGAACGTGGGAACCGGGATCATGGGTCAGCCTCCTCCTTCGAGTCCGGGGATGCCGCGGTAAAGGTCAAGGTACTGCTCGGCCCAGCGCGCCGGGGCGGCGATCTCGTCCATGCGGCGTCGCGCGAGGTCGGCGCGCTCCCCGGCGGCAGCGGGACCCGCGTGCACCGACTCGATGGCCGCGGCGAGCGCCTCGGGATCCTCCGGCGGCACCAGGAGGGCGGCCTCCTCTCCGGCCAGGGCGGGAATTCCGCCGACCCGGGTGGCGACCAGGGGAACCCCGGTGATCATGGCCTCGAGGGCCACGATGGGGGTCCCCTCGGTGCGGGAGCTCATGGCCACCACGTCGAAGCCCCGGAGGAGGGAGGCAGCCCCCGCAATGCCGCCGGGCCAGCGGATCCGGTCGCCGAGGCCGAGTTCGCCGGTCCGGGCCTGGAGCGCCGCCCGTTCGCGACCGTCGCCGATCATCGTGGCGTGGAGCGTGGGGACGCGCCCGCCTTCGGAGAGGATGCGGAGGGCCTCGAGCATCAGGTCCGGCGCCTTCTCGTGGCTCATGCGCCCGATCCACCCGACGTGGAAGGCATCGGCCGGAGCGCCGAGCGTGTGGCGCGCAGCCGCGGGGTCGGCCAGGTCGGCGGGGCGGCTCCGGGCGTTCCCGATGGTGACGATGCGGGACCGGTCCAGGGCGCCCGCGCCCAGCTCCGACGCAAGGACCTCGGAGACTGCCACGACCCGGTCGAACTTCCGGTAGGCGCGGCGCTGGAGCCACTCGTAGAACCGGTTCCGGGCGTCGCCGCCGGTGAAGCCGTGGACCGTGCCGACGAGGGGCACCCCCTCGGACCGGGCCGCGCTGCCGCCCAGGACGTCGGCCCGGTAGCCGTGGGTGTGGACCACCGACGCCCCGAGCGCCCGGATCCGCTCGCGGATGGCGCGGCGCTCCGCCAGGTAGGCGCGGTGCGGCACGTGGACGGGGTGCACCCCCACCCCGGGGCCGACGCCGGCGAGGAACGCGTGGTCCTCCTCTCCCTCGCCCAGGATCGCGACCAGGTGCACCTCCGCCCCCGCCGCCGCCTGCGCCCGCGTGAGGTCGAGAACGACCTGCTCTGCTCCGCCCATGGGGGACGGGGCCATGACATGAAGTACCTTCACGCGCACCCCGTGGGTTGTGTGACTGGAGAAGCGAAGACTACAATCCGGGCTTCGATCGGGCCAGTCACGGGGCCGATCACCGAAGCGGCCCCCCCCCAGACCCCCGGAGTTTTCTTGCGCAGAGGGCGGTACCCCCAGACCGCGGGCCTCATCCTGGCCGGCATCATGCTCCTCCTTCTCGCCGTGCTGGTGGTCCCCTTCTGGTGGGTCCCGGGTGGGCATGACCGGGTCGCCCGGGTCGTCGACGTGGAGGTCGCAGAAGCCGGGGTCTTCAGTGCCCGCCGGGACCGGCAGATCGACCGGCTCTCGGTACGGCGCATTCGCGACGGCCGGATCTACGCCGTGGAGGACCACTTCCTCTACGTCAGCGAGGACATGGGCGAGACCTTCGAGCGCAGGGGGGCGATTCCCAAGTGGGAGCCCACCTTCACGGACAACCTGAAGAACGCGGTGGCGCGCCACCCCCTCGCGCGGAGGATTCGCCAGGTCCGGGGGCCCGGCGATGTCGTCGTGCTGGCGAGCGGGACGATCCTCATGTTCTACGACCGGATCTACCGTTCCGAAGACGGGGGCTGGACCTTCGAGGCGCTGGCGCGACCGGCGGACGACTTCTACGCACCCTTCGAACACGGCGTGACCGCGGATGCCCGGGACCGGGTCTTCTACGGGGACTACCGGAGCGACCCACGGCCTCACGCGATCAGGATCTTCCGGGGCACCCGCGACGGAACGGAGTGGGAACTCTGCCATACCTTCGACATGGGGCAGGTCTTCCACATCCACGGCTTGTCCTACGACCCGGTGGAGGACCAGGTCCTGGTGTCCACCGGAGACCACGACGAGGAGTCCTGGCTCTTCCGACTCGACCCGGAGTGCGGGGGGGTCGAGGCCCTCGGCGGGGGATCGCAGGACTGGCGGTCCGTCACCCCGATCTTCCTTCCCGATGCCATCGTCTGGGGAACGGACAACGACTACTTCGCCTCCGCCATCATGCGGTACGACAGGGTCACGCAGACGCTCTCCCACCGCCAGGAGATCGGGAAACCCTCGTATCATGCGACCATCCTCGCGGATGGCACGGCTGCAGTGAGCACGACCCACGAGCCTCTCAGCGTGTATGCGCTTGCGGAGAACCCGGAGCCCACCACCGAGGTGTGGATCTCGCGCACCGGAACGGAGTGGCGCCTGCTCGACACCTGGGACGCCGAGCGGGAGGACGACGGCCCCTGGCTCCAGCGCGCACGGGCGCAGCTCCCCTCGAGCGATGGGTCGGTCCCCTATCTTTTCGTGACCCTCTTCGCCACGGTGGACGGATTCGTCACCTATCGCTACAGCATCAACTGGCAACCGGAATGAGCAACGCAGAACCCGAGCGGCACGCCCTGATCGAGGGCGTCGCCACGATCACGCGACCCCTCCGACGCGGCATCAGGGCGGGGATGCACCGCGTCGAGCAGGTGCTCCACCCGCGCCGCCGCCGCCGCGCCCTCGAGACGCTGCGGGAGGTCCCGCCGGCGGGGAGCGTCCTCTTCATCTGCCTCGGCAACATCTGCCGGAGCCCCTACGCGGAATACCGGCTGCGCGCGCTGGGCCTGGCCCCCGGATCCCGCGTGACCTCGGCGGGATTCATCCTTCCGGGGCGGCCGTCGCCGGAAAACGCACAGGAGGTGTCGAAGAGCCGGGGACTCGACATGACCGACCACCGGTCGAGGGTGATCACCCCCCTCATGCTCGGGGAACACGACCTGGTGGTCGCCATGACCACGGAGCAGGTCAGGGAGCTTCGGACGAAGCACGGGTGCCGGCGGGTGGTTCACCTGGGAGACGTGGACCCCGGCCCGATCCCCCTGCGCGACATTCCCGATCCCTACGGGACGGGCACCGCGCGCTTCGCCGAGGTGTACGAGCGAATCGACCGGGCTGTGGCAGAGCTGCACCGGGTGCTGGCGGGGCAAGGGTCGCAATGACCCCGCTCCGGTGGCCCTGACGGGCGCAGATCCCACCGGGCAGCCCTTGGCATGGTTCTGGCTACCATAGCCGAATCTCCGGCGTTCGACCCTCACTGACCCCCACCTCCCCCATGCACCCAGCTCCGACCGCGCCCTACGCTCCACCATCCGGCTCCGCGTCTGCGGCGCCCCCAAGGTGGGACCTGCTCCTGATGATCGCGGGTGGGCTTCTGCTGGTGGCGCAGGCTCGCGTGCACGTGTTCGTGCCGGGGCTGAGTGCCCTCCGACCGGGAATGCTGCTCGTTCTCGCAGGTGTCGCGGTCTGGCTCTTTCGGAGCGACCCCCTGGGAAGGTTGGGGAGGCCCCTGCCGCTCGGTGTGAAGCTGGCGGTATTCACGCTGTTCTGGGCGGGGGTGGGTGCGCCCTTCGCCCTTTGGACCGGCCTGGCGGCCCGGGGCGTGGTCGGGTCCTTCGGGATCACGATCGTGGTCTTCCTGCTGGTCGTGGCGTCGGCGCGGCACCTTGTGGACATCCGCCGCCTCCTCCTTGTCTCGGCGGTAGGTGGTGCAGTCTTCGCGTTCGCGGGCCCGGTCCAGGGCAGGGTGCCGATTCGCGGGTTCGGTGCGGGCGGGTACGATCCCAACGACTCCGCCATGTACCTGGTGTCGGCGCTTCCGATCCTCGTGTTCTTTGCCGTGTCCTCGAAGAAGCTGTCGGGGAAGCTCCTGGCGGGGTTCTCCGCCTTCGCCGCACTGGGTGCCATCGTGGCAACCCAGTCCCGGGGGGGGTTCCTGGGGCTCGCAGCGGTGCTGATCTTCATGCTCCTTTTCTTTCGGGGGATCCGGATCGCCACCAAGATCCTCGTCGTGGGCGTCTTCTGCATCGGGCTGGCCTTTACTGCCGACGCCGCGTACTGGGAGCGCATGGAATCCATCGCGGAATTCGACGACGGGTACGGGACGGACGACGGCCCGGGCGGACGCGTGGAAATCTGGAAGCGGGGCATGGGATTCATGTTCGCGAACCCGGTCACCGGCGTGGGACTCTACAACTTCCCCGTGGCGGACGGCGCGAGCGAAGTGATCCAGGAGCGGATTCGCAGGGGCATCGGCACGAAGTACTCCGCCGCCCATTCCATGTGGGTACAGGTGGGTGCCGAGCTGGGGATCCCCGGGTTCCTCGCCTTCATCGGCCTCTTCGGCCACGTGGGATGGGGGCTCTGGGGGATCTCCAAGCGCCGCAGTCGATGGCGCACGGACCGTGAGACGTCGCTGATGGCAAGCAGCCTCCTGACCAGCCTCATCGGCATCGCCGCGGCGGGCTCCTTCCTGTCGAACGCCTACTGGGCCATGGTCTGGGCCCCGCTGGCGGTGGGTGTAGCGCTGATGCGTCTGGATGCGGAGCACCGGGCTGCCCGCAGGTCCGGGGCTGCCGCCTACCACGCTGCGTCTGCGTCGCCGCCACTGCCGCCACGACAGGCGGCCCTACCGCACTACGTGGCGGCCTCGGTCCGTCGGTGAGACCGGCTCACAGCCAGGGACCTTCAGCGAGAGGTTGGGGGGTTCCCGCAGGTCTCGTCGGGCTGGCGCTTGCCCTCAGGTTGCCCGGGGTCCTGACGCATGCGTTCGACCAGGACGAACTCTACACGCTCCACGAGTCGCTGGACCTTTTCGCGACGACGCTCGAACCGGGTATCGATGCCCGGCCGGTCTATTACCTCTTGCAGCACGTGCTCCTTTTCGTGGTGCCCCACACCGAACTCGGACTCAGGGTTCTCCCCCTCGTGTTCGGTCTGGGTGGCGTGTTCCTTACCTGGTACGTTGCGCAGCGCCTCGCAGGACCCCTTGCCGGAGTCGTCGCCGGGCTCGTCGTGGCTGCCGCTCCCTGGCACATCTACGTCTCGTCCACCGCGCGCTACTACTCGCTGGTCTACCTCCTCGCCCTCGGCTTCTTCTACTGCTTCCTCCGGGCTGCCGAGAGCGGTTCGGATCGACGGTGGCACCTGGCTGCACTCGTTCTCCTGGTCGTCGGGGCTTCCACGCATCCGACCTTCGTGTTTCCCGCCTTCGGAGGGGCGGTGCTGGCGGTCCTGGGAGCGTGGACATGGAAACGGCTGGAAGGGGTGGCCACCGTCCCCCTGATCACGAGAATCGCCGTTCCGTTCGCCGCCTTCCTGCTGGTGGCTCTGGCCATTCTCAGGGCCGTCGGCCGGGAGACTGCGGTGCGAAACTTTGATGGGAGGGGCTGGACGGCTGTCGTCCGTCTCCTGCCTGCCATCGTGGAATGGGTTACTCCGATGATCCTCGTGGCCGGGGTCGTGTCCGCGCTCTGGCTGCTCAGGAGCGCGCGACTCCGGACCGACCTGCTCTGGGCCCTCCTGGTTCTGGGCGGAACTGCCGGGACCCTGGGGATCCTCTTCCTTGCCGCCATGGTCACCGACGTCTATTCCTATTATGCAACCGCCATGCTCCCGCTTCTCTTCGTGTCGATCGGAGTCGGAGTCGCACGAGTCGCCGATGACCTTCCGGGTGCATCACGGGTCGCAACGGTGGGCGCTATCGCCATCGTACTCCTTGCCGGAATGGCCCCGGGAACCGCATCCCAGATTCTCCATGGTACCCGTTTTGACTATCGACCCGCCTTCGAGGAGATCCGGGCGCGGGGCCCGAACGACCTTGTGCTCGCATGGCCGGTCGTCGTGCAGCGTTACTACGCCCCGGAGCTCCGGGCCCGGGAGTTTCATCCCGATCCCGACTACCTCCAGGAGACACTGGAGGGTGGAGAGCCTTTCTGGGCCATTGCATCCCGACGCCGGCACGGGATCATCGGGGACCTTGGGGACGAGGGCCGTCGGTGGCTGTCACGGGAATGCGCGGAAGCCCGGAACTTCCAGGGCCGACGGTTCGATTTCCGAATGTACGAAGTGATCCTCTATCGTTGTGGCGACCTCGTCCAGTGAGAAACGCATGGAAGCCGGTATTCGGCGTGCTCCTCGCACTGGTCGGGCTCGCTGTTCTCGTGGCGTCGGTTTCGCTGGCCGTCGAGTGGCGGCAGAACGCGGCCCCGGACTGCCGCGTCGGCGCCTTCATGTACCACGCGGTCGTGCCCGACTCGGCACCCGGCCGCAGGTTCGACATCCGACACTCGGATTTCGTGCGGCACCTGGAGGAACTTCATGAGGCAGGGGTGAACGTGGTGGATCCCCAGCTTGCAGACCCCGGGGAGGCCACTCTTGCACGGGCCATCGACGAATGGTGCTCGGACAGCAGCCGCGTCGCTCTCATCACCTTCGACGCCGAGACTCCGTCCTATCACTCCGAGCTCAGTGTTCCCCCCCTTCGCACCATGGGGATGCAGGCTGCCTACTTTGTCGTGACGGGATTTCTGGATGCGGAGGGCTGGGTCAGCCGGGACGACGTGGAAGTCATGCTGGAGGCAGGAATGCGGGTGGGTTCGCACTCGCACGAGCATCCGCTCATGACGCGGGTTCCGCGGGAGGTGGCCCGGGCTGACCTTTCACGGTCAATCGCCGAACTCCGCACGATCAGTGCAGGAGCGGTCCCCATGCTCGCGCTTCCCGGTGGGCGATTCGACGAGGAAACCCTGGTCACCGCCCGGGAGCTCGGTTTCGTGCAGGTCTTCAACTCCGCCCCCTGCTACCTGACTCCGGAACTTCCCGTGGATCGCATCTGCCGAATCGAGGTCAGGGGGGATGGAGGCCCGAGCCCCGCCCAGTTTCTGGAGTCCCCGTTCCGGGTTGGCCTCCAGGGCTGGTCCTGGAGGTGGAAGCGGAGAATCGAGCGCATGGCAGGAGAGCGTATCTGGAATTCCCTAAGCGGCATGAGGTATGGTGAATGAGGTCTGTCCCAAGAGCGGCGGGGTTTGACAATGAAGCCCACTGAGCGCACTTTCGACTGGTCCGTGGTCATTCCGGCCTTCAACGAAGAAGACCGTCTTCCTCGATATCTGGAGGAGATCCGGAGCTTCTTCGAAACGGTACCCTGGACCGTCGAGGTGATCGTGGCGGACGACGGGTCGGTGGATGGGACCCCACGCCTCGTGACGGAACTGGCCCGGAGCTGGCCGGCCCTAAAGCTGGACTCCCTTCCGAGCAACTGCGGGAAAGGGGCTGCGGTGCGTCAGGGAATTCTCGGGGCGCAGGGGCAACGCATCCTCTTCACGGACGCCGACGGTGCCACGCCGATCGAGGAGATTCACCGCCTGAGCAGGGCGCTGGACGACGGCGCCGATATCGCCATCGGGTCCCGCGCCCTCGCGGGCTCGGACACGCACGTGGAAACAAATCTGCGGCGGCGCCTGGTTGGGCGAGCCTTTCACCTCATGGTGTCGATACTGGGCGTTCGCAACATCCGCGATACCCAGTGCGGGTTCAAGGCCTTCCGCGCCGAAGTGGCCCACCCGCTCTTCGAGGCCATCACCGTGGACGGCTTCGGGTTCGACGTGGAAGCGATGCTTCTCGCTCAACGCGCGGGCTTCCGGATCGACGAGATCCCGGTGAACTGGGCCCATGTGGATGGATCCCGGATCAGCGTTCTGCGCGACTCACCGAGAATGGCCCGGGAGGTCGTGGCAGTGCGGCTCAAGATGCTTGCGGGACGATACAAGGACTGGCCTCCCACGGTTGGCTTGGCTCCCCTCCAACGGAAGCGCGGGGACTAGGCGGTTCGGCACTGATTCCTGAGGTTGTCACCCCCCGGGGTTATGCTGATTCGAACATGGCCCTGAACGGAGATTCCCATTTCGATAGAACGCGTTTACCAGAAGAGTCCCATCTGGCTTCAGGAACTGGGCCTGAACGCCTATGGACTCTTGATTGGCGCGCATCGCTACGGCAGTGCGGTCGCCCGTGAGCTCGTGCGCATCCGTGCACAGGAGCGCTGGCCGCGCGAGCGAATGAGGGCTCACCAGGATGCTCGCCTTCGCGAGATCGTGTCCGTCGCGGGCCAGCGGAGCCCCTACTACAGGGAGCTCTTCGATGATCTCGGGATCAAGCCATCGGATATTCGTCAGGTCTCGGACCTGACCGCGCTTCCCCTCCTCGAAAAGGAAACGGTTCGGACCGAGGGTGCACGGCTGCTCACCCGGACGAGGCCTGCGCTGGGGTGGGTTCATGGTCACACGAGCGGCACGACCGGTTCGCCCCTCGGGCTCTGGTATGACCGCGGGACGTGCATCGCCACAAACGCCGTGGACCTGCAGCAGAAGGCGTGGGGTGGACGACCCGGCCAGGCCTGGATCGGCATGTTCCTGGGACGAGTGGTGGTGCCCATGGCCCAGCAGGCCCCCCCGTTCTGGCGGAGGAACCGCGTGCAGCGCCAGGTCTGGTTCTCGACATTCCACCTCGAGGAACGGTTCCTCGTATCCTATGTCGACTACATCCGACGCTCCGGACTCACGTTTCTCGAGGGATACCCTTCCACTCTTTTCATTCTGGCCCAGCACCTTGCCCGGAGAAACGAGACGCTCGAGATGGAATCGGTGTTCACCTCCTCCGAGACACTGCACCCGATTCAGAAGGCCCTCATCGAGGACCGGTTCAGGTGTTCGATCCACGACTTCTATGGGCATGCGGAGCGAGCGATCTTCGGGATCGAGTGCGAGCAACATGCCGGGAAGCACATTGCGGAGGATTACGGATACGTGGAGGTTGTCGACGCCTCGGGAGATCCGGTTCCCGACGGCGAATGGGGGTACCTGGTCGGCACGAGCCTGCATAATCGGGCCATGCCCATGATCCGGTATCGGACGTCCGATGTCTCCAGGATTCTGCTTGAGCCTTGCGCGTGCGGGCGAACCTCGCGCCGCATCGCCGACGTGGCGACCAAGGCCGAGGACCTCATCGTCACCCCGAGCGGTCGGATGATTTCGCCCTCTTCACTCACGCATCCATTCAAGCCCTTTTCCACCCTCGAGAAGTCGCAGGTGATCCAGGAACGACAGGACCTGATCCTGGTTCGCCTGGTCGCCTCCAGCAGCTTTTCCGACGAAGACCTCGAGTCTCTCCGGATTGGACTCGTGGAGCGGGTGGGTCCGGGCATCACCATCCGGTTCGAAATGGTTGACGACATCCCTCGCGAAACTTCGGGGAAGTTCCGATGGGTAATCTCGAAGGTGTCCCACAACGGGCAGCTGGACTGGACATCAGTTCAGGATCCGA
>REBP01000185.1 GCA_007692665.1 Gemmatimonadales bacterium | reverse complement strand
CGCCCGGCTACGCTCACTTCCATCCCGGTGTGCCGAAGACATGCCCTTCGTCACCCCCGAGGAGCAGAGCCACGGGGAGGGACGAGAGGCCCCCCGGGCGGGGTCGGAAGAATCCCGCGCTCGGCGAGTCCGGTGAGAACCCGGTCCACCGCCTCCTCCACGCTCAGCTCCGCCGTGCGGAGCCGGAGATCGGGCGCCTCGGGCGCTTCGTAGGGGGCCGAGACCCCGGTCAGGTTGTCGATCTCGCCCCTGAGCGCCTTCGCGTAGAGCCCCTTGGGGTCCCGCGCCCTGGCCGTCGCCACGTCGACCTCCACGAAGACCTCGAAGAAGCGACCTTCCGGAAGGATCGCGCGTACTGAATCGCGGCCTTCCCGGTACGGCGAGATGAAGGTGCACAGCGTGATGCACCCCTGGTGGAAGAACAGCCGTGCCAGTTCTCCTGCCCGCCGGATATTCTCCGTTCGGTCCTCGCGCGTGAAGCCGAGGTCCCCGCACAGCCCGTGGCGGACATGGTCGCCGTCCAGGAGCATGGTCTGGCAACCGGCCTCGAACAGGCGGCGTTCCACCTCGCGGGCGATGGTGCTCTTCCCCGAACCGGAGAGTCCCGTCAGCCATACCACGGCGGCACGGTGCCCGTTGCGGGACTCCCGCTCGGCGAGGTCCACGTTCCACCCCTCCCACCTCACGTTCGGGGACGTCCGCGCCTCTTCCACACCGGGGTGCTCACTGCCTTGCTCCACCACGTCATCGCGAACGGCGCCCCGGATCATCCCCCCGGCGACGGTCCGGTTGGAACGAGGGTCGACGAGGATGAAGGCACCGGTCGCGCCGTTGGCAGCATAGGAGTCGAAGAAGATCGGCCTGGCGGTCTCGATCCGGACCCGACCGATGTCGTTGAGACCGAGCGTGTCCGCCTGCTCCCGGTGGAGGGTGTCCACGTCGATCCTGTACTCCAGACGCTCGACGTGGGCCTGCACGAACTGCGTGGTGTGCTGGAGGTGGTAGTGGCGGCTCCGGTCGAGGACCTCCTCATCCATCCAGCACAGCATGGCGTCGATCCGGGTGCCCACCTGCGGAACGTTCTTCTTCCGGACGATCATGTCGCCCCGGCCGACGTCGACGTCGTCGGCGATGGTGAGCACCACGGCGTCGCCCGACTCTGCCCGCTCGAGGTCGCCGTCGGCCGTCACGATCCGCTCCACGCGGCTGGTCCTGCCCGTGGGGAGTACGACGATTTCCTCGCCGGGCTGCACGGTGCCCGAGACAACGGTTCCGGCGTATCCACGGAAGTCCTGGTGCGGGCGGATCACGGTCTGCACCGGGAACCGGAAATCCACCAGGTTCCGGTCCGCCGAGATACTGACGTTCTCGAGGTGGTGGAGGAGGGTCACCCCGTTGTACCACGGCATCCTCCGGCTTCGGTCGACGACGTTGTCCCCTCGGAGCGCCGAGAGCGGGATGAAGGTGATGTCATGGATGTCGAGCTTGGCCGAAAACTCCGTGTACTCCCGGACGATTTCTCGATAGACCCCCTCCGAGTAGCCCACGAGGTCCATCTTGTTGACGGCGACCACGACGCGGGGGATCCGGAGGAGCGAGGCGATGAAGCCGTGGCGTTTCCCCTGGGTGAGGACGCCCTTGCGCGCGTCCATGAGGATGACGGCCAGGTCCGCCGTCGAGGCTCCCGTCACCATGTTCCGGGTGTACTGCACGTGGCCGGGGGTGTCGGCGATGATGAACTTCCGGCGGGGCGTGGCGAAGTAGCGGTACGCCACGTCGATCGTGATCCCCTGCTCGCGCTCGGCGCGAAGACCGTCCGTGAGCAGGGAGAGATCCAGGCCCGTGTCTCCGCGGCGCCTGGTGGCCTCCTCGATGGCGTCGAGCTGGTCCTCGAAGATGGCCCTGGAGTCATGGAGCAGCCGGCCGATGAGCGTGCTCTTGCCGTCGTCGACGCTGCCGGCGGTCGTGAACCGGAGAAGATCCATGTCGAGGTACCCGCGCGCGGTCGCTCCCGCACTGCCGGCTCCTGCCGGTGCGACCTCCGTCGTCTTTCCGTTCGTCATTCTGATCGTTTCCCCAGGGTGCTCAGCGGGCAGGTCGACCGATCCTCGGGCTCCTCCCCTGGTCTCTAGAAATAGCCCAGCTTCTTCCGGTCTTCCATCGCGGCCTCGCTGCGGCGGTCGTCGGCGCGGTTCCCTCGCTCGGTCATGCGGGCGGCGGCGACCTCCTCGATGATCTCCTCGACGGTCGCAGCGGCCGACTCGACGGCCCCCGTGCAGGTGGCGTCCCCGACGGTCCGAAAGCGGATCGTGCGCCGGCTCACCGTCTCCCCGTCGAGCGGGGCGACCGAGTCCGTCACGGCCAGGAAGGTTCCGCGCCGGTCGAGCACCTCCCGCTCGTGCGCGAAGTAGAGCGACGGGATGTCGATCTCTTCCAGGGCGATGTACTGCCACACGTCCATCTCGGTCCAGTTCGACAGGGGAAAGACGCGGAAGTGCTCGCCGGGCCCCTTCTGGCCGTTGTAGAGACTCCAGAGCTCGGGCCGCTGGTTCTTCGGATCCCAGTGCCCGAACCGGTCCCGGTGGGAGAAGAAGCGTTCCTTCGCGCGCGACTTCTCCTCGTCGCGCCGCGCGCCCCCGAAGGCGGCGTCGAACCGGTGCTCCCGGATGGCGTCGAGGAGCGGAACGATCTGGAGCCCGTTCCGGCTCGCGTCGGGTCCCGTCTCCTCCACCACCCGCCCTGCGTCGATCGCATCCTGGACGCTGACGACGATGAGCGTCACGCCGAGTGCTTCGACGAGGCGGTCCCGGAAAAGGAGCGTCTCGCGGAAGTTGTGCCCAGTGTCGATGTGCAGGAGGGGGAATGGAATGGGCGCCGGGTGGAAGGCCTTCCGAGCCAGGTGCACCATGCAGATGGAGTCCTTCCCGGCGGAGAACAGCAGCACGGGCCGCTCGAACTGTGCCGCCACTTCGCGCATGAGGTGGATCGCCTCCGCCTCGAGCTTCCTGAGGTGGGAGGTCCGGCCGAGATTTCTCCCGACCTTCCGGAGATTCGCTGGAATACTGGCCATGGTCCGGTCTGCGGGGATCGTTCGTTCAGGGGAGCGGGGGAAGGCGCACGGACATCGAAACCTGGGTCAGAACCTTAGCCGAGATACTGCCGCCAGTCCAATGATGCATCCCCGGCGGTCATGATGGACGGGTTCCGCAGGCTCTCCTTGTTGTAGCGCAGCGGCACGCCGTCGAGCGTGGTGACCCGCCCGCCTGCGGCCTCGACAATACACTGCGCCGCCGCCGTATCCCACTCCATCGTCGGTACGGTCCGGGGGTAGAGGTCGGCCTTTCCCTCGGCGATGAGGCAGAACTTGAGCGAACTCCCCATCGACGTCGAATCGGCCTCGACGCCGGATGCTGCAATGGCAGCGAGGATCGCGGCGACCTCCGGACCCGCGTGGTCCCGGCTGGCAACGACGACGAGCCGTTGCGCCGAGGCGGCGCCGACCCGGATTCGACGGGGCTCCCCGTCTCCGTCCCTGCGGAACGCGCCCTCCCCCTCCCGCGCGAAGTACGTCACGTCCTGCGCCGGAACGTGGACGACGCCCAGCACCGGTTTTCCGCCTTCGATGAGCGCGATGTTGACCGTGAACTCCCCCGTCTGCCTGAGAAACTCCCTCGTGCCGTCAAGGGGGTCCACGAGCCAGAAGCGGTCCCAGCTCCGGCGATCGACGATCTCGCCGGCGGCCGATTCTTCCGACAGAACCGGGAGGCCCGGGAACGCAGCTTGCAGGCGGTCCACGATCAGCCGGTGCGAAGACCGGTCGGCCTGCGTGAGTGGGGAGTCGTCGGGCTTGATTTCGACGGGGCTCCCGGCACCGTAGTGGCCGAGAATGACGAGGCCGGCCTCGCGAGCGATTGCCGCGATGGGTGCGGCGTCAGGAATCGACATGTCTAGATCTCTCCATGTTGTCGCTTTCTCCCCAGGGCGATCAGGGAGCGGGTGGCCCGTATGGACGGAAACCGGAGACCTCCACCATGATCGCCGTTGCACAGGTAACCCACCCATGTCCCACCTGCCCAATGTGTTTGTCCTGAACACGGGTCGCTGCGGTTCCACCACGTTCGCTCGCGCCTGTGGTCACGCCACGAACTACTCGGCCGCGCACGAGTCCCGTGCCGGCATCATCGGCCCCAGCCGCCTCGCCTATCCCTCCGGGCACATCGAGGTGGACAACCGTCTCACCTGGTTTCTTGGTCGACTCGAAGACAGGTACGGCGATGAGGCGCATTACGTCCACCTTGCCCGGGATCGCGCGGCCACCGCGCGAAGCCTGGCGCGGCGCTACCCTGTAGGGATTATCGAGGCCTACCGGAAGGAATTCCACATCCACGCCCCCGAGGTCGACCTGATGGTCCTCGGACTCGACTTCGTCGACACCTCCAACGCCAACATCCGAGCGTTCCTCCGCGACAAGAGTCACGTGATGGATGTTCGGATGGAAACCCTGCGGGACGACTTCGCCGCCTTCTGGAACTGGATCGGGGCAGAGGGGGATCTCGGGGCCGCGCTCGCCGAGTGTGACGTGCGACACAACACGGCCGAGGACCTCGAGGCGGAACTGGCATCGAAACGACGCGCTCCGGAGGTCGAGGCAGACTCATCCTCCGGGGTGGGATCCGGGGCGGCAAGGGTCGTCAGGAAGGCCTCGCGGATCGTCCGGGGGCTCCCCGCCTTCATCCGGGACGCCTAGGTCGCAGGTCGCTGCTGACCCGGCAGCAGGTCCCCGGCCTGCCACCCCGCCTGCCGAAGCTCCGCCACCAGCTCCAGAAGACGCTTGCGGGCGGCGAGACCATGAATGGGAAGGACCAGGAGGTCGCCGGGGCGGGCCCAGGCCAGCGCGTCCCGCACCGCCTCGTGTTCGTCGAGCCGGGTGTGGACCTGGTCGGTCCCGAACCCCAGACGCTCCAGTTCCCGGGCCAGGATGCCGGGGACCTCGCCGGGCGCCCGCCCCCGGACGTAGCCCGTCACCTCGCGCAGAATGATCCGGTCCGGGCACGCCGACCACGCCGCCCGGGCAAGCTCCCGGATGGCGTCGTCGCCCCGGTCTCCGGCCTGCCCCAGGAGAAGGAGGAGGCGCCCGCCGGAGCCCTGGGCCCCTGCCGGGGACCCGGCCCGGGCGACCTCCAGGAGTGCGCCGAGCCCGGCCGGGTTGTGGGCGTAGTCGAAGAGAAGGGTCACCCCACCCACTTCCTCGCGCACCATCCGACCCGGGTTGTCTTCGGGCCGGGTTCCAAAACGGCGCAGCGTCCGAACGATCTCCGACTCGGGGATGCCCATCGCCCGTGCGGCGAGCGCCGCGGCCAGCGCGTTGGCGGCGTTGTACCGCGCGCGGCCCCCTGCGGTGATGGGGATCTCCTCCGGGGGCGGAAGCCACCCCGGCCACGGTCTGGCCAGGGAGAACCTCAGGACCCGCACGCCGTCCCTGCAGGGCCGGGCACAGGGGGGCACGGACGGGTCGTCGGGCCCGTCCGGCGACAGCAGGGGGTCGTCGCCGTTCAGGACGAGGACACCGCCGGGCCGGAGCGCCCGCGCCACCAGCCCCTTGACCCGCGCCAGGTCGGCGAGCGTGTCGACGCCATACTCACCGAAGTGGTCCTCGGACACGTTGGTAATGACCGCCACGTCCGCCCGATCCACCACGAGCCCTCGCCGGAGGAGCCCGCCCCGGGCCGTTTCCAGCACTGCCGCCGTCACCGCCGGCTCGCCGAGCACCCGCGCCGCACCCTGGGGACCACTCCAGTCCCCGGTCTCCACCCGCACGTCACCCACCTGGATCCCGTCGGTGGAGGTGAACCCGACCGTGTGCCCGTGGGCCCCGAGCATGGCCGCGAGAAGCCGGGTGGTCGTGGTCTTTCCGTTGGAGCCGGTGACCAGGGCCACCGCGATGTGGGGCGACGTCTCGAAGCTGTGGTCGTCCGGTGGCGCATCCGCCTCCGCCTCGGCCCGCGCCCGGAGGTCGGCGAGGGCGGCCGCCTCGTCGAGGGGGAGGGCGTCGGGTTCAAGCGAGGCCGGGTCGAAGGCGAGGCCCAGGTCCTCCGCTGCGGCCTGGAGCGCCCATTCGGCCAGGGAGGTGGCTGCCAGGAGCAGGTGTGGCGGAGCCGGGATCCCCAGGATCGCCCCCCGGGCATGCCGGTGCCGGGCCAGGGCGCCCGGGGCCGCCGCGGTCCACCCCAGAACGGCCCGCATGGTGTCGACCCGCGCCGCCCACGCCTCGAGAAGCGTCGGGTCGTGGCCATGGGGGGCGGGGACGTCGAGCACGGCCCCCGGGCCGTCCAGCCAGGGGGTCGGTCCGAAGAGCCGCCGGGAGTCGGTGAAGAGGGGCGGGAGGGGCGTGCCCGGGGTCGGCTCCGTCGAGGCGCCGGACATGTTCAGTCGTTGCTCTCCCGGGCGAGGCGCACTCCGCGCTCATCCCGGATGAGGCCCCCGAACTCACCCGGCCAGGGCTCCGGAGGCGCGGGGCGGGCGGCGGTCGGGGCGGGTGCAGGTGTGGACGGCGCGGCGGGGACGCCAGGGGCATCGGCGCCAGGGGCTTCGGAACCGGATGCGGCGGTGGCGGATGCGGCGGTGGCGGAAGGGGCCGGAGCGACCGCATCCCCCCCGGGCTCGAAGCTGGTCACCTGCTTCCAGGAGCGGGTGATCTCGTCCACGAAGATCAGGAGCAGGTCTCCCTGTTCGGCCATCCGGAGCCCCGCCTCCACGGCCTCCTGCTCGTCGGGGATGATCGTGATGCGGTCGTCGGGCACTCCGAACTCCCGGAGGGCGGCGGCGATGATCCGCGGCACCTCGTCGGGGGCGCGGCCACGGAGCCCGTCGTCGCGGCGGCAGATGTAGTGGTCGAATCGTCCTGCTGCCACCCGGGCCATCTCGCGGAGGTCCTCGTCCCTCCGGTCGCCGGGGCCCGCCAGCACCACCAGCCGACGCCCCATCACGTCCAGCCCCGTGGCCAGCGTGCACATGGCCTGCACCGCGTGGGCATTGTGCCCGTAGTCCACGATGACCTTGAAGGGATGATCGTCGAAGACGTTGGCCCGCCCCGGGGCCTGGAAGAAGGTCGTGTCGAAGGTCCGGAGCCCCTGGCGGATCGTCTCGAGCTTGAGCCCCATGGAGTAGGCCATGGCGGCCGCGAACATGGCGTTGTTCACGTTGTGGAGGGCGCGGCCCTCCATGGTCGCCGGGATGAGGTGGGTCCAGAGGAGGGGGATGTGGGCCCCCCGGTCGTAGATGGTGATCATCTGCCCGTTCACGCCGTTCTCCAGCGACACCGCCCTTCCCTCGGCCCGCACGTGCTCGCGGACCAGGGCGTGATCGGGGTTCATGGTCACGTAGCAGAGGTGCTTCGCGTCGGTCCACGAGGCCATCCGGAGGACCAGCGGATCGTCGGCATTCAGCACCGCCGTGTCCCGCGCCACCTCCACGATGATCCGCTTCACCTCGGCCAGGGCCTCCACGGTGTCGATCCCCCGCATCCCCAGGTGATCGGGCTGCACGTTCAGGACCGCCCCCACGTCCACGTACCGGGTTCCCATCCCGGCCCGGAGGAGCCCGCCCCGGGCGATCTCGAGCACCGCCACGTCGATGGTGGGGTCGCTGAGCACGGTGCGGGTGGCCACAGGGCCGGTCATGTCCCCCGTCACGGTGCGCTGCCCGTCGATGTAGATGCCGTCGGTGGTGGTGAGCCCGGGCGTCATCCCCCCCATCTTGCAGATGTGGGCGAGCATCCGGGCCGTGGTGGTCTTTCCGTTCGTTCCCGTCACCGCCGCGATGGGCACGGTGGCCGGGGTCCCCGTCGGGAAGAGCATGTCCACCACCGGCCCCGCCACGTCCCGGGGCTTCCCCTCGCTCGGTGCGCTGTGCATCCGGAACCCGGGCGCCGCGTTCACTTCGCAGATTGCGCCGCCCTGCTCCCTGAAGGGCTGGGTGATGTCCTCGGTGAGGAAGTCCACGCCCCCCACGTCCAGCCCGATGGCCCGGATCGCCCGCACCGCCATGTCGGCGTTGTCGGGGTGGATGATGTCGGTGACGTCGGTGGCCGTCCCCCCGGTGGAGAGGTTGCCGGTGGAGCGCAGGTAGACGACCTCGCCCTCGGGGGGCACCGTCTCGGCGGTGTACCCCAGGATGTCGAGGAGCCGCTCGGCCTGGTGGTCCAGCACCAGGCGGGTCAGGACCTTCTCGTGCCCCACGCCCCGGCGGGGGTCGGCGTTCACGATCTCCACCAGTTCGGTCACGGTGTGCCGGCCGTCGCCCACCACGTGTCCCGGGGTCCGCCTCGTGGCGGCCACCAGTTCGCCGTCCACCACCAGGAGCCGGTGGTCCTCGCCCGCAATATAGCTCTCCACGATCACCGACCGCGATACCTCCCGGGCCGCCTCGAAGGCGGCGAGAACCGCCTCCTCGGTGGTGAGGTGGATGGCCACCGCACGGCCGTGGTTCCCGTTGTACGGCTTGACCACCACCGGGTACCCGATGCGCCGCGCCGCGCGGGCCGCCCCCTCGGGGCTCTGCACCAGCTCCTGCTGCGGAACGGGAAGCCCGAGCTGTCCCAGGATGCGGTTCGTCTCTTCCTTGTCGCCGGCCAGTTCCACGGCGATGTGGGGGGTCCGGCTCGTGACGGTGGCCTGGATGCGCTGCTGGTAGCGGCCGTGCCCGAGCTGGACCAGGGAGTAGCTGTTGAGCCGCATCCACGGGATCTGCCGGGCCTCGGCGGCGTGGACCAGCGAGGCGGTGCTGGGCCCCAGGGCCCGGCGCTGGGCGAAGCGGATGAAGGAGTCCCGCTCGTCTTCCAGCCCCCATCCGTCGGGAATGATGCCCTCGGGGCGGAGCTCCGCAGGGAGGAGGGAGGCCAGGAGGCGGAGGGCCAGTTCCCCGGCCTCGATCCCCTCGTCCCGCTGCTCGTACTCGTAGACCACGTCGTAGAGGCCGGGCTCCCCCGTTCCCCGGGTCTTCCCGAAGGTCACGGGGATCCCAGCCGCGTTCTGGAGCTCGATGGCCACATGCTCCAGCACGTGCCCCAGCCAGGTCCCCTCGTCTTCGGTCATCCGGCGCACGAAGCCCCCCGGCTCCCCGTATGAACACCCGTGCTCGTGGAGCCCGGGCAGGGCCTCGAGGAGGCCGTCCACGAACCCGGACCCCAGCCGAAGGGTGGGCCATGCCTCCAGCTCTCCCAGGTCCAGGGTGAGGCGGATGACGGGAAAGTGGGCGTACAGCGAAGGCCCGACGTAGACCGAACGATCGAGGATGCGCATGTGCCTGGGTGCTCCCGGGGGCGAGGGGATGGGGGGCGACGAGGGAGGCGCGCGCCTCGTCGGTGGATGCGTGGTGTCGGTACCTGCTGCGTCCTGGTCCTCTCTGCTCGTCCTCTTCGCTAGCGCTTGCCCTGGGCGAGGGCCCCGGACGAGGCCTCGCGGGTGTGCAGGTTGAACGTCGCTCCCTGGATGAGCACGTGCAGGACGACCCCGAGCAGGGAGACCGGGTCGCTTGGACCGGCCTGGTCCATGGAGGAGAAGGTGAGCCCGGAGGTGTCCACCACGGTGAGGGTCCCGCTCCCCACCACCTCCACCGTCTTGTCCGGGCCGATGAAGGCCGCCGTGTCCTCGTCCAGGCCCATCCCGATGAGGAAGGGATTGAAGGCCAGCGCCGTCAGGAGCCGGCCGAGCCGCCCCCGCTGGGTGAAGTGCTGGTCGATGACCACCCGGTTCGTGAGGCCGAGCCCGGGGGCCAGCGTCACCGACCCCGCCTGGGGCCGCCGGTTGTCGTCGCCGAAGGCGATCATGTGCTCGCTCAGGAAGCTGGCGCCGGCACTCGTTCCCGCCACGTGGCCCCCCCGGGCATTCAGCTCCCGGATGGCCCGCGCCGCGTTGGTCCCCCCGATCCCCGTGGCCAGCCGCATCTGGTTCCCCCCGGTAAGGAAGACCCCGTCCGCCTCCCGGAGCGATTCGGAACGGCCCATCTCGTCCGCGTCGCGGCGGGTATCGTAGTCCATGACCTCCACTTCACATGCCCCCAGTTCGCGGAAGATCGACGCGTACCGGGGGCCCGTGTCCTCGAGTCGGGATGCGGTGGGGATCACCACCACCTTCGATCCCTTTCCTCCGCAGATCTCGACGAAGCGTTCCAGGATCACCGGGTTGTGGACCTTCTCCTCGCCGCCTCCGATGGGGATGATCCACCCGCGGGCTCCGCCCTCCGGCGGCCGGGGCGGGCTCACCGCGTCCCTCCGGGTCGGGAGTCCTCTCGCGCGGAGACCTCGCCCGCGGAGCCCCCGCCCGACGCCTCCTCGAACGTGCCCGTTCGCATCACCTCTCCGTGCCGTACCTGCCATGTGCCCATCGCCATCACGTCCTGAATGCCTCCGTCCGAATCGAGTACCACGAGGTCGGCGTCCGCGCCGACGGCAATATGGCCCTTGCCCGCGAGCCGGAGAAGGCGGGCGGGGTTTTCCGTGAAGGCCGGGAGGACCTGCTCCAGCGCGCAGCCACGCCGGAGAAGTTCCCGCAGCGTGAGGGCCAGGGCCCCGGGGGCGCCGACGTCCATGGAGCTCACCCGGCCCTCGGCATCGAAGACCGGGAGACAGCCGCCCCCGTCGGAACTCACGCTGACCCGCTCCGGTGGCGCGCCGGCGTCCAGGTAGCGAAGGAGCGCGTCCTCGGCCGACCAGGCGTCCTCCCCCTCCTCCACCGGGAAGGCTGTCAGATCCACGTGGCACCCCTGCCCCGCCAGCGCCACGGCCTCGTCGAAGAGGGCCTTTCGGCGGTTCACGTGGGTGGGCTGGAAGACCCGGGGCGGAAGCTCCGAGGCCGCCAGCGCCTCGCGGATGGGCTCGAGGCCCCGGGGTCCGTCGCCCACGTGAAGGTGGACGATGCCGGCCTTTCCGGTCATGAGGCCGCCGACGTGCGCCTCGGAGGCCAGGCGGAGGAGTTCGTCGCGGGTGGGCTGGCTCGAACGGTGATCGCTGATGGCCGTCTTCACCCCCACGATGCACTCCACGTGGGCCAGGTCCCCGCGCACCGAGCCGGTGAGGGTCACCGGGGGAACGTGGTACCCCGCGGTCCAGGCCCAGGCCGAGAGCCCCTCGTGGCGCAGGCCGTGCAC
>REBP01000076.1 GCA_007692665.1 Gemmatimonadales bacterium | reverse complement strand
GGCTTCGACCGGCCGTATCGACGCCGCCGCGTGGCCCTCCCCACCTACCCCTTCCAGCGCAGCCGCTACTGGGTCGACGTCCCGGCCAGGCAGGTTTCCGACGCGGGCCCCCTGGTACACCCTCTCCTGGGGCGCCGGCTCGAGTCGCCGTTTCTGGAGGACACGGTCTTCGAAAGCCGGCTTGGGACGGCGTTTCCGTCGTTCCTGAACGACCACCGGATTCACGGCGTCCCCCTGGTGCCGGCCACCGGCTTCCTCGAGATGGGGCTGGCCGCCGCCGTGGAGGCCTGGGGACCGGGCGCGCACGCCCTTGAAGAGGTGTCGGTCAGGAAGGCCCTCGTGCTGGCGGAGCAGGGCGAAAGACGGGTTCAGGTGGCGCTCCGGGAGGAGGAGGGCCGTGTGCGCTTCCAGGTCTACGGCCTGGCGGACCCGGGTGCGGGGCGTTGGGAACTCCATGCCTCGGGTCGAGTCCGGCGGGCCGACGGCGGGGGGGAGGCCCCCGGGCGGCACTCCCTCGAGGAGAGCCGCAACCGGTGTCGCCGCAGCATTGATCCAGCGGAGTACTATGCCGGCCTCCTCGATGCGGGGGTGAAGTACGGTCCGGCCTTCCGGAGGCTCACGGAGATCCTCGGCGGGGACGGAGAGGCGCTGGCGCGGGTCGAGGCCTCGGAGGGAGCGGAGAGCGACCTGGGCCAGTACCTCGTCCACCCGCCGCTTCTGGACGCCTGCATCCAGCTCCTGGGGGCTACGCTCCCCGGCAGTGAGCGACCGGATCCGGACGGCCGAGTGTACGTCCCCGTGACCATCGGAAGCTACCGGGTTCACCGCCCCGGTCCCCGAGCGGTATGGTGCAGGGCCATCCTCACGGACGGATCGAGGGGGACGGACTCCCTCCGGGGTGACCTGGAGCTCTGTGACGAGGGTGGGGTGCTGCTGGCCGAGGTCCGGGGGATCGAGCTCCAGAAGGTCCACCGAGACGTGATCCGGCGCCTGGCCCGGGACTCGAGGCTGTCAGCAGCCGAAGGGGACGAGTCCCTCTACACCATTCGCTGGGCCCTCGCTCCCCTTCCGACCGGGGCGGTTCAGTCGTCCGTGCCCGACGAGCCGGGGCGGTGGCTCCTTCTGGCAGACGAGGGAGGCGTGGGTGAGAGGCTGGCCCGCACCCTCGAATCCCGGGGCCACCGGTGTCACCTTGTTCAACCGGGGGCGAACGAGGAGGCGGAACGCGCGGAGGTGGCTTCCCGGCTGGCGGAGGCGAGGGACGCCGGGGACCTTCCCTTCCGGGGTGCGGTCCATCTGCGCGCGCTGGACGCAGAGCAGGATCCGTCGCTGGTCACGCTGAACGCCAGCGCGCGAGCGACCTGCGGCAGTGCACTCGCGCTCGTCCGTGCCGCCGCCCGATCCGGGATGAAGGATGCCGTCACCTACTTCGTCACCAGGGGCGGACAGGCGGCCGCCGGCGCGACGGCGGAACACGCCGGCGACCTGGCTGTGGCCCAGGCTCCTCTCTGGGGGCTGGGGCGGACCGTTCAGCTCGAACACCCGGAGCTCAATGCACGGTGCCTCGACCTCGATCCGGCGTCCGGTGGAAGTGATCCCGTGGAGACGATCCTCGGTGAGCTGGCGGCCGCCGATGGGGAGGACCAGATTCTCTGGCGTGGCGGCAGACGCTTCGCCGCACGCCTGGGAGCCTACGAACCGGACACCCTCCCCATCCCCCTCCCGCGGGACCGCCCCTTCGAGGTAGCGGTCACCAGGCGGGGAACGCTGGACAACCTGGAGGCAAGGCCCACGGACCGCCGCCCCCCGGGCCCGGGGGAGGTGGAAGTCCGCGTCGTGGCCAGCGGCCTCAACTTCCGCGATGTGCTGAACGTGCTCGGGATGTACCCCGGGGATCCGGGACCCATCGGGAGCGAATGTGCGGGCGTGATTACCGCGGTGGGAGAGGGCGTGGGGAACTTCGAGGTCGGCGACGAGGTGGTGGCCATGGGACCCGGTGCCTTCCGTTCCTTCCTCACCGTGCCGGTGGCCGCAGTCCACCGGAAACCGGAACGGCTGAGCTTCGTGGAGGCGGCCACCGTGCCCATCACCTTTCTCACCGCCTGGTACGGCCTGCATCACCTGGCCGGCATCCGGGAGGGAGACCGGGTGCTCGTTCACGCGGCTGCCGGGGGAGTCGGGCTCGCGGCGGTGCAGATCGCGCTCCGGGCCGGCGCCGAGGTCTTCGGCACCGCGGGAACCTCGGAGAAGCGGTCTTTTCTCCGGTCCTTCGGGGTCCATCATGCCCTGAACTCGCGCACCCTGGATTTCGCCGGGGAGATCCCGAAGCTCACCGGGGGACGCGGCGTGGACATCGTCCTCAACTCCCTGGCCGACGATTTCATCCCCCGCAGCCTCGAGGTCCTCGCCGACGGCGGCCGCTTTCTCGAGATCGGCAAGCGGGGTGTCTGGACGGCTGAGCGGGTGGCCGAGTTCAACCCGACCCTCGACTACCACCTGTACGACCTCGGAGAGGCGCTCCAGAAGGATCCCGGCCTTTCCGCCGCCATGTTCGAGCGCATCATGCCCGAGTTCGAGGCGAACCGATTCCAGCCGCTCCCCCAGCGCACCTTCCCGGTGGAGAGGATTCGCGACGCCTTCCGCTTCATGGCCCAGGCCAGGCACATCGGAAAGATCGTGATCACGTGCGGGGATCGAGCGGGCGAACTCCCGGTGCGGGGAGACGGCACCTACCTGGTTACCGGAGGTCTGGGCGGGGTCGGCCTCCTGGTCGCTTCCCGGCTGGTGGAGCGAGGGGCGCGCCACCTGGTCCTCATGGGCCGGAGCCCCCCGTCTCCGGAGGCGGCCCGAACCCTCGAGAAGCTCCGGGAGTCGGGCGCACGGGTGGAGGTCCTCCAGGGAGACGTGGCCGACCCCGGTGATGTGGACCGGGTCTTCGAGGCCATCGAGGCTTCGCTCCCCCCGCTGTGCGGAGTCCTGCACCTGGCGGGGGTGGTGGACGACGCGATGCTCCTCCGTCAGTCGCCGGACCTGTTCGACCAGGTCGGGCGGCCGAAGATCGCGGGGAGCTGGAACCTTCACAGCGCAACCCGAGGCCACTCGCTGGACTTCTTCGTGCTCTTCTCGACGGGATCCGCAGTTCTCGGTTCTGCCGGCCAGGGCAACTATGCCGCGGCGAACGCCTTCCTTGACGCCCTCGCCCACCGCCGCCGGGCGGAGGGCCTCCCCGCACTGAGTGTGAACTGGGGCGGATGGGAAGAGGTGGGCATGGTCGCACGAATGAAGGAGCAGGACCTGGCCCGGTGGAACGCGAGCGGAGTCGGGCTCATCGATCCGGACCAGGGGTGGGCCTGCCTGGGACGTCTCGTGGCGGACGGTGCCGTTCAGGCGGCGGTCCTCCCCTTCGACTGGCCGCTCTTCCTGCGCGCTCCGGAGGTGCGAAGCCGGCCCATCTTCCGTTCCCTGGTCGAGAAACACGAGCAGGCACGGGGAGTGGGCAAGGGGGAGGAGGGGGCGACGCGGTCGCGCTTTCTCGCCGACCTCGAGGCTGCAGATCCCCTTGAACGCCGGGAAGTCATCCTGGAGCACGTCCGCAGTCGGGTCGCCTCGGTACTGGGCCTGGATCCCGGGACCCCCCTGGATCCGAAGCGGGGGCTTGCCGAGATCGGGATGGATTCGCTCATGGCGGTCGAGCTCAGCAACCACCTCGAGAGGAGCCTCGACCGCAAGCTGCCGCCCACCCTCGCGTTCGAGTACCCGACCATCGCCGCCCTCGCCGACTTCCTGGCCGGCGAAGTGCTCTCCCCGGCAGGGGCAGACGCGGAGAGCCCGGCCGGGGGGGCCGGTACCGGGGGGGGCGCCGGAGCGGCCTCACCCCGGGACGCAGCCGATGGTCCCGGATCCGCACTGGCGCCTGCACACCCGCCCACCGGAAACGGGCCGACGAATCCCGATCCCCCGACGCTCGAGGAGGCGGCGGGGGAGCTGCTCGAGGAGCTCAGACGTGCAGGATACTGAACCGAGGGCAACGCCGATCCCGAGCCCGCCCGGTCTTCCGAGCGGTCGTTCCTCGCATGAATCCGCCGTGACCTTCGGGCGGGGGCGGACCCTGGTGGGAATCGTCACCCTCGCGGAACAGTCGGCCGTGGACCCCCGGACCCCCTGGGCCATCTTCCTGAACGCGGGGCTCGTCCATCGGGTCGGTCCGAACCGCCTCCATGTTCGCGCCGCCCGGATCCTTGCCCGCCGCGGGATCCCGGCCCTCCGATTCGACCTCTCCGGCGTGGGAGACAGTCTTCCGGCCCCCGACGCCCGGCCCACCGCGGAGCGCTGGGTTCACGAGACGCGCACTGCCATGGATTTCCTCGAGGAGCGACACGGGGCGGAGTGCTTCCTTCTCATCGGACACTGTTCCGGAGCCCTGGGTGCCTACCTCGCCGCCCGTGCGGACCCTCGGGTCTCGGCCCTCGCGCTCGTCAACCCTGCACCGCCCAGGGTCCCGCTCCGGTACCGAATCCGACTCGGCCTCTCCCACCCGAACTTCTGGAGGCGGCTGATGGGAAGCGGGAAGCTGCCTCCCACCGGCCCCGTTGCACCGGGGAGAGAGGGAGCCGCTTCCCGAGGTGGGTCGCGGGGGGAGGTGCTCGAGGGGTTGCTCGCGCTTGTCGGCAGCGGACGCAGGGTCCTGGTGGTCCACTCCGAATGGGATCCGGGGTACGACTACTTCCATCGCACGATCCGGCCCCGGCTTCCCGAGGGCACCGAAGGGGAGCGACTCCGGTTTCGCGTGGTGAACGGTTCGAACCACGACTTCAGTCTGACTTCCGTCCAGGCTGAGCTCCTCGCGATCATCGAAGGCTGGGCCGCCGACCTCCCCGGGGCCCGTCGCATCCGCGCCGGACACGCCGGCAGGGTCGCGGACGGGAAAGACCCGTGCTGACCGGGCGACGGGGCGACTTCGTGGCACGTCCGGAGACCCATGGAGGTCCCCTGCGGATCGCAATGGTGGCGGCATGCCCGTTCCCCTACCCCCGGGGAACCCCGATCCGCATCTGCCGGATGGCGGAGGCGCTGAGTCGAAGGGGCCATGATGTGGAGGTGATCAGCTACCACCTCGGCGACACCGGGGAGCCGCTCCCTTTCCGGGTGCACAGGATCCCCGAGCTGTCCTTCTATCGGCGGGTCGAACCGGGACCCACCTGGGTCAAGCTCCTCGCCCTGGACCCCCTCCTCAGCCGGACCCTCCGCCGGGTGCTGGCCGACAGGACCTTCGACCTCGTCCACGCCCACCACTACGAGGGACTCCTGGCCGCCCTCGCCGTTCCGGCCCGACACAGGCCTCCGGTGATCTATGATGCCCACACCCTTCTCGGAACCGAGCTTCCGTTCTACCGCCTCGGCCCGGGGACCAGGGTCCTCCGACGCTTCGGCCGGTTCCTGGATCGGCGTCTCCCGGGGAAGGCCAGACACGTGGTGAGCGTGACCGATGAGATCCGCGACCGCCTGATCCAGACCGGGGCGGTGGAACCCCACCGGATCACTGTGGTGCAGAACGGCGTGGAAAGTCTTCTTTTCGACGTTCCCCCAGCCCCCACCGAGACGAAGACCGTGGTCTTCGCGGGGAATCTTGCGTCCTACCAGGGGGTGGAGCACCTGCTGCGGGCCGTTCGAATCCTCCTGGACCGGAGGGACGACCTCCGGCTCAGGATCGTCACGGGGACCGATCTGGGTCCCCATGCCGAGCTCGTCCGGAGCCTCGGGATCGGATCGCACGTGGACGTGGTCCTGGTTGGGTTCGCTGACCTCCCGGCTCACCTGCGGGCCGCCGACGTGGCGGTGAACCCCCGGGTGGAGTGCGACGGGATTCCTCAGAAGCTCCTGAACTACATGGCCGCCGGGTGCCCCATCGTGTCGTTTGCAGGTTCCGCAGGGTACCTCGAGCATGGGGTGACCGGTTGGGTCGTCTCCAACGGGGATGTGGAAGCGCTGGCGGACGGAATCGGGCACCTCCTCGACCATCCCCGTCTCGCCAGGGGCCTTGGCGAAGCGGCGAGGCACCTGGTCGTGAACAGGTACTCCTGGGACCGGACGGCCGAAAAGGTCGAGCAGGTCTACACGGCGATCCTCGGTGATCCGGGTGGCAGGGGTGAGGGAGAGGCGGCGCGGGCCGTTCGTCGGCGGAAGGACCGCCCGCTGCCGCACCTTACGGTTTCCCGAACCCCTCGCCTGGACGGGGGGTGGGCGGATGGAAGCTCGGGCGGGAGCCCTGCGCGGTGAAGATCCTCCACCGCCGATGGGAGAAGAACTGGCCTGAACTGCACGCCGCGGTCCGGGGCGGGTTTCCGGACTTCGTCTTCGCCCGCGACCCGGCCGAGCCGGTGGGCGTGCCGACCTTCTGGTATCACGATGTCTCGCCGGACAGCATCGAGGCGGACCTCCGGTTCCTCCGCGAGAACGGGTACTCCACCGCGACGGCCGACGACCTCCTGGGGCACATCGAGGGTCGGCGTGCCTGCCCACCCCGTTCCGTGGTGCTCTGTTTCGACGACGGGAGCGTGAACCTCCGCTCGGTGGTCTTTCCTGCCCTGCGTTCCTTCGACGCCAGGGCGGTGGCCTTCATCTCGCCTCACTTCCACACCCGCATCGGGGGAGCGGACCGGCGGCGGCCATGCACGTGGGACGAGATCCGCGACATGCACCGATCCGGGCTCGTGGACTTCCAGTCGCACACCCTCGAGCATCGATACGTGCCCCGGTGGCCCGAGCCGGTCGGGCTTGCCGGCGTGGATTCCGGGCACCAGGGCCGCCGCTCGGTGCCCTTGCCCATGACGGAGGACTTTCGAATCGCTCGAGAGATCATCGAGCGAGAGCTGGACAAGGAGGTACTCCACCTGGCGTTCCCCCGGCACGACGGGACCGCGGCAGCGGTGCAGGCCGGGGTCGAAACCGGATACCGGCTCTTCTGGTGGGGCGCACAGCCCGTCCCGCCGGAGGAAATTGCAGGGGGCCTCGGCCTCCATGCATCAAGGGTGAGCGGCGAGTTCCTGCGGCGCATGCCCGGGCGCGGACGCCTTTCCCTGTTCACGATCCTCCGCCGGCGCTATCTCCTGGCGCTGCGCTCGTTGACAAGGGGGCGCCCCGCTGTGCAGGAAGGCGAGGATGCGTGAGGTCGCATCCGGGGCGCCGTGTGCGCCCCTGCGGCGCCGAACGGCCGGCTGCGGGATCGACGGGGTGGCCGTCGGAACTGCCGCGGCCTACCTTTGCCACGGCCCGGGAGTGGCGCTCCATGCGCTCCGACGTTTCGGCGGGGAGGCGGCCGTGTTCCTCGTGCCGCTCGCGCGGATCATTCTCCCGTTCCGAGACCATCCCGCCTTCCTTCGCCCGCGCGAAAGCCTCACCGGCCTCCGGCGGCGTCGGTCCACCTGCGCTTCACGCGTCCGGGAACACGATCCATGACCGATCCAGCACCGGTGATCCTCTTTGCGTACAACCGTCCCGAGCACACGGCCCGCGCCCTCGACGCCCTGGCGGCCAACGACCTGGCTGCGGCGTCCAGCCTGACGGTCTTCTGCGATGGTCCCGCTGCCCCGGAGGACCGGGACCTGGTCGAGGCGGTCCGAGCGGTGGCACGGGAGAAGGCCAGGGGGTTTCGGGAGGTTCGGGTGGTGGAGAGGGACCGGAACCTGGGTCTGGCTCGCTCGATCATCACGGGAGTCGACGAGACCCTGGCCCATCACGAGGCCGTCATCGTCGTGGAGGACGACCTGGTCACCTCGCCCCACTTCCTCCAGTTCATGAACGCCGGGCTCCGGAGGTATCGTGACGACGACCGGGTGATCAGCGTGTGCGGGTACCGCTTTCCGGTCGAGGGCGCACTCCCGGATTCCTATTTCCTCCCGGGGGCCTTCTGCTGGGGATGGGGGACCTGGCGGTGGGAGTGGGCGCTCTTCGAACACGACCAGCACCGGGCCTTCGCGGAGATTCTGCGCCGGAACCTCGTCTACGAGTTCGACTTTCAGGGGAGTGACCCCCTGACGAAGATCTTCCAGCGCTCCCTCTTCCCGCAGGAAAACGTCGACTCGTGGGCGCTGCGCTGGATGGCCACCGCCTGCATCCACGGGAAGCTGGCTCTCTATCCCGGCGAGACGCTCGTGTTCAACGGCGGCTTCGACGGGACCGGTCGGCACGCCAAGTTCAACGACCGCTTCGAGTCCCCGATGGCGCAGCGACCGATGGAGGTGGAGGAGATCCCCGTGAAGCCCAGCCCCGTCGCCGTGCCCAAGTGCGTGAACCTCTTTCGCCGCTGGCATGTGAAGGAGGGAGGGACTCGTCCCGTTCGGGCGTACTTCGCGCTTGCCAGATACCTTCCGCAGTCCGTTCAGAAGGCGATCTATACCGCCCTGGTCCGGAGGGGGATCGAGAAGCGCGCCGCTCGAAAGGCCCCCGACGCATCGGGGGCGGAGCTGGCCCGACTCGTCGGCCGCAGCACCGACGAATGGACGGACCGACCCTAGCGTGGTCAGGACCCTCGGGGGAAAGACCCAGGGTGGTGGCCCTGAATCGCACGTCCCCCTCCTGCGTCGCATGGGGGAGGCCCGAAGTCCGGGCAGGAACGACGGCCGGACTCCGGCGACCCTTACCCTCCCTCCATCCCCGCCGCGTTCCGGCTCGGGCGGAGAAGGGCTTCAGGGGGAGACGTCCGCTCGACATGAAGATCGTGCCACACCGCGTAGCACAGGATGTTGAAGAGAAGCTTCGCACCACGTGGATCCAGGGGCGTGTCGAGCCAGGAGTTCACCGCGTCGGGAACCAGGAGGTCCTCCAGTCCGGGATGACCCCCCAGGTAGTCCCGAATCTCGACACGCCGGGATTCCAGCCAGGGCCGAATCGGCACGGTGAAACCCTTCTTGGGTGCCCAGGGCTCCTGCTGGGGCTGATGGTCGGCCACCCAGCGCCGAAGCAGGTACTTGTGCTGGTCACCCCGGATCTTCAGGTCGTCGGGGAGTGCGAAGGCGAACTCGAGAAGCCTTCGGTCGAGGAGAGGCACCCTTCCCTCGATTCCGTGGGCCATGAGACAGCGGTCCACCTTCAGCATCAGGTCATCGGGGAGCCAGTCGCTCAAGTCCCGCGCCTGAAAGCGCTGGAGTCGTGTGAGTCCGCGAGTCCCGAAGCGCGCCTGCCGGGGTCCGTCCCTCCAGTCGGGGATCCGCGCATCCCGGAAGAGGCTTCCGAATCCGTGGGCGTTCCCCGTGCTCCTGAACCACTCTCCATGGCGGAGGCGACTCAGAAATCCCTGTTCGTGGAGGCTGTAGTACGGGTACCCTGCGAAACCCTCATCCCCCCCCTCGCCGGAAAGGATGACCTTGACCTGTTCCCCGGCGAGTGCGGCCAGCTTCAGGGTCGGCAGGATCGCATAATCCGCGACGAGGTCATCCATGACGCGGCACATCTCGGGAAGAAGCTCCCAGAAGTCGGCTTCGGAGAACTCGACGGCCTGATGGGAGGTGTTCAGTGCCCGGGCAAGGCGGAGTGCCTGCCCTCGCTCGTCGCTGACGGTGTCGGAGGAGAAGCCGATGGAATAGGTCCGGACCTCGCCTGCCAGCTCGGCCATCCTTGTCACGACGCAGGTGGAGTCGATCCCTCCCGAAAGAAATGCACCGTAGGGAACATCGGATTGCAGGTGGCTCCCCACGGCATCGGAGACCAAGCGGTCGAACGCCGCGAGGGCCTCCTCCTCCCCCATCCGGGTGGCGGAGGAAAGCTCGAGCGGGTAGCACCTGCGTTCCACGATTTCGCCCCTGCGAATCCGGAGCACTTCGCCGGGCTCGACTCTCCGGACTCCCCGGAAGAGGGTGAGGGGGCCCTCCACGTACTGCTTGTTGAAGTAGGAGGGCCAGGCGTCGGTCTCCACCTCTGCCTCGATCCACCCGGACTTGACGAGGGCCCCCGCCTCCGACGCGAAGGCCAGTCCCTGCCCGGTCTCCGCAATGTAGAGCGGCTTGATTCCGACAGGATCCCTGGCCAGGATCAGTTCTTCGCTCTCGTCGTCCTGGATCGCCAGGGCATACATCCCCTCCAGGTGCCGGGTGAATTTCATCCCGAATCGCCGCCAGAAATGGAGAGGCACTTCGCTGTCGGAGTCGGTCCGGAGCTTTACCCCCCATCCCCGGATTTCCCCCTGGAGCCGGCGGTAATTGTAGATTTCGCCGTTGGCAATGATGTGCGAGAGGCCGTCCTCGGAAGGGATGGGCTGGGCTCCACCCTCGAGGTCCAGGATGCTGAGCCGTCGATGCACCAGGGCCGATCCCCGATGTCGATGCACGCCCTCACCGTCGGGACCCCGGTGCGCAAGCAGGCGGGAGAGCCTGCCCAGGAACTCGTCGGCCGGCTTCCCGGATCGGAGGCTCACGCCTGCGATGCCGCACACCTCAGTCCACCCGCCGGGAGGTTGAGCAAGAGCGAGGGGGGGATCGCTGAAACCGCATCTGCGGGAACGCCTGGGATCTGGACATCCGCTGCATCGGAGAGGGGATGGGCAGAGCCCCGCGCGAAGGCACCCGCAGGGTCGGTTTGCCCCGGGGGAGCCGATCGTCAAGGTAGGAAGGGGCACCTGGGGGGGCAAGCAGCAGATCCGGGACGAGCGGGACGGAGCGGGGCGAGGCAGACCTGGGCGCCCTCAGGCCGGCCCCTCGGTCCCCCTCGGCCTCAGCTCCATGTGTGTTCCCGGCCCTCCCGCTCCAGGGTCCGCACGGGCACCGATTCGATGAGCGACACCACCGTCGTGGCCACATCATCCGCAGATGGGCCCCGGAAGTTGGCGAGAAAGCCCTTGGCGGTCATCTGCCGGAGCTCGCGGATGAGGATCCCGTGGACGGAGGCACGGCCATCCTGCCAGGTGATGAACGGGCCGTCCTCGTGGCGGACCGTGATGCGTTCGCCCGGACGCACGAGGAGGTCGCCCCGCGTCGCCTGGCGCACCTCCCGGAGCCAGAGCTTCACCGCAGCGCCGCCCTCTCCCATCCGTGAGAGTTCAAGCGGAGTCAGCCCCGCGAGGTGGGCGCGCGTATCCGCGGTGAGGCGATCAGCGGGGATCCCGCCGAGTTCGCGGAGCCCTGCGGAGATCCGGAAGGTCCCCCAGGGCCCCTCACGTGACCACTCCACCTCGCCGCGGAGGTGGATCCCCTGTCCGCGCCCGACCAGCTGTCGGCCGCGAAGGCGCTGTGTCCCCGTCTCCGTGGCGAGCATCTCGCCGTACCGCTCCCTCAGCTTGCGGAGCCCTTCCTCCCGCCCCGCGGGAATCCGTTCGTTGATGGCGCGCAGGTCACGGGTCTTCTGCCGGAACCGCCGGACCAGGTCGAGGTACTCGGCCCGGAAGGCAAGAGCATCATCACAGCGCGCCAGGATGGCTTCTCCCGATCCCTCCCGGCCGGCCAGCACGGCCCGCTCGTGGAAGCCGAGATCCCGCTCGATCCGCTGCAGGCGGTTGCTGGTGCCCCGTTCGTCCACCAGCGCCAGGATGCTCGCCTTCAGCCCTCCGAAGTCGTGCATGATCTGCCCGTACTCCCGAACGAGGTCCATGGACCTCCTCGCGCCCTCGACTCCCAGGTCGGCGAGGAAGCGGTTGGCCTCAGCGGCGTCGGCAAGTCGCCGTTCACTCTCCTCCCGAAAGACGTGGCCCAGGAAGACGCCTGCGCCGAAGGCAATGACCTTTCCCTTCACCCCCGGGACGGCCTCCCCGATGACGCGTCCGACCACCGGCCCGACCAGGATCCGGGACCAGCTGGACTCCAGTGATGCGAGGAGCGCCTGGTCCTCGTCACCGGCCCACCGGATGAAGCGCTCGAGGGTCGCCTCGATCCCGTCCACCAGTTCCTGGCTCCCGGTGGCGGCCTCGCTCCTGAGGCCATGCCACCCCTCCGCATGGTCCCACACCGTGTCGGTCAGCGCCCGCCGCGCGTCGGCGATTCGCTCCTGCAGGACCGTGGCGGTACCCGTTCCGTTGGTGCGCTGGATGAGCGGGGAAGTGCGGGTGGCAACGGGGGGCTCCACCCTGGCGGGGCCGCGCAGCACCTCGTCCGCGATGCGGTGGGCCTCCCGCTCGAGAAGATCCCCCGGGGCGCTCACGGGCAGCCCTGACGGGACCGGCGTCGACTGCGGGACGCCAGTCGGCCCGGGGCCGGTCTGCTGCAACACGTGCCCAAGCTCATGGGCAAGGAGCCGGCGGCCCGACGAGGCGTGGGGCGCGTACTCCCCCCTGGCGAAGACAATCCGTTCGCCCAGCGTGTAGGCGAGCGCGTCGAGGGCGCGGGCCGATGAGGCGGCGCGCGGACCGGTATGCACCCTCACCCCTCCGAAGTCGCGCCCGAAGCGCGCCTCCATGAAGGCGCGGGTGGAGCGATCCAGCGGTCGCCCTGCATCGAGCAGCGCCTTGCTCACCAGGGAGGCGGTGTGAGACGACCGCTCCCTCGAAGACTCCATTCCCTCGGACGGAGCACCGTGGAGCATCCTTCCCACCGCACGGTTCCCGGCGTGCCGCTGCAGGACGGACATCGGACTCCTGCCGGGGCCCGGCGCAGCACGGAGCGCGACGTGGGAACGGGCCGACCCGGCCCCGGACGGACCGGTGCGACGGTTGGACTCCCGCTCTCTCTTCATCCTTGCCTCCGCTGAATACGGTCGCAGCCGACCGGGTGGGAGCTTCCCCACGATCCCTCTCCGAGCCGCCCGGTGAAGCTCCGTGGCCGCCCCCGCGCGATCACCGACGGCCGGATCATGGCCCCAGGAGCAGCGCGGCGTCGGATTCCAGGGCCTCGATCAGGAGGCGCCTGAATTCCGTGCGCTGACCAACCCGGTTCGTCCCGGAGAGGTGCCGGGCGAGGGTGAGCGCGCGCGCTCGTTCCTCGTCGTTCGCCGGAGCGCTCGCGAGGATCCGAACCACGCGCTCCCGCACACGTTCTCCCCCGGTGACGAGCAGACTCGGCCAGTACTCGTGCTCGATGGCGATCAGCGAATACAGCGCGTCATGGGGTCGCCGTCCCCGGTCTTCGCGGTCCCATGGATCGCTCTCGTCCACATGGAGATGACGGAAGTATCGGGCGAAATCCCGGGCGTGGGCCAGCGCCTCCTTCGCCGCGCCGTAGACGAACTGCCGGTCGCGATTCCCCCCGAGCGGGTCCAGGAGGTCGCGGTCCTGCCGGCCTGTGCGCTGACGGACATGGACATGCTCGTGGTAGAGAACGCGCTGGGTATGTGCCGCGTTGTGCTCGGAAAGTGCACCCGGTCCCAGCGTCACGTAGAAGCCGGTGCGAGGCTCTCCCGGAACGTCGGGGTTCGCGGGGGCGGGCTCCGATCGCCGGGAGATGACGACATCGGTGAAGGGGATCCTGCGCCGGAAAAACCTCGGACGGGCGTGCAGAAGGCCGGGGTCCGATTGATCGGGGTCATAGTACACCCCGAAGGCGAGGCGCTCTCTCTCCTCGGAAGGCAGCGGCGTGATCGGGAACAGGAGGCTCGGGTAGGCGCGGCGGTCGCCTTCCGCGGCCTCGTTCAGAAGGGCGATGCGGTCCTGATCCCCGGCTGCCGCAGCTACCCGCCGCGCCCAGTCGGGATCGTGATTGTACACCGTTCGCCGCACGGTGCTGCCTTCCCCATGGGGGGCGTTCCCCTGCTGCACCACATGCGCGAGTTCGTGCGCCAGCAGGAGGCGGCCGGCCACGCTGCCGGGCGCGAACTCGCCGCGGCCGAACACGATGTCGCGGCCGACGGTATACGCGCGGGCGGTCAACTCCGCCGCAGAGGCGGCGGCGTCTGCTCCGGTGTGGATGCGCACCTCCGCGAAATCCTGCCCGAAGCGCGGCTCGAAGAAGGATCGGACGGAAGGAGGCAGCGACGTCCCCCCTCCCCGGCGTACGCGCACGATCGACGCGGCCATCCCGGCTGAGGCGGGAAACGGTGCGGATCCGCGGCCGCGGTCGCAGCCGTCTGGCCGAAGCGTCGGAGAAGCGCCCGGCGCCGGCATCCGCACCACCCGCTCGGCGATGGAATCTGCCTCGCGCTCCAGCGGGTCACCCACCGCGCCGATACGAAGCCTGGGCTGGAATACTTCACCCGAAGCCAGGCGCCGCCGCGTCCGGTTGCCGATCGCAGCACTCCCGAACGGCCCCATGGGCGCGCGTGCGTGGGCGCATGCGTGGGCAGGGCGCGCCACCTGCCGGCCGTTCGAGCGCGGTTCGCTACTCTCCCGGCCGCGGCGGCCGCGCTCTCGAACAGGGTGTCTGGCCATGCTCTCCTCCTCAGGCTCAGAAGGTGAATCTGAGCTGTACCCCGGTGATGATCGGCTGCTGGATCTCGCCGGTGGCCAGGTTTTCGTGGTAGCGTGCCGTCAGGGTTACGCCGATTTCAGTCTGAACATTGGCGATGTCGAGCCGGTACCCGGCCATGGCGGAGCCCTGGAGCCGCCGATACGCCTCCCCGCCGGTGGCGCCGAGGAGCCCGGAGCCGCCCCGTGCCCCGTAGGTCCCTTCGCCCCTCAGCCGGAACCGGAACTGCCCGGGGCCAACCGGCGGCGACAGGTAGTCGAAGAGGTCGAATCGTGTCCGGAGGCTCGGGGCGAGGGAAACCGCACCCTCGAGCTCGGTTGCGGAGAGGAGACCGGACAGCTCGAGCCCGCCTCCGATCCGCCCTCCCCTGGCGGTTCGCTGCTGCCACCGCAGCCGGAAGAGCGCCAGGGCGAGAAGCATCTCCTGACGCGCGCGAGGATCCGTCGGACCGGCAATCGTGGCGCCGTAACGCACGCTCCCCGAGGGGAGCAGCTGGAAGGGCCCCAGCGTCCCATCCTCGAGGATGGCGGTCCTGGCTGTCGTGGTCGTCCGGACCTCCGTCTCGCCATCCTCCACCTCCACGGTCGTGGCGACCTCGGTCTCGGGTCCGCTCATCTGCACCGCACCCCGCGGGGCCGCCTCCCGCACCCCGCTCCCCCCGGTCCGCTGGGCGACGTGGGCGAGTTCGTGGGCGAGGAGCCGCATGCCGTTCCGCGTGTGCGGGGCGTATCGGCCGGCGCCAAAGAGGATATCCGTCTCACGGGCAAAGGCGTACGAGCCGAGCGACCGGTTCGCGGCGGTGGCGGCCGGTCCATCGTGAATGCGAACCGCACCCAGATCGGATCCGAGGCGCTGTTCGAAGTAGTTCCGAAGCGGGTCCGGAAGCCGGGCGCCGTCCGCCGACTGGCGCTGCACCGCAGTCTGCGGCGCACCCGGAGCGAGCCGATCGGCGATCCGGTCGGCCTCGCGCTCCAGTGGGTCGTTCGCCGCTCCGACCCGGGCAGGGGTCGGCAGCAGGTCCCCGGATGTCATTGCGTGCACCGTCCGGTTGCCGATCTTCCGGCCGAGGGAGACGAGGGGGTGGGGAGGCATGCCGCGTTGCAGTTCGGCAGCCGGCCGTCCCCATCCATGGGATCGAGGGTGCCGGACCCACCCTCTCGGGGGCCGGGGTCTCACCCGCCCCCCAGGGCGAGAGCGACCCTCCGGTTCCCCACTCCCGCCACCAGCTCCGCGCAGATTATCTCCCGTCCGGCGATGAGCCATGGGACCGGGCGAGGTGCGAAACCGCGCCAATCGGGGCTGCGCCGGCGGATCATTCGCCCGCTCGGCGGTGGCCCACCAGCTCCCGCACGGTAACCCGGCTCAGGAAGTGGTGGTTGAGGGCGACCTCGAGCGCTCCGATCTTCTCCCGTAGCCATGCAGCCTCGGTCACGTCGGCGTGAGCGTTCAGCGCCAGTGTCGCGGTGGGGGTCAGCAGGACTTCCCACGCGGTGAGTCGAAGGAACCCGTCCGAGACCCGAATCTCGGCGGCGGTGCGGAGCGCGAGCCTGGCCTTCGACCGCAGCTCGACGAGTGGGATGAGCGGAATCGGACCCCGATCATTCAGAGGCTCGCACACCGCCAGTTCGTTCACGGTCAGGATGCCCTGGCCTCGGAGCGCACTCGCCATGGCATCGCCGACTCCGTCGACCAGTCGGGCGTCTTCCTGCCCTAACCAGTGCTCCGCCGGGTCCAGCCAGTGGCCCAACCCTCCCTGCCCGAAGCTGAACCGGATCTGGCGGGTCAGCGTGCTCCCCTCTCCGAGGTTGAGGCGATCGTGCACGACATGATTGATCATTCGCCCACTGTTCGCCGCCTCCGTGGCATCGCCCCCGAAGACACCGAACTCACGCAGTACCTGGGGGGTCTCCCAGGCAAGGCGGACCCTGATCTCGAGGCGTGGCGTCGGCTCGCGGGACGGCTCGTCACCTTCGCCGAGGTAGGTGATGTCCTCCGGCGCGATGGGAACGCGCACAACCTCCTCGCGCAGATGGCGAGCGAGCGGTCCGCGGGTGGCGGGGGCATCATCCCAGCGTGCGTCCCCCTCTCCAACCGCCAGGTAGAGGATCCCGCGAAGCCCCTCCTCGTTCCCGAGAAGCCCCGCGATGAGCGGCCAGCACGACTCCACGATCGAGTTCGGACGCCATCGGGTCCAATGAGGCCTTCGCCCCGCAGCCGCGATCACGGCATCGCGGTACTCCCCGTGCATGGCCATACGCTCCTCCGGCTTCGTGATTCTGCCACCGTGCCCCGGCGTCCCGGTGCCCCCCGGTCGGTGATGCGCGCTCTGCCCCTTCGTCAGGGCTTGAAGACGATGCCCAGGGTGAACTGCGCACCGCTGGTCGTGCCCCACTCCCATTCATTTCCGACCTGGAGGTAGCGGACCACGCCCCGGATGCCGATGGCGTCACTCGCATGCCAGGTCAGCCCGCCGCTCGCATGGAGGAGCAGGGTTGTCTCCGGATCCAGGTGGGAGAGGTTCAGGATTCCGGCTCCCGCCGAAACCGACGGCACGATCCGTGGGGACAGCGGGATATCCAGCCGCAGGCCCGCCAGGAAGTGGAGGATCCGGATTTCCTCTCCCCTCGGGTCTTCCGTGCCCGGGAAGTTGACCCCGACCTCGGCCTCGCCGTGAAGCGGCCCGAAGATCGAGCGGGCTCCCCGGAACCCGAAGCCGAGCACCGGGTCCGGGAGGAGAAGCCTGTCCAGGCTGGTATGGCTGCCGAAGACCTCGAGCTCACCTCGGCGGGCGGTCGGCACTCGCTCTCCGTAGCCCACCTCGAAATCGGTTCCGGGCAGGCTGATCACGACTCCCGGGAGCGGGTCGTCCTCCCCATGTTCGACCCGCACCGCGTAATACCCGTTTTCGAGGTCGACCACTTCTCCGATCTGTGTGCCACCGACCACCTCCACCTGGAACCTCCCGCCGAATCCGGGCCCGAGGTAGTTGTTCAGCCTGTCCATCGGGAGAAACCAGTACATGGACTGCATGGAGCCGTCATCCTGGCGCTCGGTGCGGATCTCGTGCGTTGTGGCCGTCGCATCCGGCTTGACCCGGACGAACTGGGAGAGGCGGCGGGTGCGGGCGAATTCGACCGCGTCGTCCGTCGAGCCACGCACGGTGAAGCGGAAGTCGTAGCTGCCCTCGAGACTGGTGTCGCTGAAATCGGCGGCGTAGATCCCGTCGCCGATATGGGGAAGGGTCTCGCCGAGATCCTGTCGGTCGAGGCCTTCCTTCTGGCAGCGCCGGAAGTGTGCTTCGGCCAGGGCGTGACGACCGGTGCTCGGGTCGGCAGGCGCGCCGACCCGCCCGGGTTCCGGCGTGGTCGTGCGCGCGGGCACCCGATCGATGATGATGGGATCGCGAAGGCCCGGGAGCGTCGGTCGGCCGACTGAGCAATCTTCCTGTATCGTGGAGAGGTAGTTGCCCAGTGCCTCGCCCGGCCGCGCAATCTCGACCCGGACATCGGCATTGGTGAGAGGCCGTCCGCGGTCGGTCAGGCCGACGCGGAGCCGCATCGGCTCGCCCGTGCCGTAGCTCCGCTGCTCGATGAAGAAGCGCGCGTTGACTCGCCGGTTGGAGAGCGCGAATGCGACGTCGGGGAGCGACCCTGACCCGGGCCGCTGCAGCGTCCACGTACCCCCCGCCGGCCCTTCCACGGTGACCGCAGCGTATCCGACCGCGGTGTTGGAGACCGATCCGCCGACTGTTTCGGAAGTTCCCGTGTGCACTGCATTCAGATCGCCGGCATGCGTCGGGTCATTCCAGACCCCGATGAAGACCACTCTTCGCGGCTCGCCGATCGAGAACTGATTGCCGACCGGGGGCACGACCTCGAATCCCAGCGGTTCGCTCAGCGCCTCGACATAGGTGGAGAGCAGGTCACTGAACTGGGTCGCCGTGCGGAAGCTCGCGAGTTCGCCGCTTCCAAAGGCATCGGAGATGCCGTCGAGAAGCTCCGTGTCCGCGATTCCGTCTCCGCCCATCGCCACCGTGATGACATGCGCGAAGTCGCGTTCACCGGCCGTGAACTCGTTGTCCAGCTGCACCTGATTCGAGGGCTGCGGACGGTTGTGAAGGCCGTCGCTCAGCAGGACGACGAATCGCTCTCGCAGCGCCTCGCTGGGCCCCGCGAAGCCCAGCTGGTTCTCGAGCGCGAATTCGAGCCCCCGAAGGATCGGCGTGCAGTTGTTCGGCGCGGGCGCATCGATACCCACGGTGAAGGCCGCGCTCCCCGTCGGCGCGGGAGGGATTGCGATCAGGTTGCCGGGAATGCCGGATCCGGCGAGCGCGCCGGTGTCGTCGGTCCCCTGGGCCCCGCATCCCCAGGAATACTGGGAGAGTCCGATCCGGTCATCGAAGTCGCTCTGTCTCAGAAGGCTGAAGGTCGCCGCGAAGAGATCTGCGGCGCGGGTGGCTCGCTGCCACCGATTCTGCGGCTGTCCATCGGTGATCCGCATGCTCCCGGAGAAGTCGAGCGAGAGAGCGACATCGATCGGGTAGCGGAGGCCGAGCGGTGCCCATGAGCCGAGATTTGCCGCCACCCCGTCGGCCGGCCAGAAGCCATTGGTGAAGTCAAAGTCTTCGTCGGCATCCAGCGATTCGGCGAACGCCCGGGTGACGTGCGCGAAGGCGTTCATCCCGAAGACGGCCGGGTCGAGTCGCGCTTCGACCCGCCATCCTCCCGATCCGGTCTGCGGATTGATCGCGAAGTCACTGGCCGCGAGGCCGTCCGAAGCCACCGAATCGAGCCCGATGAGGAACCTGGACTGCTGGGCGTCCCGCCGGAATCGGACGCCCATGACCTCGGGACTGCCCGCGGCCGGCGAGGCGACCTCGAAGAAGAACCGGAACTCGTCCTGAGGACTGCGGTGGGACGGTTCGAACTCGAAGAAGAGATAGAGGGCGCCCAGTTCACCGGGCACCGATGACGGGTCCAGAACCAGTCGCCCCGTCCCCACGGTTTCGCCCTCTGCGATGATGCCGAGTTCGAGTGATTCGAATGTCCAGTCGGAATCACCTGCATCGATGGTGATGGAGGCTCCCGAAGGTAGCCGGGGCACGATCTGCATCGGCGGCGGTGGGGTCGATGCAGCCGGCCGGTCCGGGTCTTCGGCGCTGCCCGGAACCGGAGCCAGGCAGACAAGGGTCATGGCGCAGGCGACAGCCAGCGCCGGAAATCGGCGGAAGGCTCGAGCGTTCGGAAGCGAAGGCATGATTCTCTGTGGGCTCGGGTTAGTCGATGACCACGAAGGGGAGACGCAGCTCTTCTTCCGGATCGGTCAGGAGGAGGACGAGCTCACCCTCGATCCCGACGGTGCCGGCGGGTCCGCGAAGCGAGATGACCTCGTGATTGACTCCCGGGTCGAGCGCAGTGAAGAACTGCCTTCCCCTGCGGTCTGTTTCATCGATCGGCCAGTCGTCCGTGTCCGCATCATCCGGAAGCTCGACGAACCATTCGATCTCGTAATCCGCCGGCTCGGTCGAGCGGTTGCTCAGCGTCAGGGGGATAATGCGTCCACCCGGGCCGGAAAGCTGCCCGACCCGCAGGTTGATCCGACCGTCGTCGTTGAAGGAACCAGGGTAGGCGAGGGTGCGGCCCACGGGAGGAAGCGCCCCGATCTGCAGCGTGATCCGGGGCGCCGAGCGAATCGCCGGGTTCCTGCGCGACACCGCGGTCACGGTCAGCACGCAGCTCGGATCCGCGCTGTGGGGAACGACCTCGAGGGTGAACGTCGCACTCCCGTTGCGCTCCACCGCGATCTCCGCGTCGAATTCTCCTATCGTCCAGAGGCCGCTACTCTGCTCGACGCTGAGGTCAAAGATCTCCTCGTCGTGCGCATTCCCCGCCAGCTGGTTGTTCACCTCCATGGTGAAGACCGCCATGACCCCGTGGGCCAGCGCCGTCTCCGGGACGACCTCGCGGAACGCGGCGACCACGCTCCCGCCTGGCAGATCGCTGAGCGGGATGGCGAGCCAGGAGTTGATCGTGCTCTGCGCCTCGTACGCACCAACCAGATCGCCATCCTCCACCCGGGTGCGGAGGGGGTCGAGCCGCGTCCGGTATCGGGTGAGGAAGGTGTTGACGCCGGGGATGCCGGCGCTGTGCTCCTCGATCGCGTCGAGCAGCTCCTCCTGCCCTTCCGTTGCCGCTCTGCAGGCCTCCACCGCGTCTTCCCGGTTGAGGTTGTGCGTCCTCGATTGCAGGGCGATGGTGGAGCTGTGTTGCAGGAGGTGCTGGGCGGCGAGAAGGACCACGGTACGCTCGTGATCCGCCGCCGGCAGGAAGAGGATCTCGCGGGCGATGCGGCCGGTCAGGATTCGCCGGAGGTTGTCGTAAAGGTCGGCGAAGGATCGGCTATCGATGGTCGTGCCGCCGCGGGCAGCGCGGAGGGGGACCTTCAGGTAGCGGGCCACGTTGAGATCCGTGCGCCGCTCGTCCACGATCATCGTGCTCCGGATCCGTCCGTCGGCGCTTCGGTTCAACCGGGCAAGAGCCATGGTCCGGTGTCCCGGTGGTACCGGTACATCCTCGATCGCGTGGGTGGCGGGGGCCACCCGCACCGCCCACCGCCGCTCGATGCGGCGCGCCGTCTCCATGCCGATCCGGGCGTCCATCAGGCGCGCATCCGCGCGGGGGTGTCCGCTGGCCGCGACCTCCTCCTCCCAGACATCGAGGTAGACCAGGTCGGTCCGCGGATCCTCCTCCGGAGGCACCAGGTCGGGTACGGCTGTGCCATGCGCATCCCCCTGCTGGGTGTACCGCAGGTTCAGGTGCGGGTTTACCACGAGCATGCCCCCCACCAGGGCGACCCCGGGACGGATCACGAAGTCGTTGTGCTGCTCGATCGCGGTGATCCGGAACCCCTCGTTCTGGAAGGGGATGCCGTCTCCAAAGAAGCGATCGAGCTGGAGGCGGGCGGCCACCCGCTCGATGTCCGCCGCTTCGTTCAGGTCGGCATCGAGCACGGGAACGCCCTGCTCCACTCGCAGTCCCACATAGTGCCGGGGCTCGCCAACCTGCTCCCCGGTGAGCATCTGGTGCATCACGTTTGTCAGACTGAACGTGTCCCTCGATATGTTTGCCATGGCCTCACTGGGGTTGAGCCGGAGCGTCCTTCGCAACCCGGTCAGGTGATCTCATCCTCCCACTCCTCAGCCGTCACGGCGTCGGTCGGGATCGCATCCTCGTGCGCATGAACGACCGGGATCCAGACGTACCGCACCTGCACCGGCCGAAAGGGGTCCACGAAGTCCCGGGCGCGCGCGATCACCCGTTCGATCCTCTCGGGGGTTCCCGACTCCGCATCGAGATAGACCCCCACGGTGTCCCGGGCGAAGTGGTCCTCGTTCCGGGTGGCGGTATCGTACGTGTAATGCGCACGGTCCTCGAACGTGCCGAGGCGGGAGAGCGCTGCGGCGTCCGCGGTGTCCAGGGTGCGCGAGCGATGAAGCGGAGCCCGGTGCTGCGAACGCCATGCGAGGTGCAGTGTGCCCCCTTCCTCCACCACGGCGGCTCCCGCATCCGCCTCGGGGGGATCAGTCAGCCGTACCGGGTCGGTCCAGGTTGTCGGATCGTCCATGGCACCGCCGGTGTGGTCACGGCTCCAGATGTCCCATCCTCCGCTCCGGTTGGAGTGCCAGAACAGGCGGAGGCGTCCGTCATGGAAGGCGGCGGCCGGGGCTTCATCGCGGTACGGTCCGTCCAGCTGCTCGACGGCGATCTCCGGCTCGCTCCAGTCGTCCCCCTCGAGGACCTGGTACCGGATCAGCCGCCGGTCGCCCTCATCGGCCGACCAGAAGAGCCAGAGCCGCCCGGCGCCGTCGAGGGCTGCGGCGGGCATGGCGTCGTGGCGGACCGCCGTGGTGAGACGGAAGGGGAGTCCCCAGACCCCGTCTTCGACGCGCGCCCAGATATCGGTGGGGCCGCGCCGATTGGATTCCCAGAAGAGCCAGGTGCGACCGGCCCCGTCGCGCACCGTGGCCGGGTTGCGGTCGTCCGCCAGGTGATCGGTCAGGCGGTGCGGGGGCCCGGCAGGAAAGCCGTCGAGCGTCCGCTCCCAGAGGTCCCACTGTCCTTCGCGGTTGGAGCTCCAGAAGAGTCGCACTGCCGCGCCCTCGGCCAGCGGGGCCGGGTCCTCGTCGTGGAAGTCGAGCTCTGCAGCGTCGTCCACCGTGTCGAGCATGACCCTGCGCGGCGCGGGGTCGAGCCCGTCCTGCCGCTGCGCCCAGAGTTCCCGACGCCCGCTCCGATCGGAATGCCAGAAGATCCAGCGTGCGCCACCGGCGACCACGAGCGCGGGCGTGCCCTCGAACCCCTCGGAGAGGAGGGCAGGGGCCGGGGCGGAGCCATCGCCTGCGCCCACCCACCTGCGCTCCAGGAAATCCCACCCGTGCACCTCTTCCGGGGCGTTCGTGAGACAGACGTTGTGGACAAACTCCTTGATGCGGCACTCCCACCCGGTGGCGCGGTTCACCAGGGCGCGGAGATTGGGAAGGGTGCCGACCCGCTCGAAGATTTCCGGCGCGAAGCCGATGTCCCGTCGCTGCGCATCCAGGGGCGCGGTGAGGTCGGGTTCCCATCCGATCCAGCGCGCCATCCAGGGGAGGAAGTCGCCCCGCACCCGCTGGACGTCGTGCCGCGTCTGGAGACCGTCGGCGAGGCTGCGAAGCCCGTCCAGCCCACCGCCGGCCAGTTCGAGGTAGCGGCGAAGCTGGCCCCGTCCGCGCATGGCCGCAGTGGGCTCGTCGTAGCGCACGTGGACCCCGGGGAGGGCGCCGTAGAGCTGCTCCCCGAAGCCGTACCGTGCTGTCGCCGCTTCGACCGTCCGCCACTCCCGCTCCGTGACAAAGCCGCTGGGGCTCCCCGCGTCGGGGACAAACGCGACGTAGTACTGCGGCACGAGCGGCGGGCGGGCGGCGTCCGCCACGCGGAAGCTCCGGACGTGGACGCCGGCGTCCTGGTCGGGAGTCTCCTCGAGTACGGCGTGCCAGCGAGGCTCGGTGCCCTCCAGCCCGTCGGGCGGCAGAAGCAGCGCCGTGACCGAGGTGGTCGTCGGGAGCAGCCGCGTCTCCCACTCGGTGAGCGTCACCTCGACGAGGGGATGCTCGGTCCGCATCAGCGTCACCGTCGCCTCCAGCTGGTCGAAGGCCGCCTCCACCGCACCCGGCACCCCCGCCGTCACCCAGGAGATGCGGCCGGGCGGCTCCTCTGCCGGGTCACCGAGGGAGAGGACGAGCGTGCCTACCGCCGTGTCCGAGGGGCCGCGCACGTCGATTTCCTCGATGCTCGGCCACCGCGCGGTCCCGCCCGTCCCAACCCCGAGGGACCCCACCTCGTCGACCTCGATCTCGAAGGGTGTTCCGGTGCCGTCGTCGTGCATGCGGAGGCGTACCAGCGCAGGGGACGGATCGTCCTCGCCAGCGAAACAGAGTACGAGTTCCGCCTGAACGAGCGGCTCCCCGCTCCCCGAACGGTCGGCCAGGCAACGCAGCCGGGCGATCCGGCCCCACGGGGCGGCGGGGGTCGGAAACAGCTCGTCGAAGTCGACCACCACCGTGCCATCGTGTGGACCGCTCGGGTAGCGCCGGCCCTGTCGCACGAGGCGGAGACCGGGGCGCGCGCCCGCCTCCCGCCACGTCCAGGCGAGGTCGATCCGGTGACCCCGGAGATTCGAGGCAGCGCGCAGCTCAAGCATCCCGCTCACCTCCGGTCACGGCGAGGACGATGCCGCGGCGGCTGGCTGCCACCGGAATCTCCTCCCGGGCGAACTCGAGGCGGCCGCTCCCCTCGCCCGCCGGGGCGTCGGCGCGCTCGAAGGCCGAGATGGTCACCCCCCGCACCCCTTCGATCGCCTCGACCGCCTCGTAGACCTTGCTCAGGTACAGGCGGTCACCGAAGCGGACCCGGTCGAAGGCCATGAGCGCGCGAACCGCCGCCTCCACCTCCTCACGAACCTGGTCCGCGAAGTAGTACGCCTTCACCTCCAGCTCCCCCTCGATTCGCACCGGCACGTAGACCGGATCCCGGAAGGAGAGAATCGATGTCACGATGCGCCGCTCGGCGAAGTAGCTTCGCAGGTCCTGCTTGAGCGTCTCCGTGGGATACCCCCCGCCGGCCGGGGCAATGTACAGGGCGATCCGGTTCCAGCTCGCCGCCGTGGCCAGGGCCTTTCCCACCCCGAAGGCGAGGGCGTGGTCCTCGTAGTCGCGGGCGGTCACGGCCCGGCCCATGGAGCGGAACTGGCGAGGCGCGCGCGTCACCGCCTCCTCGATGCCCTCGGCGTCGCGTCCGCCCGTCCCCGAACGCTCGTTGAAGACCGCCTCGAGTTCGGGGATGTCGCCCACCGGTTCGGTGATGGAGCGTGCGGGCACATTGCCGTGTCGCCCTCCCCCGGTTCGGTAGCTGGCGCGGATGTTGTTCCTGCCGCGCGGCGGGGTGCGACCATACCGACCATCTCCGAACTCGATCCAGGCGGTATCGGACTCGTCGTAGCGCACCGTGTAATGACGGTCTCCGGGCCGGCTGTTGACGAGGGACTCGCGCCACTGCCAGAGGCGGGGACCCGCACCCTCGTCCACCCGAACCGACAGGGTCGAGAGGATCACGGGGCGCTGCGGAATGCGGAAGCGCTGCGCCGTCGTGTCGTCAGACGACCCCAGGATCTCGTCGGTGTGGACTTCGTCGACCTGGACCACGGGAAGGGGGTGGAAGACGCGCACCAGCTCCCCGTCGTGCATCCGCGTGGGAAGCGCGTCCCGGTCGATGGTCAGGGCATCGCGAATGTACTGGTAGGAGACGGGCGTGCCGGTGGCCGCGGCGCTGGTCTCGAAGCCTGTGCCGGGCGTGATCGTGATCTCCCCCGCCGCATCGGCCTCGAAGCAGAGCGTGAGGTCGGCGGTCGCGGGCGCGGGGGGAGAGAGTTCGTGGCCGATCAGCCGCAGGAGGTGAAGCACGCTGCGGCGCTCCATGGCAGTGTGCAGATAGCTCTCGTTCGCCAGCCGGTCCTGGTAGTGGAGGACCACATCCCCCATCGCCGAGAAGAGCTCCAGGAGGACCACCCCGGGATCGTTGGGGGAATGATCGGTCCACTCCGGGAGGCGCTCCCGTGCCAGGTCCAGAAGCGCTTCCCGCAGCGACTCGTAGTCCCTGTTCGTGTACCGGACAGGACCCCTGCCACCGGTTGCCGCGCTCATGTCGCCCCCAGCGCCGGAATGGGCAGGGCGACCCGGTCCTGCTCGGGCGTGCCCCGTACCTGGTAGATGAGTTCGGCGTGCAGCATCCCCTCGTGCTGCACCACGCGGAGGGAACGGACCTCGATGCGCGGCTCGTGCACGGCGATCGCCCGGGAGACCTGCCGCTGCACGATCGCCTTCAGCGCATCGTTGTTGGGATCGTGCACGAGCGCCTGCAGACCTCCCCCATAGTCGCGGCGCATCATCCGCTCTCCGATGCCCGTGAGGAGGAGATGGACCACGTTCTCCTTCAGCTTCTCCGCCCCCTCCGCCCGCGCCCAGCCACCGGTGCCGGGATCGATGCGAAAGGGGAAGGAGAACCCGCGCGGCTCGGTACTCATTGCAGCACTCCCCGGATCTGCGTGGGCACGTCCCTCGCTCCCGCATGGGTGTTGATCCGATCCCTGAGGTCGGCCAGGGTTCCGCCGTCCGACGCCCAGTCACGGAAGAGGGTGGCGAAGTCCGACAGCCATGCCCAGTAGGCACTGTCCTGGCTGCCGGACGAGAACGCCTCCGCGTATTCGGCCTGGTGAGGTGGCTCGCGGCGCAGATGGCTCACCACCCCCTGCGCGATGGCGAAGCTGAGGGCTCTCCAGCTCTCCTGCATCTCCTCGATGGCCTCCTCGGAGAGATCCTCCTCGAGGGGAGGACGCAGGGTGGCATCGATCATCAGGTAGATGTCTCTCGCCATTCCGGTGGTGGCCCCGGGGTTGCCTGGATTCAGTGCCATCGTCGATTCCGAGTGGTTGAGGCGGTCATAGGGCCGACTTCCCCGTGCCGACCTGATCGTGAACCATGATCGTCGCCAGATCGGAGGGAAACACGGGCGTCGGCGCCCCCATGTTGCCGAGATGCTGGTGGGATGCGAGCCAGCTGAGCACCGGAGCCAGGACGATCGCGGCCGAGCTCGCGCCCAGCGCATCGGTCAGGGTCGTGCCCCCCGCCGAGTCGATCTCGAGTCTGTGCGCGCCGCTCGACACGGTGATCCCGGAAGCGGTGAGCTCGATCGAGGAACTGCCTGCCTCGAGCGTGATTCCGCCGGAGTCGAGGGTGATCGTGTTGCCGTTCCCGTCTTCGATCAGGATGCCGTCCCCGTCCATGGTGATGGAGCCTCCGCTCACCCCGTCGCGCAGCACGATGCGCCCGTTCCCCTTCTCGTCGCTCATCTCGAGCACATGCCCCGATGCGGTACGAAGGACGGCGTCGTGCTCCGTGGGCGCCGCGTCTTCCGAATTTTCGGGCGCACCCTCTTCCGGATGCCACACCCCGGACCACAGGGGCTCGTCAACGCTGCCGGCCGCGAATTCGACCCACACGGGGTCCTCCTTCTGCGGCATGTGGAAGAAACCGCTGGGCAGACATGGCTTCGCGATCACCTGAATGGCACGCTGTCGGGTTTCGTCGTCAGGGTCCTCCTCCAGGATCCCGGGTACCTCCACCAGGATCCGGCCGCGGTGCACCTGGTCCTCCCCCGGACCCGGATCGAGCACCAGTCCCGGGTACTTTCCAAAGTACTTCCGCGTGTCCGGATCCGGGCCGGAAGCGTATCCGTTCATCGGCGGCAGTCGAAGTCGGTCCGGTAGCCCTGTCCATCGACCTGATGGCGGACACGGGACAGGAACCAGGTTCCGGAGAGGCGGCCACCGACATCGCTGAGACGTACTGCGGCCTGGGCATGGATCCGGATGTTGCCGTGCGTGGTTCCGCTCGCCCGCATGCCGAGCAGCCGGGTGCTGTAGTCATTGCGCTTGCGCGCATCCCGGTGCTCCCGGGTGATGAAGGAATGGGTCGGCTCGCGGTGTGGCCGACGGAGCCGCTCGACCATGTCCGAGCGCGATCCCGCGGCCGATGAGAGGAGCAGGGTGAGGGCGGCGGCGCGCTCCGGCTCCCGGGAGCGGAACTCGGCCAGGTTCTCGTCCATGAACTCGTCCTCCGTGTCCGCCACTTCCCGGGGCTCGGCCGTGGCCGGATCCACCCGCTCGCCGGTGTCGTAGTCGATGCCCGCGAAGACGCGCGGCCGGACCACCTCGGTGATGTCGCTGTGGGCCTCGAGAGAGAGGAGGTGCCCGTCGGCGCCGCATCGGCCGTAGTGGAGGGTGACCAGCTCCCGCTCTGTCATGACATGGTGCTGCGAGACGAACCGGAGGGTGTGATTGCCTTCGGGCTTCGCGTACATCTGGCAGGCCCAGTCGCGTGCCAGCCTCAGCAGGAACGCGAGGTCGGTCTCGTCGCGCTGCCGGATCCCGTTCTCCTCGAAGGTGGGGTTGCCGGCCAGCTGCACGTCCACGGTGCCGAAGCCGTGCGGCGCCGCCACCTGCGCCACGATGTCCGAGAGATCGAGGCCCGCCCCGGACCAGGTGCGGTTGCGTTCACGCAGCCCCATGCGCATGGCCCGGTCGTACGCCTGCACGCTCAGGGTGGGGACCCCTCCCTCCGGGAAATCGGCCTGGGTCCGGTGGATGTCCCCGCTGAAGATCAGGGCGTGGTCGTCCGTGGTCCCCAGGTCCACCTCCACCTCCATCCCCTCCTGCAGGGCATGACTCAGCACGCGGTAGGGATCGGCAAGCCGGAGGGTCAGTGCGTCGGGCTTCCCCTCCTCCTCGTCCAGGGTGAAGGAGGTGAGGTCGTCGGAGAGGTCGTACGTGGTGAACCCCGCCTTCACCGTCACCTGGTAGTAGAGTTCTCCGGCCATCTTCATCTCCGCGGGGTGCGCGTCGCGATTCGCAGCGGCGGAATGGCAAGGATGTCGCCGGCCTTCCAGTCGAGGGGAAAGGCACCGGGGTTCGCATCGGCGATCCGCCACCAGAGGTCCTCCCGCCCGTAGTATCGGTGGGCCAGCGCATCGAGGGTCTCTCTCCCGATCAGGGTATGCCGGATGGCATCGGGCATCGGCTCCGGTGCTCCGGTGAGCCGCTGCCGAAGGCTCACCTCGCCGTCGACCTCGACGGTGCCGACCCCGTGGTAGCGCGAGTGGAGGGAGAGGTCCATGGATCCTTCTCAGTAGATGGATACGTTCTGAAGGCCAAGCGCGGCCTGCGCGTTCCGGCGGTGCTTGTCGAGTTCGTAGAGCGCGTTGCCGGAGTCCTCGACCACGACCAGCGTCACCCGGACATCGGCCCGCACCGGCGCCAGGAAGCTGTTGAACTGCGTCTCGGAGATGGTGAGCTCGGTGACCACGCAGTCGAGGATCTTTGCTCCGAAACCGAAGGTGCAGACAGGCGGGGCCTGCAGCCGGCGCCCGCCCACGCTCGACCCGAAGGCCGCCCAGGCATCCTCCTTCGGGTACACGAAGGACCGGAGCTTGGCGAGTTCGGTCGCGATCCCGTTGTCGAGCCCGGTCGGATTCAGGGCATTGGTGCCTTTCTCCAGCCCGTGGAGCTTGAGATCGAAGGAGATCGTCCGGTGCCCGCCGCCCGTGTATACCTTGCCGGGCGCGTTGCCACACAGCTCGGCATCGCGATCCCCATACTGGGTGGCCTTGGTGTCGCTCACCGATTCCGGATTGAACTGGAAGGTGAGGATGAGCGGAGGAAATACCTCGATGTTGGCAAGGAATCCTCTCAGTACCTGGCGCTCCATGGCCCTGCTCCCTGTGTCAGTCGAGTCGGCCCACCCGGAATCGGTCGGCCCGCGCAATTGCGTCCATCTTCTTCATCAGGGTTCGCACCGATTCGTCGCTCATGGCCTGCGGCGAGACGGCGGGCGGTGGTGCCTGGGTGCGCACCGCCGTGGCGCGATCCGCTCGCCCGGCGTCCGGCGGCCCCGCCCCATCGGAGGCAAAGGCCACCCTGTCCTCCACCAGCGCATTCGCGGCCAGCACGATCCCATGCGCGAGCGAGCGGGCGAATGGGCCCGGCGCGCCCGCGGCCGACGAGGGCCCCGAAGGACTTCCCGGAGCGACCCTCCGCTCCGCACCTGCCCTGTCTCCTGCCGATCTGCCGGGGGTACCGAACCTCGTCGCCTCAACTGTCGCCGCCGCCGGGGACATCGGAACGAGGTGCGGGAGCGGGAATCCCCTGCCGGCTGTACCGCGTCCACGGCCTTCTCCGCCTTCTCCGCCGTCTCCGCCTCCAGCGGCTGCTCCGCGTCCACCGCCTTCTCCGCCCTCTCCGCCCCCACGAACCCCGACGGTTTCTGCGCCTGCCGGATCCGGAACGGTCGGGGTTCCCGGCGAGAGCCGCCTTCCCGGGAGGCGCGTCCTCGCATCCTGCCTTCCGGCCGCCTTTTCCCGTTCCGGGGCGGGCGCCGGGCTTTCGATCCAGAGAGGACGCAGGTGCAGCGGGAGTTGTCGGAACTCGCCGGCGTCCGGAAGGACCGGCGGGTCGCCCGCCAGGTGCGCCGGGTAGAGCCCTGCTCTCCGAGGCGGCGCCGGCGCGGGCCCATCCGTCACAGCCTCCCTCGGCCGGCCCGGTTCTCCGGGCCCGGCCACCACGGCCGCCTCGGTTGTCTTTCCGGCCTCGCTCCGGGGCTCTCGACGCTCCCTGCCCCCTGCGCTCCGGCGGCCAGGTTCGAGGTTCCCCCCGGCGGGGACCCCGACCACCAGCTCTGGCGCGCCCGGCCCATCCGCCACAGGCGCCTCCGGCCCGTCCAGTTCCCCGGACTCCACCCGGCCCCGGTCCTGTCCTCCGGCCATGTGCCCGGGCGGTCGTCCGTGTCCGAGGGGCGCCCATGGGGCGGTGGGAGCTCGCCAGAGGAGCGCGTGCCCCCCGAACGCACCCTTCCCGAGGCGGACGGTGGAACGCCGTCCGAGGCCGGCGAAGGGGAGCCCGGCCAGGGCGCCTGCCGTGGTCCGACCCACTCTCCGCAGGCGCTGAAGCCGGGCGCCCATGAAGAGGGGGCTGTCGAGTGCCCCCTCTTCCCGTGCCCCCGGGGGCGGGGTGCGCCCGGCGGTCACCGGCGCCCCCCGCTTCGGGTACCGAGCGATTCGAAGGCCCGGTTGTCGGCCTCGATGCGCTCCGCGAGCATGCGCACGTAGACGCGACGTTCGGCCAGATCCATGCTCATGATGTCATCCCGCGACCAGTGGAGATGGAAGGCCAGGTAGAAGACCTCCTGCCGGAGCCGGTGGCCTCCTCCTGGCCCTCCCCAAAAAAATCGGTGACGTCCAGAAGGTGCTCCGAGTGAGCACCGCACTCCTCGCACGTCACCGTTCGCCGAAGCTCGACGCCGGGTGCCGCGTGGTCGATGGCCGCGCGGAGCCGGAGCCGGTCGCCGAGGGTGAGTTCCCGGAGCAGCTTCACACCGTAGGCATCCAGTTCTGCCCCAGGGAGCGAACCGAATCGGCGAATGCAGCGCAGGAGAAGCGCATCCCGCGCCTTGAGCGGGTCGCGTTCGAGCATGGGGGCGACGAAGTCCTCGTCCTCCCCGCGAGGGAGTTCGAGCACCACGGTCGCATGGAGATCTCCGTTGCGGCCGACCGCCCCGTCCTCCAGCTCGACGGTGATCGGCCCGGGGCGCTCCCCCTCTCCCATCCGGCGCACCGGAAGGGTGCTCAGATCCTCGACCACCCGGACCGTGACGGCGCATGCCGGGCAGCGGTACGAGGCGGCCATGTGATCACCCAGCGTCGCCCGCCGGAGCTCCACCAGCAGGTAGTTGCGGTCGGCGCTGTAGAGCCCGGCGATCACGCGGGGGTCGACCGGCGAAAGGTCCTCCAGTCGCACGAGACAGCCACTCAGCAATTCGGTGACCAGGCGAGCGGGGGCGAGCGAAGGATCGTAGAGAAGGGCTTCCTCGTGGCCACGCATCTTCCGGATCCACGCCCGGCGGCGCACGGTTCCGCCTCCGTCGTCGTACCCCACCGGAAGGAGCACCTCGAACTCCCGCTGTGGGGGTCGCAAGCTGTTCTCCGGGCGCAACGCAGCGGTGGTCTCCATCGACTCTTCCCCTCCTAGACTCGGTACATCCGCTCGACAGCGAGCACCAGTGTCTGTTTCATCAGATCGGAGCTCCCCGCGTCCAGATCGGCGAACTTGGAAGACTTGATCCACGCCCCTTCGAATGCGAAGCGGATCACCTCTTCCCCGAACTGCTTCTTCACCACCGAACCGTTTCGTCGCAGCTGGGATCCGGTCCCGGTGCCGTTCAGGTTGAACATCTGCGTGAACCACTCGAGGAAGTCCTTGTCGGCCTGGGTGCCGTCCATGTTCCTTTCGAGTGTGAGATCGTCGTACTTGACGATCCCGGAGCTGATCTTGTGCGTGATGTTGGCACCGCCGTCCGGCTGGTCGATGGCATCCACATCCCCCTCGCTGAGTCCGGTCACCCTGGTGATGCCCGGGCTTTCGATCCCCTCGATTTCCACCACGAACTCGTCGGTGCGAAACGCTTCCGTGAAGCCGATATCCGCCATTGCAGTCCTCCCTCTGGTTTGACGTTAGGATTCGCCCGCCGATCCACCACCCTCCTGCTGACCCACCGTGATGACGATGGTCTCCGCCGGACGTGACGGATAGAAATAGACTTCCACGTTCAGCCTGCCCCCCTGGATGTCGGCGGGCGAATTGTTCTCCTCGTCGCACTTGACCGTGAAGACATCCTCCGGAGCGCCCGGCCCGAAGGCTCCACGCCGCCAGAGGCCCATCAGGAACGGCGTCACGCTGTTGAACTTGATCTTGTTCCACAGCTCCTCCGAGTTGGGCTCCTGCACCACCCAGCGCAGATCACTCTTCAGCGACGACTTCACCATGTTGAAGAGGAGGCGGATGTTGACGTAGAGCCAGAGGCCGCTGGTGCTGAGGGTGCGTGAGCTGTCCACCACGATGCCCTGACCCGGAATGAAGCGGACCGCGTTGACGCTCCCGCCCTTGACCATGTGGGTGTGGTCGGTGTCGGTGATGCTGAAGCGCACGTCAAGTGCGCCGTTCAGCCGCGCCGCGTTTCCGGCGGGGGCCTTCCACACCCCGCGCTCCCGGTCGGTTCGGGCGTACATGCCGAGGATGTGGCCGGTGGGCGGGATCCAGCGGTGTCCGCCCCCCGGCTTCGCCACCTGGATCCAGGGGAAGTAGAGGGCGCCATATACCTTTGCAGCCTGGAAGGCCCCGCTGTAGCTGCTCCGGATGTCCGCAGCTTCCATCGCCTCCGGGGTGTGGCCGACGAACATCCGGTCGTTCTTGAACTCGCAGTGCGTCAGCGCGGCCTCGACAAAACCGGCGGCCGTGGTCTCGGGGCAGGCGAGAAGCTGGATGTCCACGCTGTCGAACAGGTCGATGGCCGCGGAGAGGGCGGAAGTGCGCGAGGGCTCGGTGGCAAAGTCCTCATCGGCCCCATTCTGGAGCGGCACGAACTCGTCGTCGTCCGCATCGCCGTGCCCTGATGTTTCGTCCGGGTTGTCGTCGCCACTCGCTTCGACCCGGATGTACTTCGACCCGGAAATCGGGTCGTTCAGCACGTCGTCCACGAAGTGCGGCGCATCCTCGTCCATCCCGAGGCCCTCCCACACCTCCACCTCCTGCCCGCCCAGACGGACAATCACATCGAACCGGGTGCTCTCGAGGTCGTTCTCGATGATGCGGATCGACAGGTTGTTCCCCCAGGCGCCGGGATCGTCCGAGCCCCGGTACGCGGCCGTCACCGCCAGCGCTGCAGAGGCGTCGGCGTTGAAGGTCCGGGTGGCGGCGACCGACGTGTCGCGCACCACCCGCGTGACGTAGGCGGTGGTGCCCCCGTTGTCGAAGAAACCCCGGATCGCGTAGGCACCGTATGCAGCGCTCGAGTGCGCCCCGAACTGCTCGACGAACTGGGTCCAGTTCGTCACCCTGCGGACCACACCGGGCACCCCCCGGCGAGCGTGGATGATGAATCCGGAAATGGAGGTGGCCGCGGGCTGGATGCTCGGGGTCGCGCGCCCATCCACCTCGACCACGTTGATGCCAAGGTTGTAGCTCATGCGTCGGGTCCTCCTCGTTGGGCCGCCGATCCCCTCCGGATCGTCGCGGCGGTGCATAGCGTCCTACGGAAGCTCCTCCAGGTGGTGGGGCGTGACCGCGACCTCGGTCACCACGTGCGGTGCCGCGTCGAGGTCCGGCTCCTCGTCCAGCATGGCCGCGAGAGTCACCGCGTAGTTGAGCGAGGGCTTCAGCTGCAGGTCCAGCGCGCTCCAGAAATCCGGCTGCTGTCCGGCCCCGTCCGGGACGGCGATGATCGTGGGGAAGGGGGGCAGCTGCCCGGTGAGGCTTCCCCTCAGCGCGCTCGTGGGAATCGCCGGATTTCGCAGGAGCACCATGAGCACCTGACCGAGGAGCCGGTGCTCCTCGAGCACGGCGTCCTCCGTGGCCGGGCTCCACGTCGTGATGCAGTAGGCACACTCGATGCGGGCGGGCGGCCTGCGACGGACGGCGCGCATCCCGTCTTCCGAACGCTGCACGAGCGGCTGCATGGTGCGAAGTTCCCGGTTCTCCCGCACCTGGTAGAGGTAGCAGTTCACGGTCAGGCTCTCGAGGGACGCCCGCCAGCCGGGATCTGGCACGTCGAAGGTGATCCGGGACAGAGCCAGCTCCGATCCCGGTTCTGCCGCCTCCTCCAGCAGCGCCTCGATGGTCGCATCCAGATCGGCGATCATCCTGTCCTCCGGGCGGCGATGAGGTGGGCCGGAGCGATCGCCATTTCCCCGTCTCCGGCCGCGGCGGCAAGGGACGCGTACGGCCCGAACTCGCGAGGCACCACCGCCTTGCCGATCTTCTGGAACTCCCGGCGCACGGCTCGGACCAGGTGCGCCATCTCGACCCGTCCTCCCTCCGTTGCCGCCAGGTACGCGGCGGCCACCACGATGTTCTTGATGTTTCCCCCGGAGAGCCTGAACGTGCGGGCCATGAACTCGACATCGAGATCCGGGGCGCGGGGTGCCTCTTCCGGCCAGCAGGCCTCCCAGATCCGCTCCCGATCCGCCGCCTCGGGCATGGGGAAGCTCACCGCCACCCCGATCCTTCGCACGAACGCATCGTCCATGTTGGTGCGGAGGTTGGTCGAGAGAATGGAGACTCCCTCGTACGCCTCCATTCGCTGCAGCAGATAGGCCGTCTCGATGTTGGCGTATCGGTCGTGCGCGTCCTGCACCTCCGAGCGCTTCCCGAAAAGGGCGTCCGCCTCGTCGAAGAGAAGAATCGCATCGGTTTCGGCCGCGGCGGTATAGATCCGGTCGAGGTTCTTCTCCGTCTCGCCGATGTACTTGCTCACGACGCCCGCGAGGTCGATCCGGTAGAGGTCCAGCCCCAACTCAGCCGCGATAACCTCGGCCGCCATCGTCTTTCCGGTCCCGCTGGGCCCCGAGAAGAGCGCGGTGATCCCGCGGCCAAGCGAGAGTTTGCGTGCGAAGCCCCACTCGTGCAGCACCCGGTGCCGGTGCACCACGCGCTGGCAGATCTCCCGCATGCGAGCGGCGACATCGGGCGGCACGATGATGTCGTCCCAGCCGTAGACCGGTACGACACGGCTTGCCAATCCGCCGAGCGTCGTCCGCGAGCGGGCCCGGGCCGCCTCGAAGAGATCGGGTGCCACAGGGGCCACGTCACCGCCCCGGCGGGCGCGGTGCAGCGCGGCTTCCCGCGCCGCCGCGCGGATCTGCGGCCGGTTCAGGCGGAAGCGAAGCGCCACCGCCTCGATATCAGCCGGCGCGGCGTGGATCTCGACGCGTTCCAGCGCCCGGCTCCACGCATCCGCCCGCTGTGCCGGATCGAGGCGCACCGAGGGGAGCGTGAGGAAGGACGCGTCCGCATCTTCCGCCTCGGCAAAGCCGGTGAGGACGACGGGTCCCGGGTGGTCCGCGGCCAGCCTGACGAGGTTCTGCCGCAGGGAACGCTGCTCGTCGTCCCGCACATCCTCCCCGTTCGCCAGGTGGAGAAGGGCACCCCGGAGCCTGGCCTCGCGGAATGCGGCCGCTGTCAGCGAAGCGGCATCGAAGGGATGGGCGGTCCGAGCCAGGTCGATGCCGAGCAGGGGAAGCCCGGCGGCGGCCGCGATGGCCGCCACCCCCTCCCCCGCGGCGCTCGTCTCGAAGCGGAGCCGCAGCGGACGGCCGCGGCGTCGCTCTTCGGCCTCGATCTCGCCGATCCGCCAGGCCAGCGGGGCCTCTCCTTCGGGATCCTCCGCCGCATCCCGGGTGCTGTAGCGCGTGAGCCTCGGGTCGAACCCTTCGCCGCCGAGCAGGAAGTGCACGATGCCACCGTCGAGCGAAAGGGGGGTGGCAAGGAGGGGCGGGGACGCGTGCGCCGGATCGGGCTCCAGCCGGAGGATCCCGTGACGGAGCAGCGGAGCGGCCGGGCCGAAGTTCGCCCGGCGCGCCAGCTTCTCCTCTGCCGTGGAGCAGGCCAGGTTGAGGGCCAGATCGACGCTCGGACGGCGGCGGCTCACGTCGTCATGCAGGTAGCCGTAGATGCGCTCGTAGCGCAGGTCGAGTTCCGGAGCCAGCGCCACCACGACCACTTCCAGATCGAAGGCCTCGAGGCCGAACGCGGTCCCCAGGCGCTCGAGGCGCCCCGATCCGGCCGACAGCTCCCCTTCCGCTCCGTGGGGCCGCTCCGTCCAGAGAAGTGGCGTGCCGGCCTCCCGGTGCAGCAGGCGAACCACGTCCGTTGCTCCCGCGTGCAGGCCTCGATAGGGGTCGGGCAGGGCTTCCGGACCGTACACCCCCTCCGCGTGACGCACCGCCGCCGACAGTCGCGCATCGAGGCGAAGCAGGACCACACGTAATTCGTCAAATCCGGGGGTGGAACCCCACGACGAAAGACCAACCCGAGACGTACGCATCGGCTCCGGAACCGCTGGACAAGCAGTAACGCGAGGGAGATTTGGATCCGGCACCCCATTGGATTGCAGCGGGGGGTGCCGATCTTAACAAGTCGTTAAACCCCCCCCACCCTCCTTGTCAAGCTTCTTGTCCGGAGGCAGGGTCGGCCGGTGCAGAGCCCGTGCGGGGTCCGCCGGTCGTGGCCTTCTGGGGAAGGCCACGGAGAGCAAGGATGTTCGTCGGGACACCCCGGGGCTCGGCCTGTGGAAGAACGCCCCGGTTCGAGCAGACGAGACGACAGGATCAACAGGCGATGGGCGTGCCTCGGGGATCCCCGACGGTACCCGGACCGGGACGCGGACGGGCTGCA
>REBP01000217.1 GCA_007692665.1 Gemmatimonadales bacterium | reverse complement strand
GCCCGCTGGTCCGGGGATGGAGGGACAAGTACGTGGACCGGGCCCACCAGCAGGCACGGGAGGCCCGGAAGAACGCGAAGCCGCGCTCGACCAGAGGCGCCCAGTCCAACGAGAACACCATGCGGCAGGCCGACATCATGGACTGGGTCCTGGACCGGCTCGGCGAGCTCGAGGTCGCGGCGTCCCCTGCCGTGGGTGCGGCGGCGCAGGAGAAGGGAAGCCAGGGCGGGAAGGCCGCGCCCAGGGCCGGCGCGGAGCCCACCGCCGACCAGGTCCGCGAGGCCATCAGCCAGCCCCACGTCTCGACCTTCGGGGACCTCTGGGCGGAGTTCCCCGAATCCGCCGTCGCGTCGCTCCGGAAGACCCTCTGGGCACTTGCCGAGGCCGGCGAGGTCGATCTCGCCACCGGCGGCGGCATCGAACTGACTGCCGAAGAGGAAGTTGCCTTCGTCGAGGAAGTCCAGGAGATCGGAGGCGTGTCGGTGGGCAAGCGGGCCCGCAAGGGCGGTCATTCGGAGCAGCACCAGGAGCACTTCGGCCGCACGAAGGTCGTGCGCATCCGGTCTCACAACCGGGCGCGGGGCTCCCGGAACCAGGCGAAGCGCGACAACCGCGGGCGCCGCTGACCCTTCCCCCCGGCCCCGGAGAGCCTCCCCGGGCGAGGGGTGCAGGGTTGAACATGGATGGGGCGGGTATCGGATCGATGCCCGCCCCATCCGTGTATGCTGAGTGCCGTCGAGTGCCCGAGGATACGAGACAGCTGACTCCAGACACTTCGGGCCTTCACCTCCCCCGGTACCGGTACTTCCCGTGGAGCCCCCGCGCATGAATCGTCCCACCGCAACCACTGACCTGCTCCACCCGGTGGGGCTCCGTCGCTGGCTCTCGTCCGCCGCGCTCGTCCTCCTCGCCGCCTGCGCCTCGGGACCTCCGGCGGCACCCCCACCGGCGCCTGCTCCGACACCGGCACCGGCGGAGGCGCCTGCCGTCGACGCTCCCCGCGAGGCACCGGCCTCCTGGCACCTCCTGGATGCGGAACTCGACGGGGTCGAGGGTGCAAGCGTGCTCCGGGCCCGCGAGGAAGTGCTGGCCGGAAAGCGCCCGGAGCGGGTGGTGGTCGTGGCGATCATCGACAGCGGTGTGGACACGACCCACGTCGCCCTCCGGCCGCGGCTCTGGCAGAACCCCGGGGAGCGCGGGGGCACCGGCACGGATGACGACGGCAACGGCTATCCCGACGACGTGCGCGGGTGGAACTTCCTGGGGTCCCCCGACGGGACCTCGGTGGCGGAGGACACCTGGGAGGTGACCCGCCTCCACGCGCTCTGCACGGCCCCCGATGCCGCACCGCCCGCACCCCCGCCACTTCCCGACCCCGCGACCTGCGATTCGGTGACGGAGGACTTCGAATCGAGGGTCGCCGAAGCCCGGAGCTTCCTTGCCAATGTCGAGGGAATCGCTCGCGCCCTCGAAACGGTGGTCCCGGCGCTGGAACGGGCGGTGGGCGACTCCCTCACGCCGGCCAATGTCACGGCGCTCGTGCCGCGGGACCGGCAGATCCAGGAGGCACGGGCCTTCTACCTCCAGCTGGCCGAGCTCGGAGCCACCCCGGCCGACGTCCGGGATGCGCTGGACGAACTCCAGACGCAGATCGATTTCAAGCTCAACCCCGAGTTTGATCCCCGCGCCACGGTGGGCGACGACTATACCGACCCCACCGAGCGGCTCTACGGAAACACCGACGTGGTAGGTCCCGACGCCTCCCACGGCACGCACGTCGCGGGGATCGTGACCTCGGTCTTCGGCGACGATGCCGAGGCCGGCGTGCGGATCATGTCGATTCGTGCCGTCCCCGATGGTGACGAACGGGACAAGGACGTTGCGAATGCCATCCGGTATGCCGTCGACAACGGCGCCCACATCATCAACATGAGCTTCGGGAAGGACTGGTCGCCCCAGAAGGAGGTGGTGGATGCGGCGGTGCGCCATGCCGACGCACGCGGCGTGCTCCTCGTCCATGCAGCCGGCAACGACGGGCGGAACCTCGCCGATCGCCCCGCCTTCCCCTCCCGGGGCTACCTGGACGGCGGGGAGGCCGCGCTCTGGCTCGAGGTCGGCGCGTCGTCCTGGAGGGGGGCGGACACCCTCGTCGCACCGTTCTCGAACTACGGACAGGACCAGGTGGATCTCTTCGCACCGGGTGTGGACATCCTGTCCACGGTGCCCGGTGGCGGCTTCGAGGCCAACAGTGGCACGAGCATGGCCGCGCCCCTCGTCGCAGGCGTCGCCGCCCTGGTCATGGCCCACTTCCCGGAACTCTCCGCCGCCGACGTGCGCGCGATCCTCCTCGAGACCGCGACCCGTCATCCGGACCGTGATGTCATCCTCCCCGGCGATCCCATGGACCCCGACGTCGCCGGCGTGGATCCCGCGTCCGATGCGGTGCCCTTCCGGACGCTCTCCGTGTCCGGAGGGGTGCTGAACGCCCGTGCGGCCCTTCAGCGGGCCGCCGAGCTTTCGGGCCGCTGACCGCCTGACCTCCCGGCCGCCCCGGCCGCCCCGGCCGCCCCGGCCGCCCCGGTACGAAATTCCCTGACCGGTGTATACAGCAGGGCGGCGGCGGTTTCCGATTCCGCCGGCCACCCTCAGCCGGAGTCGTACCCATGCCATCCATCGATCGAGCCCTGTCGGGCCAGCCTCTCCAGTTCCACCTCGAATCCGAGCGGGAGCGCATCGCCGGTTCCGAGCGCCAGGAGGCCCATGGCCGAAGCGGCCGCACGCTCGTGAAGGACGGCCCGCTGCGGGTGAACATGGTCTCCCTCGGGCCGGGCGAGGCCCTCGCCGAGCATCATGCACCGGGCCCCATCACGGTCCAGGTCCTGGACGGCGCGATCCGTTTCACGACCGGCGGATCCCATCATGACCTCCAGACCGGCGAGCTCCTGGCCCTGGGTGCCGAGACGCCCCACTCGGTGACCTCGGAGGAGGGCGGGGTCTTTCTCCTGACCATCGCGCTCCCCTGGAGCACCGACACCCAGACCGAACACCACCCCCAACCCGATCCCTGATGACCGGCTTCGAGCGGCGGCAGGAAGTTGTCAGCGCGCTGACCCATGGCCTGGGCCTGGTGGCCAGTGTCATCGGAGGAGGCATTCTCCTGACGCTGGCCGCGGGCTCTGCCGACGCCTGGAGGATTGCCAGCACGGCCGTGTTCGCGACCACGATGGTCCTGCTCTACGCCGCGTCCACGCTTTACCATGCCGCGCGCTCGGGGCACCTCCGGGCACGGCTCCGGATGCTCGATCACTGTGCCATCTATCTCCTCATCGCCGGAAGCTACACACCGTTTGCGCTGGTGGGGCTCCGCGGGGGTTGGGGGTGGAGCCTCTTCGGAGTCGCATGGGGCCTCGCCGTGGTCGGCGTGGTGTTCAAGCTGTTCTTCATCGGGCGTTTCCACTTCCTGTCCACTGCCACCTACGTGGCGATGGGCTGGATGTCCCTGCTGGCCATTGGCCCGATGCTGCGCCACCTCGATCCCTCCACCCTGATGTGGCTGCTGGCCGGTGGGGTCATCTACACGGCGGGAACGTGGTTCTATCACCGGGACGCGATCCCCTACAATCACGGGATCTGGCACCTCTTCGTCATCGGAGGGAGCATCTGCCACGCCGTCGCGGTGGCCACGCTTCTCTGAGTCGCCCCCCCGCCAGCCTCGGAACTCCCCCGGGGATCGATTCGGCGCATCCGGGACTGTGCGCGCTGGCTGTTGGTCCTTCCGTGCCAAAGCCCCCCCCTGAAGCCCGGCTGGCGTCCTTCACCCGGTCGAATCGGAGCCGACCCCGGAGGCGGAGCCAACCCGACCAACACTCAGCGCGAACAGTCCCGGATGGCAGGCGCGCCCCCCCTGTCCTCCCACCCCCCTGCCCCTGGACCTCTTGTCCTCGGGCACCGGGCGCGACATCGTGGTCGTCATGCCTACGAAACCCGGAGCTCCGGGCTCCCCCGCCTTCCGTCGCCAGTTCTCGCTTCCGCCAGGCCTCCACTACCTGAACTGGGCCTACATGGCCCCGCTTCCGCGTCAGGTCGAAGCCGCCGGGATCCGGGGGATGCGGCGGAAGCGCGACCCGTCGCTGGTGGGGCCCGATGCCTTCTTCCTCGAATCCGACCGGGTTCGGGCCGCGTTTGCCGAGACGCTCGGCGCCGGGATCCCCGACGCACCCGTCGTCGAAGCCGAGCGTGTCGCCATCCTTCCCTCGGTGTCGTACGGCGTGGCGATCTGCGCACGGAACGCCGGACTCGGGGCGGGGGACGAGGTGGTCATTCCCCGCGACCAGTTTCCCGGCAACGTCTACGGCTGGATGCGCGCCGCTGCCGAGGCAGGCGCCCGGGTTCGCATCGTGGATCCTCCGCCCCGGCCGAGCGGGTCGGTACAGGTGAGCAGCGCGGGACAGGGCCGGGGGCCAGGGTGGAACGAACGCCTGCTGGAAGCCATCGGACCTCGGACGCGGGTGGTATCCCTCGGCCATGTCCACTGGGCCGACGGCACGCTGTTCGACCTGGCGGCAATCGGGGATCGCGCGCGGGAGGTGGGTGCGCTCCTGGTCGTCGACGGCACGCAGTCCGTGGGGGCACTTCCCTTCCCCTTCGGCGCCGCCCGGCCCGACGCCGTCATCGTCGCCGCCTACAAGTGGCTGCTGGGCCCCTACTCCCTCGCCTTCGGGTGGTTCGGGCCGGCCTTTGACGACGGCGTCCCCCTCGAGGAGAGCTGGATCGCACGCGAGGGGAGCCGCGATTTCGGGGGACTCGTCAACTACCGTGACAGCTACGAGCCGGGTGCCGTGCGATACGATGTTGGTGAGCGGTCCAACCCGATCCTCCTCCCGATGGCGCTCGCCGCACTGGAACTCCTGGACGGCTGGGGCGGGCCCGCCGAGGTGGAACGCCATGCCCGGTCGGTGTCCGCTCGATTCGTCGCCTGGGCTGGAGCATCCGGGTTCGGAGTCGAGGAAGCGGGGGCGCGGGCGTCCCACCTTTTCGGCCTGCGGCTCCCGCCAGGGATGTCGCGCGATGCGGTAATCCAGGCGCTCGCCGCGCAGAGGGTTTCCGTGTCGCTCCGGGGCGAGGCCCTCCGCATCTCCCCCCATCTCCATAACGACGAGAGCGACTTCGAGGCCCTCCGCCGGGCGCTGGAGGGTGCCGCTCGCCGCAGGGGTTTGCGGACAGGCGCGTCCGAGTCATAGCGTGTCGTGAACCCGGGGAGTCCCGGTCCGGGTCACGGCTCAGGTCCGGTGGTCGGCCTCCGGGTCCTGGGTCGGAGCCCCGTCATCCGTTGCCTCGTCCGGTTCCGCTCGCGCTCGCCTGGACGGCAGGTCTTCGTACACATCGATTTCGGGGGTGGCCTCCCGGTAGACCGGATCCACGGCCTCGCCATCCGGACCCTCCATGAAGCCCTCGTCCTCGCCCGGGCGGGGCGGCGTCGGCCGGAACGGTCCCCGGGTGGCTTCGTCGGCGGACAGGGCAATGTCGTCGCTGGCGAGGTCCTCGGCATCGAGATCGTCGACGCTGCGCTCACTCGAGGAGCGGTCATCCGTCGAGAGGTCATCGGCGAATGATCGTTCAGAATCGCGTTCGGAGGGGCGGGCGCTCATGTCGGGCTCCTGGTGCAGGTAGAAGGGGTGTTCGAGGCCCCCATTCTGCTGCAAGGCGCGATCCAGCAGCCACGGAACCGGAAGGAGCGGCAGTGCAGGAAACCCGCAGGTCTGGAACCTGCATGGTCTTGGGGTCGAGGTAGCCGCCGGGAGACAAGCGCCCGGAACTGAATCGTTCTCACGCAACGGAGGGAAACCATGGCGACGCGACTGGAGCACTCGGAATCACTGGTTCGGACGGCCCGGTCCATGGTCGCCCCGGGCAAGGGGATCCTGGCCGCGGACGAGAGCACGGGAACCATGACGAAACGCCTGTCGTCCATCGGGGTCGAGAGCACCGAGTCGAATCGCCGGGACTACCGGGAACTCCTGCTCCGGGCGGAGGGCATGTCCCGGTACATCAGCGGGGTCATCCTGTTCGACGAGACCGTCCGGCAGTCGGGCGCCGACGGGACCCCGCTGGTGGAAGCCCTGCAGCGGCAGGGGGTGATCCCGGGCATCAAGGTGGACCGCGGGGCAAAACCGCTCCCCGGTTGCCCCGGGGAGACCGTGACCGAGGGGCTTGACGGCCTGGGAGAGCGCCTCGAGGAATACCGGCGGCTGGGGGCCCGCTTCACGAAATGGCGCGGGGTGATCCGGATCGGCGAGGAGATGCCCTCCCGGACCTGCATCGAGGCCAATGCCCATGCCCTTGCCCGGTATGCCGCGCAGAGCCAGGAGGCGGGGCTGGTGCCCATCGTGGAGCCGGAGGTGCTCATGGACGGCGCCCACGATCTGGAGCGGTGCTTCACCGCCACGGCAGCGACCCTCCGCGAGGTCTTCTACCAGCTCGGGCACCAGCGGGTGCTGCTCGAGGGCATGGTCCTCAAGCCCAACATGGTGATCTCGGGGGCCGACGCGGTGAACCGGGCGGGAGCGGACCACGTGGCCATGGCCACGGTGGAATGCTTCCTCAGAACCGTCCCCGCGGCGGTACCCGGCATCGCGTTTCTCTCCGGGGGGCAGGGCGACGACGAGGCCACCCTGAACCTCGATGCCATCAACCGTCACGCCGCCAGGGTCGGTGCACCGTGGGAACTCACCTTCTCGTTCGGTCGTGGGCTTCAGGCGGCGCCGCTCCAGGCATGGCAGGGGAGGCAGGAGAACGCGGGGGCGACCCGAAACGTGTTCCTGGACCGTGCGAGGGTCATCAGCGAAGCCCGGCAGGGACGGTACGCTCCGGGGAACTGACCACAGGGGGGCGGAGAATCCGGATCCTAAGGACCCGTAACGGCGTACAAGACTGCTGAGCGTTCCCGGCGGGAGTGCCGGAAGCGCGCGGTCCACATGAGCCTACCCATCCGCATCCCCCACCCAAGGGTGCCCCGACCATGATCGCATCCATGAGAATCTCCCGTCGTTCCCTCCTGGCCACGACGGCACTCGCCCTGGGCGGGTTCGGCCTCGCGGCAGCGGCGGAGCTCGCCGCACAGGGTCCCCCGAGGACCGTGCAGCCCGGCGCCCCGGGTGAGGCGACGCGGGTCGTCGAGGCAGCCGACGCGCCCTTCACCTTCCCGAAGCACGTGGACGCGGACGTGCATTTCATGCAGATGATGATCGCCCATCACTTCCAGGCCATCGAGATGTCGGCCCTCGCCCCTGATCGGGCGGAGCGGGAGGACGTGAAACTCCTCGCCCACCGGATTCACCTGGCCCAGTTCGACGAGATCCGGCTCATGGCGAACTGGCTTCATGATCGGGGCGAGACGGTCCCACCCGAAGCCTACGAGGCCGGGTTCGCTCCCGCCGGGCACGAAGGTCACGCGGGGCATGCCGATCACGCCGGGCACGGCGATCACCACGCGGGGCACGATGACCATGCCGGGCACGGCGCTGCCGCGCACGATCATCATTCCATGCCGGGCATGCTCACCCCCGACCAGCTGGCCCAGCTGGCCGACTCCGAGGGTGCCGAGTTCGACCGCCTCTTCCTCGAGTTCATGATCTTCCACCACGAAGGCGCGATCACGATGGTCGGGGAACTCTTCAGCTCCGCCGACGGCGGCCAGGAAGGCGAAGTCTTCCAGTTCGCGTCCCACGTGGATTCGGACCAGCGCATCGAGATCGACCGGATGCGCGGCATGCTGGCCCGAGCCCCTTCGACGGACCTTCCTGGTTCGATCCGACTGCCTGAAGTTCCGATTCCACCTTCCTGACAAGAGGACACGCATGACTCCGATCTCCCTCCCCGGTTCCAGCGCTGCAGGCCGCGGAACGAAACTCGCCGCGTCCATGGCCGTGGCGGCCGCGCTGCTTGCAGCACCGCTTTCTGCCAGCGCCCAGATGCCGCCGCCTCCTCCGAGCCCGGACACCGCGCAGGTCGGCTCGGACCCGAGAATCGGGCTGTCGGCGGGATGGATGGACGCCGAGACGTCGATCCTCAACATGGAACTCCTCTCGACGACCCCGCGCCCCGAGGGGTTCTACGATCCCGAAAACGTCGGCAACCTGGGCCTGGCCAATTCGGACCTGGCGTTCCAGGGGGACCTGGTCTTCGTCGGCAATTTCGCCGGATGGAACGCGTACGACATCTCCGATCCGGGCAATCCGCGTCTCGCCACGTCGGTCCTCTGCCCTGGAGGGCAGGGTGACATTTCCGTCTACCGGAATCTCCTGTTCATGTCCGTCGAGGCCATGAACGGGCGAATCGACTGTGGCACCGAGGGTGCACCGGGCGCGGTCAACCCGGAGCGGTTCCGGGGCATCCGTGTCTTCGACATCTCGGATCTCGAGAACCCGGTGCAGGTGGCAGCCGTCCAGACCTGCCGGGGGTCGCACACGCACACCCTGCTGGAGGATGCGAACGATCCGGACCACATCTACGTCTACAACTCCGGGGCCGCCGGCGTACGCTCCCCGGAGGAACTCGAAGGATGCATCGGCAGCGTCCCCGAGGAGGATCCCGACGCTTCGGCGCTCTTCCGCATCGAGGTGATCAAGGTCTCCCTCGCGAACCCGGAGGACGCTCACATCGCCAGCCAGCCGAGGGTCTTCGCCGACCGGGAGACCGGGGACATCGCGGGCCTCTGGCCGGGTGGGGATCATGGAGACGGGTCGCAGCGCTCGGCCACGACCAACCACTGCCATGACATCACGATCTATCCCGAACTGGGCCTCGCCGCGGGCGCCTGTTCCGGCAACGGCATCCTTCTCGACATCTCCGATCCGGTAAACCCGGTGCGGGTCGACGAAGTCATCGACACGAACTTCGCCTACTGGCACTCCGCAACCTTCAACAACGACGGCACCACCGTCATCTTCACCGACGAGTGGGGTGGAGGAACGGCAGCCCGCTGCCGCGCGGAGGATCCGGCGGAGTGGGGCGCCAACGCCTTCTTCCGCATCGAGGACGGTCGGATGGAGCACGCCGGGTACTACAAGCTTCCGGTCCCGCAGACCGATACCGAGAACTGCGTGGCCCACAACGGGTCGCTGGTTCCCGTTCCCGGCCGCGACATCAAGGTCCAGGCCTGGTACCAGGGCGGCATCTCGGTCTTCGACTTCACGGATCCGGAGAACCCCTTCGAGATCGCGCACTTCGACCGGGGTCCGATCTCCGAGGACCGGCTGGTCACCGGAGGACAGTGGTCGTCCTACTGGTACAACGGCCTCATCGTGGGTTCGGAGATTGCCCGGGGTCTCGACGTGCTTCGGCTGACGCCTGGCGAACACCTGACGCAGAACGAGATCGATGCCGCGAACCTGATCTCCTTCGAGGAGTTCAACCCGCAGCATCAGCCCCGGATCGAGTGGCCGGAGCACCCGGCCGTGGCCCGTGCGTACACGGACCAGCTGGTCCGGAGCGGCGCCATGTCCGAGGATCAGCGGCAGACCCTCTTCCAGGTGCTTGACCGCTACGAGGCCGGTGGCGCCGAGCGCGACACCGCGGTGGCAACCTTCCGCCAGGCTGCGGTCATGCTGCGGGAGGGGGCCCCGCGCGCCGACGGGGCCGATCGGACGCGGATGGAGCGCCTTGCGGAAACCCTTGCCGGTCTCGCCTCTGCGGGTGCCGACGGGAACGACTGACACTCCCTTCCGCTCAGCTTCGTTCCAGACTGACTCGGGGCGCCCCGGCATCGCTGCCTGGGGCGCCCCTGTCACGTGCAGGATTGTGCCCTACCCTCGGCGCCACCGATGATACCGTTCCACCCAGCGCAGCACCCCTGCGGGGGCGTTGGCGCGTTTCCATGAACCCGCGGCGAACTTGTTGGCCTCGGCGAGGGTCGGATAGGTGTGGGTGGTGCCGAGGATCCCGTTCAGCCCGATGCCGTGCTTCATGGCCAGCGTGTATTCGGCGATCAGTTCCCCGGCGCCGGGTCCCACGATGGTGCCCCCCAGGATCCGGTCCTTCCCCGGGGGGGTGAGCACCTTCACGAACCCTTCCGCCGACTCGTCCGTGATTGCCCGATCGAGACCCGCCAGGTCGTAGCGCGTCACCTCGTGATCGACCCCTTTCCGCCTGGCCTCGTCCTCGCTCAGTCCAACGCGCGCGACCTCCGGATCCGTGAAGGTGGCGTGGGGGAGATAGCGGTAGTCCACCTTGAAGCGCCTGAACGGGTTCCAGAAGAGGGCGTTCACCGCCGCGTACCACGCCTGGTGGGAGGCGGCGTGCGTGTACTGGTATGGCCCCACGCAGTCCCCGGCCGCATAGATCGAGGGCACCCGGGTCTGCAGGTACTCGTCGGTCCGGATCCGACCGTCGTCGGTGAGTTCGACGCCCACGTCCTCGAGCCCGAAGCCGCTGGTATTGGCCCTGCGCCCCACGGCCACGAGGAGCGTGTCGAAGGGGATGCGGAGGGTCTGCTCCGAGCCGACGTGGCCGGCGCCGTCTGCCGGTTCCGCGACGGCGAACTTCCCTTCCCCGGAGACCTCGAAGCGCACAGCCCTCCAGCCGGTCCGCACCTGGACCCCCTCTGCACGCAGTCGTCTCTCGATGAAGGCGGCCACGTCTTCATCCTCGTTCCGAAGCAGGCGCGGGAGCATTTCCAGCTGGGTGACGTCGGCCCCGAGCCGCTGAAACGCCTGCGCCAGTTCGCACCCGATGGGACCACCACCCAGGACCAGAAGGCGCCCGGGGTGGTCCGTCATCTGCCAGAGGGTGTCCGAGGTCAGGTACCCCACGTCGTCCAGCCCAGGGATCGGCGGGACTGCCGGACCGGCGCCGGTTGCGACGACCAGGTGCCGGGCCGTCAGGGTCCGCCCCCCCACCTCCACGCTCCACGGGCCCGTGATGCGGGCCTCCCCCTTGATGACCTCCACCCCCAGCCCCTCGTACCGCTCGGGAGAATCGTGGGGCGCGATGGTCGCGACGACCCGGTGCACCCGGGCCATGATTTCGCCGAAATCGTGCGAGGACGAAGCCTCGCGGATGCCAAGGGCTTCGTGTCGACCGACGTCATGAACGAAGTGCGCGCTGCGGATGAGCGCCTTCGATGGGACGCACCCGGTGTTCAGGCAGTCGCCGCCCATCTCCCCCTTCTCGATGAGGGTGACGCCGGCCTTGACGGCGGCAGCGATGTAGGCGGTGACGAGCCCCGCAGACCCCGCCCCGATGACGATGAGGTTCCGGTCGAACGA
>REBP01000082.1 GCA_007692665.1 Gemmatimonadales bacterium | reverse complement strand
GGATCCCGGGACGTTCCAGGTCGACGGCAATGTCTTCTTCAACGGCACTCCGGGCTCGAGGTGGAGGCGTGCTCCTCGATTCCCTCCGAGTGCATCCCTCAAGCTTCAATATAACCGGGGTGATGCGTCCCGAGGGAAGCGCCTCCATCGAGCCGTCCCCGGGGGGCCTCCGGGAGCCTGCCGCGGCGCTCCCCCGGGTCAGTCGATCGCCGCCAGCACCCTGCCGATGAAGTCGTTCAGCGCCCGCTGCTGGATCCAGCGCACCACCACGACGAGGTCGTTGTCCGGATCCACGTAGACGATGTTGGAGCCGGCGCCCACGTGGTAGAAGGCCCCGGCCGGCGCGGCGGGGAGTGCGCGGCGATCCGTGTTCAGGAAGAAGTTCATGAACCCGTACCCGGCGTTGGCGGACCCCGGCGTCCGGGCCAGGGCCAGCCATTCGCTGGAGAGGATCTGCCGGTCTCCCCATGCCCCGTCGCGCTGGTGAAGGAGCCCGAAGCGGGCGAGGTCGAAGGCGCTGATGAACATGCCGCCTCCCCAGTGGCTTCCGCCGCTCACGACCTGCACCCATTCCCCGTCCAGCAGGATCCAGGAGTTCTCGTAGCCGAGCCACCGCCAGGTGGGCGACGCCCCGATGGGATCCATCAGGTGCTCCCTCAGGACCTGGGGGAGGGGCCTGCGCCACAGGTTGGTCGCCGCGAGCCCCAGCAGGTTCACCCGGGTGTCGTTGTACTCGTAGACCGTCCCCGGCTCGAGGCGCTCGCGGGTCCCCCATGAATCCGCATCCTGCGCCGGCCGGTCCGCCCAGTCCGGCTTGCACCAGAGCATCCCGTCCCAGTCCGAGGTCTGCCTCAGGAGGTGGTCCCAGGTGATCCTGCCGTTGTGGTCTCCGGCGAAGGGAAAGAAGGGGCCGGGTACCTGGGGAAAGGCCCCCTCCGGCTCCCGCGGCGCCACGCACTCGGGGTTCCGGGGCTGGACCGGCCCCATGCGCACCGCCACCCGCTCGTCGAGGTCACCCACCAGGCCCCGGTCCCAGGCGAGCCCCACCGTCGCGCTGAGGAAGCTCTTCGCCACGCTGTACGTGACGTCGACGCGGTCCGGATCGCCCCACTCGGCGACGACGTACCCCCCCCGGAGGATCACGCCGGTGGCACCCCCCCGGGTCCGGAAGGGGCCCACCGCCTCCCCGAAGGGCTCCCGGCCGAAGGACCGCTGGTGAGCCAGGGCCAGGTCCTCGGGCGTGGTGGCCACGCTGGCCTCGGCGAAGGCCACGGCCTCCTCGAGCGCCGCCCCCGACATTCCGAGACGCGCCGGATCCATGCGCTCCCAGCTTCCGGCAGGCGGGGTGTATCGCGGCTCCTGGGCGTCGGCCGTGCCTGGACACACCAGCTGGAAGCCGGAGCCGACAGCCACGACGAGAAAGGCGGCACGGACGATGGATCGAAACATGGAGAGGCTCGAGGGTATCGGGAGGAAACATGGCCGGGACGGCGCGGAGGCTTCGCGGTTCGGTCACAACATGGAACCGGACCCCCCGGATCTCAAGCGCACCGCTTGTCCGAAGCGCTCCGAGTGCCCAACCTCCGGTGTCGGGAACGCCGCCTCGCCCGTCCATCTCCTCGGACGCCTTCGGCGCTGGCCCGTCCCGCCTCTGCCCCGTTGCCCCCATCCCGCTCCCACGGTCACCGTTGATGCCTTCGAACCTCCCGGTCTCCCGCCCGCCCGAAGCCCCCGGCTCGCGCCTCCTCGTGTCGGTGCGCCCTCGCCTGGCGCTCGCCCTCCTCGTTTCGGCGCTGGCCACCGGCGGGTGCGCCCCCGACGACCCGCGAGTGGCCTCGCCTGCGCCCGGAGGCGCCCAGCGGGCGATCCTCGTGAGCATCGATGCCCTGAACGAACGCATCTTCAGGGACACGCTCACCCCGGAGGAGGCCCCCGCCCTCTACCGGGTCTTCAACGGCGGAATGTGCGCGGACCACGCGGAGAGCTATTTCCCCTCGGTCACCGCCGCCAGCCACGCGGTGCTCTGGACCGGGGCCCCGGGGAACGTGAACGGGGTGACGGCCAACACCATGCCCCTCCTTCCGCGAGACCGCCACACGGTGCTGGAGACGACCAACGGCTTCCACTACAGCACGCTGTCGGCCGAGCCGCTCTGGATCACGGCCGGAAAGGTGGGGATCTCCGTGGCCGGTCACCATGTCACGCAGGCGCCCGGAGTCCCGGGGTATGCGCCCGTCCAGGGCTCCCGGACCCCGGAGCAGGAGGCCCGCCGGGAGGAATCGGCCCGGATCCTCGCGCTTCCCCATGTGAACGTGATGAACGGGTACAACCGGATCGTGGAGCGGCAGCGCGTGCTCACCGGGGCCGACGTGGAATGGCTCGAACCCGCCTCCGCAGGGTGGTCCGGCCTCGAGTCCCTCGACATCGAGTCGTCCCTTCCCCCGCGGACCTTCCGGCTGGAACTCGCCGAGGGGGGCACCCTCCACGGCCTGGTGATCGCGGGTGGACGGGCAGCGTCGGGCGACCGGACAGCGTCGGGCGACCGGGCAGCGTCGGGCGACCGGGCAGCGTCGGGCGACTCGCCCCGGTACGATACCATGCTCCTTTCGCTGGATGCGGAGGTGGAAGGTGCGGTCACGGCGCGGTCCGCCCCCCCCGAATCCGAACCGATCGGCGAAGGGAGGGCGCTGGCTCGCCACTTCTCGGAGGCTCTCGAGGTCTCCGTGGAGGGGGGGCGCTACTACATCCAGCTCCGCCTCTTCGAGGTGGCTGCCGACGGACGCGACTTCGTGCTCTACCAGCCGCCGCTCCAGGTCGTCGAGGGCAACCGGGAGGACCTGATGCTGGCCTACGACCGGGGAATCGGCGGGTGGACGGGAAACTCCGGGTTCTTCGCGTACCGGACCGGTGCGCTGGGGCCGAAGCTCACGGACGGGGGCGACGGGACCGCCGAGGCCCGCTACCTGGAGACGGCCGAGCACCTCCTCAGGCAGTTCAACCGGGGTTCGGAGTGGCTCTGGCGAACCCACGAGCCGCGCCTCCTCATGGACTACTTCCCGCTCTCGGACGCCATCGACCACGAGCTCCTGGGCTACATGGACCCGGAGTGGCCCGGCTGGTCGGCGGAACAGGCCGCGGCGGTGCGTGACTTCCGTGCGCGGGTCTGGCGGCTTGTCGACGAGCGGGTTGCCCACCTGGAGCGCCTCGCAGCCGAGGCGGGGGCGGCGCTCTTCGTCACCGGCGACCACGGCATGCGGGCATCGTGGAAACAGTTTCTCCCGAACCTGGCGCTCCTCGAAGCCGGGCTCCTGGTCCTCGACGACGAGGGCGGCGTGGACCTCTCGCGCACGCAGGCGGTGGCGCCCAACGGATACTGGGTCACCGTCAATCGCACGGCCTACCGCGAGGGCATCGTTCCGCCGGAGGAGGAGGCCCGCGTGGTGGAGGCCGTGCGGCACGCCCTCGAGGCGGTGCGCGGCGCGGACGGTGAGCGCGTCGTGACCCGGACCTTCACCCCCGCAACGGACCCGCACTTCGGGATCGGAGGTCCCACCGGCGGCGACGTCTACTGGGGCACGGCGCCGGGGTATCGCTCGAGCGGGTCCTTCCGGGGGACCGGGCCGGTGGCGGAAACCTTCCTCACGGCGGGGCACGGGTTCCCCCCGGACGAGCCCGACATGTACACGGTCTTCTGTGCCGTGGGGGGCGGGTTCCAGGCCGGGAGGATCCCGTCCGTGCAGACGACGGCCGTGGCCCCGACGCTGGCGGACTGGACCGGAATCCCGCGGCCCGCCGATGCCGTGGGGGTCTCGGTCCTCGAAGCCATGCTGGGAAGGCGGTGAACCGGCCTGGGCTCAGCGCTCTCCGGGACGCATTTCGCGGAGCGCCTGCTCCCGGAGTGCGGCGGGCACGATCTCCCACCCCGGCTCGAAGTCGGCGGGCGGGGCGATGCGGCCGCCGACTCCCCGGCTCCCCCGAGCCTCGAGGTCACGGATCAGCAGGTCCCGGATGCTCTCGGTCCCGCTGTACGTGACCGGGGCCGACACCACGGCGGGAAAGCCGCCACCACCGCCCTGCCGGTAGTTGTTCAGCGCCAGGGTGAAGCGCTGGTCGTCCCTGACCTGCGCCCCCTGGAACTCGAGGCGCGTGACCCGTTCGCCCACGGGACGGGCCAGGTCGAGGGTGTAGCTCACCCCGTGCACGACGTCGAAGTTGTAGCCCGGCCAGTCCGGGTTCACGATGCGGTCGCAGCTTCCGCCCGGGCAGGGGAGAAAGTAGCGCGCGGCGTGCTCCAGGTAGGCCCGGAGGCCGGCGCCGTCGATTTCCACGGCACGCAGCAGGTTGTTGTCATAGGGGTAGAGCCGGGCCAGGTCCGCGACCCGGACCTCTCCCTCGGGGATCCCGGCATCCAGGTTGAAGGCTGCCACCGCGGACAGCTGGGCGCCGGTGGCCTCGCGCTGGACATCGCTCATCCAGCGGAGAAGCTCGGTGTCCTGCACCCTGGCCCGCGCCCCCGGCCAGGCCTCGGGCCGGGTCGCGAGGACGCGGTCCACCTGGGCCAGCGTCCGGGCGTGGGCTTCGGCGAGGGCCGACTCCATGCGGGGGTCTGCCAGGGCGAGCCCCGGCTCCGGGCGGATGATCTTCCCCTCGCTCCCGGTGACCTGCCACCTCCCGCCCTCTCCCGGGGTCACGGTGAACTCGACGACGGCCAGCGAGCGGGCGTGGGCGCCGGCCTGGGCGATGCGGACACCGTGATGCAGGGAGTCCGCGATTTCCTCGTGGGTGTGCCCCATGAAGATGGCATGGATCCCGGGGATCTCGCGGGCGACATCGGCCATCTGGTTCTCGGGCCCCAGGCCGGTTGCGTCCGGGTCATAGCTGGTGCCCTCGAGGCCGGAGTGCGCCGCGACGATGACCAGGTCGGCCCCGGCCTCGCGAAGCTCCGGGATCACGGTACGGAGCCGATCCAGCATCGGCGGAAAGGCGAGTCGGCCTTCCACGTGGTCCCGGTCCCAGACGGCGACGCCGGGGGGGAGGGCCCCGGCGATCCCGACCCGGAACGGAACCCCGTCCACCTGGAGGTCCACCAGCGTCCCGCCGGGCCAGACCGGCTCGCCGGAGCCGGCATCCACGACGTTCGCGGCCAGGAAGGGGAAGCGGGCATCGGCAAGGACCCGGTCAAGGTGCTCGATTCCGAAGTTGAACTCGTGGTTGCCCAGCGCCGCGGCATCGTAGCCCATGAGGTTCATGGCCTCGATGACGGGGTGCACCTCCCCTTCGGCGAGGGGGGTGTAGGCCGCCGCCATGGGGCTCCCCTGCAGGAGGTCGCCCGAGTCCACCAGGACGACACGCCCGGGGTGCGCGTTCCGGATGGAGTCCACGAGGGGGGCGAGGAGGGCGAGTCCCCGGTCCACGGGCTCTCCGGCCGAGTAGTCCCAGGGCAGGAGCCAGCCATGCACGTCGGTGGTTCCGACGATGACGATGCGCGACGTGTCGGCCGGTGCCTCGGCCCCGGGCGCCGAAGCAGGTGCACCTCCGCATCCCGAAAGGGAGAGTCCCGAAAGGAAGAGCCCGGAAAGGAGGAGGCCCCGAAGAGCCGGGGTCCCGCCGGAGGAGGCCCGGAGGCGGCGAAGCGGTGACGGGAGCGGGGTCATGAAGCGGGTCCTGGAGCGGGTCATCCGGGGGGAGGGCCCGGGGCCGCGAGCTCTTCCCGGCTCAGGCGCGCTTCCTCGAGAAGCTCGGTGAGGCCCTCGCCCAGGTGCTCCCGGAGAATCTCCAGGTAGCGGGGGCGGTTGCGGTAGCCTTCTCCCTCCTCGAAGAACTCCTCCAGCAGAGGGGTCCAGTCCGAACCCCGGGGGAGAACCACGCCGAAGGTCTCGGAGGCGTCGTCGGCGGCGGGATGACGCCGGATCGGCAGACCGCGCTCCATGGCGCGCCAGTAGGCATGCACGTCGATGAAGGCCAGGCGCTCCGGTCCCTCGGCAATCGTCCCCAGGATCTCGTCGTTGGATTCGAGGGGGATGACCCGGAGCCCGGGGATCCGGCGCTCCCTGAGCCGATTGATGCGCTCCTCGTGCAGCGTGCCCCGGTACGGGTAGGCGGTGAACCCCTCGAAGGCCTCGGTGGACGCTTCCAGGGACTCCAGTTCGGGCACCGAGGCGTGGGTGATGAGGACGGCCACGTTGTTCAGGTACGGGGGCGAGAAATCCAGCTCACCCCGGCGCTCCTGCGTGATGGTGACGTTGCCGATCCCGAAGACGCCCTCCGAGCCGTTTCGGACCCGCCGGTAGAAGCGGGCCCAGTCGTCGTCTGCCGCCCAGGACACGTCCAGTCGCACCCCCTCCCGCGCTTCGACCCACGCGAAGAAGTCGCGGAGGATCTCGACGTTCACGCCGGTGAGCCTTCTGCCGGCGTCCTCGTAGGACCAGCCGTCGGAGGGCGTGTACACGACGACCACCCTCCCGGACCCACGGGCGCGCACGGCGGCGAGGGGATCGCCCTGGTCCACTGCCAGCTCCGAGGGCGAGGCCAGGACCGGGCGGTTCTGCCGCGGGTCCTCCCGGGCCTCGTCGGTGCGGGTGCCTTCGTCGAGGACCGGCGCCGCAGGCTGTGGCACCCCTGTGGCAGGGTCACCGGCGTCGGATCCGCACCCTGCTCCCGCGATGGTCACCGCCGCCAGGAGGGCGAGGACCGGTCGGAGGGCGGGAGCAGCGCGACATCGGCGCACGACGCCAGGGGCGGCCTCGAGATGACCGGATGGTGGGAACTGCGGCATGGAACTCCTGCGGGAACCTCGGAGGGCGCGTGCTCGGGGAGCCGCCGATGCATGAACCGCATCGATGCTCCCATCCTAGAGACACGTTTCCGCGGTGTCCGGTTCCATGTCAGCGCCGGGCGTGGTGGTCTTCCCGGTCCTTCAGTTCCTGCCCGTGCTTGATGTTCACCCCCTCGACGAGGAACACGACGTCCTCGCTGATGTTGGTCGCCAGGTCCGCGATCCGCTCCAGGTTCTTCGAGATGAGGAGAAGCGACATGGAGGGTCCGATTCGGCGGGGGTCCTCCATCATGTGGGTCAGCAGGATCCGGAACATGGAATTGTACAGGTGGTCCACCTGGTCATCGCGGCGGCAGACGTCCCGGGCCATTTCGGGGTCCCCGCGGACGAAGGCCTCCAGTGCATCGGAGAGCATTCGGCCGGCGAGTTCGCCCATCTCCATGATCTCCGGGGAGCGGCCGAAGGGCGGCATCCCGGCCATGCGCTGCACCGCCCGGGCGACGTTCACCGCGTGGTCCCCGATGCGTTCCACGTCGTTGGAGATCTGCATGGTCATCGTGAGGAGGCGAAGATCCGACGCCATGGGCTGCTGGAGGGCGAGCAGCTCGTGCACGACCCGGTCGATGTGGACCTCGAGGGCGTCCACGCGCTTGTCCTGGTCCACGACGGCCTGGGCCGCCCCCGGGTCCTGCTCGACGAAGGCCTGCACGGAGAGACGCACCATCTCCTCGGCCAGTCCGGACATCTCGAGGAGGGTCGCCTTGAGCGTGGCGAGTTCCTGGTGGAAGTGGCGGGGTGTCCCCTGGGGCGTCATCCGAACCGTCCGGTGATGTAGGCTTCGGTCTGTTCCTGGCGGGGGTTGGTGAAGATCTCCTCGGTCTTTCCGATCTCGATGAGCCGTCCCATGAAGAAGAAGGCGGTGAAGTCGGAAACGCGTGCGGCCTGCTGCATGTTGTGCGTCACGATGAGGATCGTGTAGCGGTCCTTGAGCTCGTGGATCAGCTCCTCGATCTTCTGCGTGGCGATGGGATCCAGCGCCGATGCGGGCTCGTCCATGAGGATGACTTCGGGGGAGACGGCCAGTGCCCGGGCGATGCAGAGGCGCTGCTGCTGGCCCCCGGAGAGGCCGAGGGCGCTCCGGTCGAGGCGGTCCTTGACCTCGTCCCAGAGCGCGGCCTGACGGAGGGACTCCTCCACCAGGGCGTCCATGTCCCCCCGTGACGACACGAGCCGGTTCACGCGCGGGCCGTAGGCGACATTCTCGTAGATCGACTTGGGGAAGGGGTTCGACTTCTGGAAGACCATGCCCACCCGCTTGCGGAGCTCCACGACATCGCGCCCGGAGCTGTACACCGCCGAGCCGTCCAGCAGGATCTCGCCCTCGTGGCGGGTGTCGGGGATGAGGTCGTTCATCCGGTTGATGGAGCGCAGGAAGGTGGACTTTCCGCACCCCGACGGGCCGATGAGCGCCGAAACCCTTCGAACCGGGACGTCCAGGGTGATGCTGTCGAGGGCCTGGGTCTTCCCGTACCAGAACGAGAAATCCCGCGCCGCCACGGCGAGGCCGCCGTCCGGCGCCGGTTCGCCGGTGCGCGGGGGTGGCGCGGGCCGGTTGCCTGAGGGCGAGGATCGGACCGGGCTCTGGCCCACCGTCCGTTCTCCTGCGTCAGAAAGCTTTTCCATGATCATCGTTGCCGGTAGGGGTTCCGGATGAGGAATCGCGAGGCGAGGCTCACGGCCAGCACGAGTCCGATGAGGACCAGCGCGGCGGCCCATGCCAGGCGGTGCCATTCATCGTAGGGCGAGATCGCGTACTGGTAGATGAGCAGCGGGAGCGCCGAGATCGGCTCGTTCAGGCGCCACTCCCAGAACGGGTTTCCGAAGGCCGTGAAGAGGAGGGGGGCGGTCTCGCCGGCGATCCGGGCCAGGGCCACGAGCACGCCGGTCAGGATGCCGCTCCGGGCCGCGGGGAGCACGATGCCAAGCGTGGTGCGCCAGCGGGTGAAGCCCAGCGCCACGCCTCCCTCCCGGAGCTCCTTCGGGACCAGCCGGACCATCTCTTCCGTCGTGCGGGTCACCATGGGAATGAGCATGACCGCCAGTGCGATCCCTCCGGCCAGGAGCGAGAACCGGCCCATCCAGACCACGACCCATGCCCACACGAAGATCCCCACCACGATGCTCGGGATGCCGTTCATGACGTCGGCGGTGAAGCGGACCACGGTGGCCAGCGGGGAGCGTCCATCCTCGGCCAGGAAGACCCCCGCCCCCACGGCGATGGGGATCCCGATGGCCCCGGCCAGGAGCACGAGAAACATCGTCCCCAGGAGCGCGTTGGCCATTCCGCCGCCCGGCTCGCCCACCGGGGCCGGAAGCTGCGTGAAGAAGTCGAGGTTGATCGACCCGGCCCCCGCCACCATCAGGTAGTAGAAGATCAGGAGGAGCGGCACCACCACCACCACCGCGCACACGCCGGTGAGGGTGAGCATGATGCGGTTGAAGCGGTTCCGGCGTCGGCGAAGCGCTGAGGCCTTCTCGTCCGTGTCGACGGGGCGACCCAGGGTGGACGTGTTCATGATCCCCCCCGGCGGGACACGCGCCAGACCAGGAACTGGGCCGCGATGTTCACGAGGATCGTGATGCCGAACAGGAGCAGCGCGATCTCCATCAGGGCCGACAGGTAGAGCGCCCCGGTGGCCTCGGTGAACTCGTTGGCGAGGACGGACGCCATGGTGTAGCCGGGGGCGAAGAGGGAGGCGGAGATGTCCGGCCGGTTCCCGATGACCATGGTGATGGCCATGGTCTCGCCCAGCGCGCGGCCCAGCCCCAGGATCGCCCCCCCCATGATGCCGGGGGCGGCGTAGGGGAGCGCCACCTGCCAGGTCATCTCCCACCGGGTGGCCCCGAGGGCGAGGGCGGCTTCTCGCTGTTCCCGGGGCACGGCCACCAGCACCTCGCGGGTGACCGCCGAGATGAAGGGGATGATCATGATCGAGAGGATCACGGCCCCCGACATCATGCTGAACCCGTAGGCCGGCCCCTCGAAGAAGGGAATCGTGTCGCCGAAGCGCCGGGAGAGCGGCTCCTGGATCGTGAAGCGCAGGAAGGGCACGAGTACGAAGATCCCCCAGAGCCCGTAGACCACCGAGGGAATCGCCGCCAGCAGCTCGGTGGCGAAGGCCACGGGTCCCGCGAGCCACCGAGGCGCCAGTTCGGTGAGAAAGATGGCGAGCCCCACCGCCAGGGGAACCGCGATGGCCAGCGCCAGGAAGGACGACACGATCGTGCCGAAGATGAACGGGAGTGCGCCGAAGTCCCGGAGCACCGGGTTCCACTCCTGGCTGGTGATGAACCCCCAGCCGAAGGTCTGGATGGCCGGCCAGGCCGACGTGCCGATCCTGTGCACCATGAAGAGGAAGAGGACGGGAAGCAGGATCCCGAACCCCTTGAGCGCAAACCCGTACACCTGGTCCTGGACGTTGCCCCGCTGTCGCGAGGGGAAGAGCCGTCGGAAGGGGCCCGGACCCCCGGGCGGCGCGGACACCGATGCCGGAGTCGCCTCGGGAATGCCCACCGGGGGATCAGCCTTCGGATTCAACGGGATCCTCCTGCACGGCGGGTTCGGCCCCGGGAAGCGCGGCGCCGGAAAGCTCGGCCCACTCCGCCGCGAAATCCCGCTCGGGATCGAGGACCGGACGTCTGTCGGTGCCGCAGGTCACGACCTTCATGGCTTCGAGCGCCCGGATCCGGATCTCGGGGGTCAGCGGGGCGTAGCCCAGGTCCCGGGCATCGCCCTCGGCCTCCAGGAGGGCCCACCGGATGACCTCGAGGAGCGCGACGGCGCGGGTGCAGTCGCGCATCTGGGGAGCCACGAGGAGGTAGGTCCAGGAGGAGATGGGGTACGCCCCCTCCGCATCCGAATTCACGATGGAAAGCCGGAAGTCGTCGTTCACGACCCGCTCCAGCAGCCCCCCTGCCGCCGCCGTGGTGGCCGCGATGGAAGGGGTGACGAACTCCCCGCGTCCGTTCTGGACCTGCGCCACCGGAAGGTTGTTCTGGCGGGCGAAGACCTGTTCGACGTACCCGATCCCGCCCGGGGCCTGCCGGATCTGGCCGGTTACCCCCTCGTTCCCCCGGGCTCCGAGACCTGTCGGCCACCGGACCGCGTTCCCCCGCCCGACGCGCGTGCGCCACGACGGGCTGATCTCGTTCAGGAAGTCGGTGAAGACGTATGTGGTGCCCGAGCCGTCGGAGCGGTGCACCGGAATGATGTCGCGGTCGGGAAAGTCGATGTCCGGATTGAGGCGCCGGATCCGGGGATCCCGCCAGCGGGTGATTTCCCCCAGGAAGATGCCGGCGATGGTCTCGCCGTCGAGACGGACCGTCCCCTCGAGCCCCGGGAGGTTGTAGGTGAGGACGACCGCTCCGAGAACGGTGGGAATGCTCAGCGTGCCGGGAATGCGGTCGAGGTCTTCCTCGGTGAGGGGAGCGTCGGTGGCACCGAAGTCCACCGTCCCCTCGATCATCTGCCGGAT
>REBP01000098.1 GCA_007692665.1 Gemmatimonadales bacterium | reverse complement strand
TCCACTGCCAGGCGCCGGCGGGGCTCTTCGTCAGTTCCCACTCGTGGCCGAAGAGCGTGTCGAAGTAGGAATTGTCCCACTGGGTGGGGGTCGGGGTCCACGCGCCCTCGAGCCCGCTGGTGATGGCATCGGCGCCCGTGCCGGTGCCGTGGGCGTTGCTCCAACCCAGTCCCGTCTCCATCATCGAGGCACCCTCGGGCTCCCGGCCCACGAGCTGGGCGTCTCCGGCGCCGTGGCACTTGCCGAAGGTGTGGCCCCCGGCAATGAGCGCCACGGTCTCCTCGTCGTTCATGGCCATGCGCGCAAAGGTCTCGCGGATGTCATGGGCGGCGGCGACCGGATCCGGCTCTCCGTTCGGGCCCTCGGGGTTCACGTAGATGAGCCCCATCTGGACGGCGGCGAGGGGAGCGTCCAGTTCCCGCTCGCCCCTGTAGCGCTTGTCCCCGAGCCACTCGGTCTCCGGTCCCCAGTAGATGTCCATCTCGGGCTCCCACACGTCCTCGCGGCCCCCGGCGAAGCCGAAGGTCTCGAAGCCCATGGATTCCAGGGCGCAGTTGCCTGCGAAGATGATGAGGTCGGCCCAGGAGATCTTCTTCCCGTACTTCTTCTTGACCGGCCAGAGCAGGCGGCGGGCCTTGTCGAGGTTCCCGTTGTCGGGCCAGCTGTTGAGCGGGGCGAAACGGATCGTGCCCGCCGACGAGCCCCCGCGGCCGTCGCCGGTCCGGTAGGTCCCCGCGCTGTGCCAGGCAAGGCGGATGAACAGGGGCCCATAGTGGCCGTAGTCGGCGGGCCACCATTCCTGCGAGTCCGTCATGAGCTCGAAGAGGTCCTTCCGGACGGCCTCGAGGTCGAGCCCCGCGAAGCTCTCCCGGTAGTCGAACCCCCGCCCCATGGGGCTGGATCGTTCGGAGTGCTGGCGGAGAATCCCGACGTCGAGCTGGTTGGGCCACCAGTCGCGGTTCGTCGTCCCCCCGGCCGTGGTCCGTGCGATCGCCCCGTGCATGACGGGGCACTTCCCTGCGGATGTGCTGGCGATTTCTTCCATGGTCTCCGGATCTTGTTCGATTCGTGGTTCGGCACGCGTGGCTTCGGACAACCCGGAACATAACGCCGGGGGCCGAACGGTTCCGATACCGGATCGGGCGCGTCGGGTTCCGCAGGGGCGGTCGGGGGGTTCGATCGCGGTGGATCGGACGACCCGTGCCGGGGGAGGAGATGCTGACGTTGAGCTTGCGAAATCATGATCGGCTTACGGTGCTGCGCCAGGTGGATGCGAGGCTGATCTCCGCGCGCCGTGGGGCGGAGTTGCTGGGGATGTCGGCCCGACAGCTACGACGCCTGCGCAGGCGCTTCGAGAAGGACGGAGACGAGGCCGTGATCCATGGGTTGCGAGGCCGCACGCCGAACGACGCGAAGCCGACAGCGGTGAGAGCCCGAGCGCTGGAGAGGGCGGGAGATGCGGTCTTCGCTGATTCTGGACCCACGCTGCTGGCCGAACACCTGTCCCGCGATCCGAAGATCGGTCCGCTCCGGGCGGTACCCTGCGAAGGTGGCTCATCGCGGCCGGGCGCTGGGAAGTTCGGCGTCGGGGCCGAAGGCGTCGCAAGGCCCGGCCACGGAGGGAGGCGTTCGGAGAGTTGATCCGCTGAAACAGCTCCGATCACGCCTTGTTCGAGGATCGCTATCCGGGCCGCTTCGTGTTGATCAAGATGATCGACGATGCGACGAACCGGCTCCTGATGGCTCGCTTCGTTCCGACGGATACCGGAGCGGCCAGCCGCCAACTCCTCATCGACTACCTGCGCCGCTACGGGCGCCCCGTGGCGTTCAACGCGGATCACGCCGGTCACTTCGGGCAGCGGAGCCGATCCATCGGGCGGATGCCGAGGGAGGAACGGGAAGCGCAACTCACGCGCTCGATCATCCGGTGCGGCCTGGAGGCGATGAACGTGAAGCTCATCCTGGCCCACTCGCCGCAGGCCAAGGGGCGTGTGGAGCGCGACTTCGGTACCTCTCAGGATCGGCTGGTCAAGGAGATGCGTGTCGCGGACAACTGTTCGAGCGAGGAGGGCAACCGGTTCCTCGAGGAGGTCTCGCTGCTCGCCGCGCCTCTGAACTCAAACCCACACCCCCATGAACGGGGAGGACATTTCTGTTTCACTCGAGGGGGGGGATTTTTCTGAGCCATGCGACAGCCATCCGGGTGACAACGTCCACACGCATGGGCTTTCCGGGAGACGATGGCACGGAAACGCGTCGTATGGGAGACGGGAGCCGGAACCGTCCATCGCGAAACGCGACGCTTGCGGGCCTGGTCGTCCATACGGAGACTCCGGCCGCCAGCGTGCTCGAAGACCCCGTCGATTGCGGGGAAAGGCTCGTCAGACCCCTGTTTCCAGACCCCTTGTTGCCAGCCCCTGTTGCCAGCCCTGTTGTCATCGTCCAGCGGTCATCGGCCACCCTCGTCCAACCCGTCTACCCGACCCCCCTACCCTGCCCCGGCGGGCCGGAGGACTCCGAAGCTCTCCACCAGGAGCGAGTCCCCCCGGACCTCGCCCACGACCCAGACCCGGGAGCCCGAGGCCGGCGTGCCGGCGGGCATCCCCACGAGGACCCGGGGGCGAGCGCCTTCGGATTCCAGGCGGTCCGGAGTTCCCGCCCCCGGATCCCCGCGCACGAGCCTCCCGGTCACGGGGCGGGACCCGTCGATGTCGAGGAGTTCGTAGCCCTCCACGGCGAATCCCCGATCCGGAGCGGCCGCAAACGCCTCCGCCCTGCCGGTGACCCGCACGGTGGCCCCGGACAGTCGGGCGATCTCCGCCAGCGGGTGGTCGGGGATCGCCTCCGGGCGCGTGGTCCCCTCCGCGTTCCCGAGGGGGATCGTCCGTCCGTCTTCCAGCTGGAGGACGAACTGGACGAGTGGTTGCGCGCCCATGGTGGCCACGACCCCGGTCAGGGTATCAGGTCCGACGGACGCCCTCCGGGGGGCCGGACCCGGAGCCCCCGGGACCGCGCCTGCGGGGGCGCCCACGGTGTCGTCCACCCCCGTGCGCGGCGCGGGAGTCAGCTCACCGGGATCGTCGGGAAGCACGCCCGCAGCCGGGTGATCGGCGCCGGTGGTATCGTGCGCATCCCCCTCCTCCTCACCTGCGTCCGGGCCACAGGCCGCGAGGAGGAGGAAGGGCACCAGCGCCATGCCTGCCGCGAAGCTGCGCCAGGGGTGGCGCGGTCCGTGGGTGTGCTCCCGGGAGAGTGGCATGGAGTTGCTCCGTTGGATCGAGCGGATCGAAAGGACGAGAAGAGCCGGGGGTGCCGCCTGTGGTTCCATGGCGGACCCCCGAGAGTTCCATGGGGCTCAGGGAAAGGTACTGCGCTGCTCCTGCCACGCGAACGACCCCGAATCGTGCGATCCCGGATCTTCCTGGGGGTTCCAGCCCAGCCACGCGGCAATGCCGAGGAGCACGAAGACACCGGCGGCGGCCGCGATCCTTGGACCCCCGTCACGCACCCCGGAACCCGGGCTCCCACCGGTGACCGCGACCCTCCGGGCGAGGGCCGCAGCAAGAACCGCGGAGAGGAGGATGGCCGTACCCCCGATGGGGAAGAGCCAGCCGCCCCGGCCTCCGTCCACGAGCAGGGCCGCGAAGGGGATCGAAACCAGAAGGGGGAGGAGGGGAGACCGACCGAATCCCCCGGTGCGCCCGACGCACCACCCCACGACCCCGAGGTTCAGGGCAAGGACCACCGCGCGTGCGGCTTCGGCGGGGATCCCGGGGAGACGATCACCGCCCGGGCCCATCAGGGGAATCCAGACCGGTCTCAGGGGCGAGGAGAAGAAGAGGAGGCCGGTGGCGATCATGAGGAAGGGGAGGAGGACCCGGGTCCACTCCGCAGCGTTGCGGGCGGGGGGCGCCACGAGGTGCATCCAGAGCACCGCCAGGACGAAGAACTGGAGGATCATGGGGCGCACGACGCCGGCCAGCGCGGGGTCCGGAAGAAGATCGGTCACGGGATCGGGGATGCGGGCCGGAGGGAGGCGCGGGTGCGGGGAGGCGAGGCGGAGCCCGGCCAGGAACCCGGCCAGGAACCCGGCCAGGAACCCGGGGCGGGCGCCGAAAGTACCGGCGGGCCCGTTCGACGGCAACCGGGCCGGGAGCGCCGGCGCCGCCCCGCTCCGCTCCGGCTAGCGGATGTAGATCGGCTGCAGGTAGATGGTTCCCTCGGGGCTCTCCAGCTCCGCGCGCACCATCACGCTGCCCTGGGGCACCTGGTCCATGGAGAGTTCGAAGCCCCGGTGGAAGGTGACCGTGGTGCCGGCCTCGGGGTCGTGCGTCCGCCATCTGACCTCGGTCACTTTCTCCGGATCATCCACGGTCAGCGTGACCGTGCCGTTCACCACCGCCACGTCGATGACGTTGAACGAGCGCCGGTTGTACTGCTCCGAGGGCTTCCAGAAGTAGAACTCCCCTTCGATGAGGGCCCGCTTCACATCCGGAGCCGATCCGTCCTGGATGTCCGGGTGCATGGAGCCGGGCTGGAAGTCCCGGAGAAGAATGACGTTCCGGTTCCAGCCGAGCGTGTTCTCGTTGTGCATGTCGTCTTCGCCATAGAGCCAGATGGGGCGGTGCGGACCGAGGATGTGGGCCACCTCGTCGAAGAATTCCCGGTCGCCGGGGTGACTGTCGATGCGGTTGTAGACGGACTGGCCGATCATGGTGTCGTACCGCCTGTAGAGGTCCACGTACCAGTGCGCGGTGAGTCCCCACCGTTCGATGTACCGACCCGGGTGATTGAACAGTCCGATCCCGCCCGAATCCCGGATCAGCTCGATGGTTTCCCGCTCCGTCGCGGCACCCGTCGTGTAGCTGCTGAACAGGCTGTTGATGTGGTGCGGGCCGGAAATCTCGCTCCCGTCCACGGAGACCATGCCGAGGGCGACGGGGTCCCGGTCCTGGTACGGGCCGTTGGCGAACTCCCCGTAGGTCCGGTTTTCTTCCGTGGGATTCTCCACGTCCCGGATCGTTTCGTAGATCTCGGAGAGGCGGGTCCACGGGTAGAGGCTCTCGATGTGGTCGTCCGGCACGTCATAGTCGTGCGGCGTGAACGCCAGGATCGTGAATCCCTCCTCGTGGTACCGGTCGATGGTCTCGTGGGGATCGTACTGCTCGGCCCCGAGTCCCGGATGGACATGGATCTGCATGTCGTGGTGCTCGATCCCGCTCCAGTCCATCTGGGCGTAGGGCGTCCAGAAGGTCCGGTCCGGAGCCTGCGCGCGGGGGAGGAACATGGCCGCGAGGACGAGGACCGCCACCGCCACGAGGGAAATCCGCAGTTTCATGAGTCGTTTCCTGTTGTTGTTGACGACCAGGGCATTCCGGCCCTACCCGCAGAAGATGCGGCATGCGCGTTTCAGCCTGGGGGGAATCCCGTGAAGAACAGGTAACGGTCGGATGCCCGGGTCCGGGATGCGGTGCCCGGGGAGGCTTGACGGCCCAGGATTGTTAGGCTAGCCTAACTTTTAGGGATTAGGCAGCCCTAAACCTTGTTGCCCTCAACGCTCCCAGACCAGCCCTCGCGGACAGCGGTTCGCGAGTTTTCCTGGAATCTTCCATGCTCTCCTTCCCTAGTTCCCCTGCTTCCCCTGCTTCCCCTGCTCCTCCTGCTCCATGGCGCACCCTGTTCCGATGGGGGTTCCCGGTACCGGCCCTGCTGCTGGGACCCCTTGCCCTTTTCGTCCCTGCGGCGGCGACCCCGGCCCACCTCCCGGTCGATCCGGCCGGGTCACCGGCAGTTCTCGCTGCCGCACTCGAGGCCCCGACAGAGGACCTCGTGATCCGGGTCCGCGACGGGAGTCGCGTCGAGCGGGGCATCACCCAGGCGCAGGTGACACTCTTTCGGCCCGGGTCCGGGGATCCCGGCGCACGGCGCGTCGCGGAGCGGCGCACCGGCTCCGATGGCCAGGTCACGTTCCGTGATCTCTCGGCCGGAGCCTACGTCCTGCGTGTGGAGGCTCCCGGCTTCGAGTCGGCGGAACAGGAGGTGGACGTCCCCGGGACCGGCGTCATCGACATGGTTCTCGGGCCGCGCCCGCTCACCATCGACGAGGTGATCGGCACGGCCAGCCCGCTCCGGAGCGGCGTGACGTACGCGGCCGCCCGGAGCTACGACCGGGAGGCCCTGACCCGGCGGCTCGACGCCTCCATCGGATCCATGCTGGACGGGGAACCCGGGGTGGCCATGCGCTCGCTCGGGGCGGCACCCACACGTCCCGTGATCCGGGGCTTCGACGGGGACCGCATCCTCGTGCTGGAGAACGGAGAACGGATGGGCGACGTCGGCGAGAGCGCCGCCGACCACGCCGTGGCCCTGGACCCCGCCGCCATCGAGCGCGTGGAGATCGTGCGAGGTCCGGCCAGCCTCCTCTACGGATCCGGGGCCCTGGGCGGCGTGGTCAACCTGACCACCCGGGACCTGCCCCGGAGCTGGAGCCGGGGATGGGAGGGCGCGGTCATGACGCAGGCGGCAACGATGAACCGCGCCGGCTCCGGTTCCGGAACCCTCATCTACGGAACGCAGGACTGGGCGTCGACGTTCCGGCTCTCGGGCCGGCAGACCGGCGACCTCCACACCCCCGACGGGCGCATTCCCGACACGGCCCTTTCCAGCCTGGACGGGTCGGCGGGATTCGTGCGCCAGTGGAGCGAGGTTCGCGTGGGGATCTCCGGTTCCTTCGTGGACCGGAAGTACGGAATCCCCGAGGCATGGGAGGATCCCGCAGAGGAGGTGTTCCTCACCATGGAGCGCCAGTCGCTCCAGGCTCGCCTGGACTGGGAGCCGGAGCGTGCCGGGCTTTTCCGGGGGCTCGAGGTCCGGACATTCGCATCGCGCTATTTCCAGCAGGAGATCGAGCGGGAGATGGCGGACGACGGCTCGCTGGACGAGGACGTGGAACTCGAGTACGATGCCCTTTCCGCCTCCGCGACGGCCACGCTTCGCCACGGCCCCATCGGGGTGTTCGGGGAAGGTGCCGTCGGGGTGGCGGTCCGTGCTCGCCAGATGGACATCGGGGGGGATGAGGCCTTCTTCCCCGGGATCGATGAACGGTCCATCGGGATCTTCACCTTCCAGGAGGCTTCCCTGACCCGGGATCTGAGCTTCCAGCTGGGTGGACGCCTGGAATCCAACTGGAACGATGCCCGGCCCAACCACCGCTTTCCCACCGCGGACCAGTCCCGGAACTCCACCGCGATCTCGGGCTCGATGGGTCTGAACTGGCGACCGGGCGCGGGGTGGGAGATGGGCGCGCAGCTCGCACGGGCGCACCGGGTGCCCATTGCCGAGGAGCTCTTCGCGAATGGCCCGCACCTGGCGGCGGGGGTCTTCGAGATCGGGAGCGAGGGGCTTGAGGACGAGGTAAGCCACGGCCTGGACATCTTCGTTCGACGCCAGCTCGGCCGGGGCTCGGTGGAGGTGGCCGGCTTCGCCAACTGGATCGGCGACTACGTGGCGTTCCAGCCCCTGGGGCGGATCGACGAGGAATCCGGCTTCCCGGTCTTTCGGTACGAGGGGACCGACGCCCGGATGGTGGGCGCCGAGGTCACGGCCGAGCTGCTGCTCGCCGACATATGGCGCCTGGGGGGCGGTCTCGACTACGTGCGCGGCCAGCGGATGGCGGGGGCGAAGGACCCGCTCCCGGCGATTCCGCCGCTTCGGGCCCGTCTGCAGCTTCAGGCGGACCCGGGTCGGTGGTGGGCAGGCTCGACCTTCCGGGCCGCGGCGACCCAGGACCGGGTGGCCCCGGACGAGCCGGCCACGGCCGGTTATGTGCTGCTGGACGCCCAGGGGGGGGTCCGACTGGATCCCCGGGGAAGTCATTCCGTCCTTCTCCGGGTCGACAACGTTCTGAACGAGAGTTACCGGGACCACCTCTCACGGCTCCCCGGGCGGGAACTGCTGATGCCGGGACGGAACGTTTCACTGACGTATCGCTGGCGATTCTGATGTGGTGGCGACGTGAGTGAGCGCCACCGTCTGGAGCTGGAGTGGAAGGATGCGGAAGAGCTGGCCGCGATCTCCGACAGCCTCCTCGTCCCGGGGTGGGTCAAGCGCCGCATCGAGAAGTGGAAGGCCGGCGATGTCCGGCACGACGGCCGGTAGACATCGATTCCCTGTCCGTGCCCCCCTCCCGGTTGCCGGCTTTGAAGCGGACGGGGTACAATTCGAATCATGGCTCCGCGAGAACGCCGTTCGTCGGTGAGCGGCGCACCCGCCACATTCCGCCCATCCCACAACGGAGACTTCCCATGAGTCCTTCCCCCATCATGTCCCGCCGCGATGCTCTGAAGGCAGGCGCCCTCGCGGCCGCCGGGATCGCCCTCGCGCCCCTGGTTCCAGGCTCGGCGATGGCCCGCCTGACCGCAGCGGCCAAGCCCCGCCTCGAACGCATCACCAGGCCGATTCCCTCCACCGGAGAGCGGATCCCGGTGATCGGGCTCGGAACGAACCAGTACAGCGTGGAGACGGCCGAGGAGATGGCGCAGCTCCAGGCGGTCCTGGAGGCCATGGCCGAACACGGAGCCTCCGTGGTGGACACCGCCCGGGCCTACGGGCGGGCGGAGGAGGTCATCGGCGAACTTCTCCAGCGGATGGGGAACCGGGAGGACTTCTTCATTGCCACCAAGACCCCCATTCGGGGGGAGCTTCAGGACCCGGACGTCGAGATCCGGACCTCCTTCGACCAGCTCGGGGTGGAGACCCTGGACCTCATGCTCATCCACAACCTCCACGGGGTCGAGGAACTCATGCCGGCGTTCATCCGGTGGAAGGACGAGGGGCGGATCCGCTACATCGGCATGAGTACCTCGGTGGACGGGCAGTACGCCGCCCAGATGGAGGGAATGCGCCGTTTCCCGCTCGACTTCATCCAGGTGGACTACTCCATCGCGAACCGAAGCGCTGCAGAGGAGATTCTCCCCCTGGCGGAAGATCTGGGCATCGCCGTGCTGGTGAACGTCCCCTTCGGAGGCCGGGGGGGTGGAGCCGCCTCCACCTTTGGCCGCGTTGCCGACCGCGAGCTTCCGGACTGGGCCGCTGAAATCGATGCGGAGAGCTGGGCCCAGGTCTTTCTCAAGTACGTGGTGTCGCACCCCGCGGTGACCGCCGCCATTCCCGGAACCACGCAGGTGCGCCACCTGGTCGACAACCAGGGTGCCGGCCGGGGCCGGCTCCCCGACCCCTCCCTCCGTGCGGAGATCGCGCGGTTCTGGGACGGGCTCGCCTAGCGGTCGGATCAGGCGACGCGAGGGTACGACCCACGGGGGGCCCTCTCCTCAGCCGTCGGGGTGGATGACCGGGTCGGCCTCCTGCACCTCGCCCGGTTCCGAATGCCAGGCCTGCCAGTAGCCCCGATACCGGGCGACCAGCTCGTCCGGGCCTTCCGCGAACAACCTGAGCGCGAGAGGTCGGGTCGAGTCCTGGAGCTCCGCACGGAGGCGATCGACAAGACCGATGACCAGGGATGCGGTGTCTTCATCGTCGAGCCATTCCGGTTCTTCGCGAAGCACCTGCCGAAGCTCCCGGAGGTCGTTGTCATCCCCCAGGAGATCACTGAGGTCATGGAGCTGGTCCTCTCGCTCGCCCAGGACCGGGGACCACAGGTGCCTGAGGAGGTCCGTGTGGTAGCGGTGATACTTCACGCGCTTCCGCCACTCGTGCCAGGCCTCGCTCGAGGGCTCGTCAAAGGCATCATGCATCCGGTTGACGGCCCGCCCGTAGGTCTTCCGCAAGCCTCCCTCCAGGGCCTCGAAGCCCGCTCCGGGAATCTCCCATGCGCGGGTTCGCGCGAGAGCCGCCTCGATCTCCCCCCGCGCCCTCTCGATGCGGCTGGCCGAATCCGGGTCCGCTGCCCGCGCGGCCCGCCTCTTCTCGAGCGCCCTCCGGACACGGACGAGAAGATCCTCCTGGAGTGAATCCCCGAACCGGTTTTCGAGGAGTTCCAGGGACTCGAGGTTCGCCGTGAGGTCCCGAAGGTCGGAGAGCCGTCGGGCGGTGTCGCGGAGCGCCGCATTCTCCCGTTCGTACAGTTTCACCGCCACGCCGCGGGTAAGCCGGAGGAGTCCCCGGACCTTCTTGCAGGTCTTTCTCACCTCGTGCACCGTCCGGTCGACATCGAGTTCGGCGCTGTCGATGCTGTCGAGCGCACCCCGGAGCTGACTCGACGCGATGTGGCGAATGTTCTGTTGAACCGTCCGATCGCGCTGGAGGGAAAACGTCATGGTCCAGGTTCCGAAGGTGGTCGGCTCGGGCGAATGCCCGGGATCGCGCCTGACAGCGCCCCCTACTCCAGCGAAGTGGCGAAGCGCTCGATCTCGTCCAGGACCGGGGCGTGGACCCCCCGCTTCCTGAGCGTTCGTCCGAGGCTCCGCATCTCCTTCTTCCCTTCGCCCGCCCGTCCTGCCGAGGCGAGCGCCCGGGCGCGGTCCCGAACCACCTCGTGGTGGAGGAGGTTCACGGCCGGGGCCTCCACCCTGGCCAGGTGCCGGGCGGCCTGCTGCGTCACTCGGAGGACCTCTTCGGGATCCGGGGCGTGGGAGAGGGCAAGCCGGGGGCGACCCTCCTTCTTCTCCCCGTCCTCCAGCCGGAAGTGACTGCGGGCCTCGGACTTCGCCACGGCAAGGGCGGCATGCACCCCGGCCAGGGAGTCCTGAAACCGGTCGGCCACCTCCCGGAGGACGTCCATGGCCCCGCGGAGCATGGGGGCGTCGGAGCCGTCCAGGTACATGGCCAGCCCCACCTCCCGGGTAAAGACGTCGGAAGCCATGCGGTCCTCCTCGCGTCCCGCCGGGTTGCCGACTCGCAGCGCGAGCACGGTCGAGGGGAAGCTCACGCCCATGGGGTCATGGTAGGTCGCCTGGATGCGATACTCGCCGGGTTCGGCGAAGGTGAATCCGCCCTTTCCGAAGGCGAGGGAGACGGTCTGGCTGAACCGGTCGGTGCCGGGAGCCGAGTCCCGCGGCTGGAGCGTCCGCATCTCGTTGGGTCCGAGTTCGCAGAGGAGCGGATGATGATGGACGATCTGACCGGAGGGCTTGCGAATCTCGACGGAGACATAGCCGGCCTCGGGTCGCAGGTCGGCCACCGCCTCCCAGGAGAAGGGAGAGACGTTCCGCAGGCGGAACTCGACCTCGACGGGCTCCAGAAAATCCACGAACCCTGATGAGCGGACCTGGAACTCCAGCGGCATCTCCCCCTCGGGGGGCAGAAGGCCCGCAGCATGCCCGTGGTCCTCCAGGTGAAGACCGGTGGCCCAGGCGTCGCCCCCGGGAATCACGGACGCCCGGTTGCCGTGGCGGAGGTGAAGCAGTTCCTCCTCGTCGAACTCGAGGAGAAAGTCATTCCAGAAATTCGTCACGTTCTGCGGATAGTTCATCCACGACAGGGAGCCGGCGCGTCCCTTGTCCCAGGAGTGGACGAAATTGAAGGCGTGTCCGGCCTCGTGGATCCAGGTGTAGAGGTAGTTCCGGAGTGCGCGCGCCTGGGTCTGGTTGGTGGGTGCACCCGACGGGACGCTGTTGAACCACCAGTGATTCCGGAAGAGTGCGAACCCCTGCCGCTCGGGGGGCTGTCCGGTGGCGCTGTAGTCGAACATGATCCCGGCCAGGCCGGCGTTGTCGTGGCGTCCACAGAGGATCCCCCAGAGGTCCCACTTTGGCCAGGCCCCGCCACTGGCATACCGACTGAAGTGGGTCTCCATGGCGTCGTGGAGCTCGGCGTTGCTCCACGTACTGAACTCCGAAGCACTGTCGTCGATGACGGTGGGTTCGGCGGGGATGTCCAGGCGAACCCCTGCCTCGTCGAAGGCGGAAGCGAGCGTCATGTCCCGTGCCGCGAGCTCCGTGGGTCGGTCGGTCGCCGCGTGGGTGTTGCAGGTTGGAAGCACGGGCTCGCTGTTCACCGAGTCGCAGACCGCCACCTCGAGGCGTACGTCCCGGAAAGCCCGGGACGTCCGGGTGCAGTGGAAGGTGCGCGAAACCTGTTTCGTGCGACGGTTTCGCACCCTCACCTCGACCCGGGGGCCCACCCGCTGGTTCTGGGTGGGAATCCGGACCTCCACGGTCAGCAGCGAGATCCCTCCCGACCAGTTCCGGATCGTGCCTCCGGCCACCCGGGTCGACCCATCCCACGCAAGGGAGACCGAATCGACGATCCACGAACGCAGGTAGGTGGTCCAGGTAAAGGTGCGGCCCCCCCACGTCCAGCGATTCACGCGGAAGATGTCGGCGCTCAGCCGGTGCAGGACCGGGGAATGGGCCGACCGGGCATCCACATCCACCCGAAGCACGATGCGCTCGTCGGTATCGGGGCTGATGGAGTCGCCCTCGTAGGTGCCACTGACACTGACGCGGGACTTGAGGTTGCGGGGATCGAACTCAAGGACCCGTTCTCCCGGGGGGGGAATGCGGAGAACGTGGCGGGGGTCGAGCGGAGTGAACGGGTTCCCCGAATCGAAGGACGAGGAGGGGTCGGGCGCGTCGGACGGCTCGGACATCGGTGGCTCCGGTGCAGTGGTGAAGGCGCACCGTGCCATCCGTGGACCGGCGCTCAGAGGAATCCCAGTGGCTCTGTCCCCACCAGGGCAAGGAGGCACCCACCTTCCAATCGGATGCGCACCCAGAGATCCCCCTGTCCACCCGGGAGGGTGGCCCGTTCCGAGAGTCCCGACTCGGGAAGCCGGATGTCGAGGACGTTGTCTCCTTCCGCAGCAAGAGGCTCGGTGATCTCGGCTGCGAAGCCCATCATGAGATCGGTGGTGGCCCGATCCTGGAAGACGACCCTCCCGTCCAGGCGCACCTGCACCTCCTCCCCGCCGAAGCCTCGTTCCAGGTAGCAGTGGAGGGTGGCCATCGATGACGCTCGAGTACCAGGGAAGGAGGCGGAGAGTCCGGCATTCTTCTGCCGAAGATGAAGGATTCCCGTCAATATTCGGCGCCCGGGCTCGCGGGGCAAGGGGCCGCAGCTCGGCGAACAGGGCCACGGCACGGCGCGTCCATGACGTCGGATGTCGCAAATGCCTGCCGAGCACATTGCACATGACCTCCCGAGGTTCCGAACTGCCACGTCGGGCGGGCTCGCCGAACCCCGCAGGGGTGCCCGCGCAGCCTCAGTTCCCCAGCACATCGGCCCAGAACTCGTCCGTGGCTGCGCTGCACTCCAGGTGCGACGTGCACACCAGGCTCACCTCGAAGGGCGCAATCCGCTCCCGGAGGGATTCCAGGCTTCTTCTCGCCTGAGACGCATCCACGGAAAACCGGCCAAGGGCCGGTCGGAAGCCGCTGATCCACGTTTTCGCGATCGCATCCCCTGCGAACAGGGTGCCGCGGAACAGGTAGGCTGTGCTTCCTTCCGTGTGCCCGGGAACAAGGAATGCCCGCAGCGTGTCGCGACCAAACGCGAACACGGTATCGGACGAAAAGGCATGCACCTGGACCTCCTCAGGCGCAGGCCGATCGCTCCCCCTGATCTTCTCCGCCAAAGATGGCAGCCAGCCTCCGTGCGCCTCTCTCCCAAAGAGCAGCTCCTCCTCGGCCGTCGCCAGGTAGAACGGCGCATGTCGAACACTCCTCCACGCCCCGATGTGATCCCGGTGAGAGTGCGTCAGAAAGACCGCGATCACGTCGTCCGTCCTGGCTCCAAGCTGCTTCAGCCCCTCGGCCAGAGCTTCTTCCGCTCCCCACCACCCCAGTTCGATCAGTACGATGCCGCCCTCTACACGATGCAGGAAGATCGCACTGCGGTTCACGCCACCGGTCGAGACGACAAACGAGTGAGGTGGTGCCTGCAGGGTTGGCGGCACGTGCAGTGCGCATCCGGAAGCAATCAACAGCAGAATGATGAAGCCACGCATCTCTCTTCCTTGCCTATGGGTCCCCGGGAGGATGACCGTGTCGCGACTCCCGCAGGATGCTCGCGGGAATACGCCTTTCCACGCCTGCTGGTCCCCTTGTCCAGGTCCTTCGGGCATCCACACCGCCTTTCCGGGCACGGAGAACGGAGAGGTTGATCGATCGGCAGGGAGCGCCGCCGCCTTGCGGAAGAAGCCCAGCGGCCGTAACCATGCTGTGGTGGAATGCCGACGGCGGACGCCGAGGAACCGCGCCCGCCTCGACCCCTCCTGGCCACAGACAAGGGAGCAAGACCGTGGAATCCTCGCATCGACCGACGGACAACGAGCTTCTTCCCGTGGCGAGCACCACGGGACTTCCTTCGAACGTGGCAGGTGCGCTCGCCTATCTTCTGGGCCCGCTCACCGGCATCCTCTTCCTGGTGCTCGAGAAGCGGGATGGGTTCGTGCGATTCCACGCTGCACAGTCGATCGGGGTGAGCGTGGTCTTCATCGTGGCCGGGGTGCTCCTCGGAATCGTCACATCCGTGCTCGCAATCGTGCCCATACTCGGATGGCTCGTCGGGCTGGCCCTGTCCCTCGGCTTTTCCCTCCTCGGGCTGGCCGTCTGGATCTGGCTGATGTTCCGGGCCTGGCAGGGGGATCGGTGGCTGGCCCCGGTGATCGGGGCCAAAGTGCGAGAGATGCTCCTCGCGGAGTGACCTCGGCGCAGGGTAGATCCGGGACGAGGCAGGTCCCACCCTGAGCCCTCGTGGACCGCCCGAGGTCCTTTTCACGACCCGACGCGCATGGCCGACGAACGACCCGCCCCGGACCCGTCCACCGAGATCGAACCTTCGCATGGGGAGAGGGGAGCGGACTCCCCCGCATCGCCCCATCCCGGGCGCTCTCCGAGAGCGGTCGCCCTTCGGGCCGTCAGGGCGCCCCCTTACTGGGTCGGGCGATTCAGGGCGACCCTTTCGATTCCCGGGATCCTGGTGGGGACGCTCTTCTTCGCAGCCTCCCTGACCCCGAGCCTCCTCCCCAGGGGATGGGTGCTTCAGGGGATTCTCTCCGGGTTGTGCATGACGGCCGGCTACGGGATCGGGGTGGGGTATCGGTGGCTCTGGGGATACCTGGAATTCCCCCTCCCTGCCAGGCACACCGAGCGTCTCCTGCTCTGGTTGGCGGCCGGGACCTGCGCCGCCGTTGCCATCGCCTTCCTCTGGCAGGCGTCGGCGTGGCAGAACTCGGTCCGGGTCCTGATGGAAGTGGATCCGGTGGACACCGCCCGCCCGATCCGGGTGGGGCTTCTGGGCTACCTCGTCTTCGCCGTGATGCTGGGATTCGCCCGCCTCTTCCACGCCACGCACCGATTGATCTCTGCGCGACTTGGGCAGGGAATGCCCCGACGGGTGGCGAACGTGGTTTCCGTCGCCATGGCTGCCATGCTCTTCTGGGTGGTCCTCGACGGCGTCGTCCTCGAACGGGGTCTCCGGTTCGCCGACCGTACGTTCCAGCGGCTGGATGCCCGGGAAGAAGCCGAGACGGAAGCCCCCACCGACCCGATCCGGACCGGGAGCCCCGCCTCTCTCATCGCATGGGAGGATCTCGGCCGCACCGGGCGGAGTTTCGTGTCCGGAGTTCCCGGGGGCCCGGAACTCGGGGAGCTTCTCCGGGAGGTGGAGGGAGGACCGGACGAGATCGACGACGCCGCGGGCGCCCCGGTCCTGGAGCCCATCCGCGTCTATGTGGGCCTCAACGCCGCCGAGACCCCGGGAGAACGGGCCGCGCTCGCCCTGGCCGAACTCGAGCGGGTGGGCGCCTTCGACCGGTCCATGCTGGTGATCGCCGTCCCCACGGGCACGGGATGGGTGGATCCGCGGGCCATGCGGACGCTGGAGGCTCTCCAGAGGGGAGACGTGGCCACGGTGGCCATCCAGTATTCCTACCTCCCGAGCTGGCTCACCCTTCTCACCGACGAGGCCTACGGGGCCGGGACGGCGGACGCCCTCTTCAGCGCGGTCTACCGGCGATGGACCGAACTGCCCGCGGACAACCGACCCGACCTCTACCTCTACGGACTCAGCCTGGGAGCCCACAACTCCCAGCAGTCGGCAGACCTCTACGACGTGATCGGCGACCCCTTCCACGGTGCCCTCTGGGTGGGTCCCCCTTTCCGGAGCGAGACGTGGCGGGACTTCGTCCGGCAGCGGGACCCCGGATCCCCGGCGTGGCTGCCCCGGTTCCGGGACGGCTCGGTGGTCCGATTCATGAACCAGTGGGAGGTCTCCCATTCCCCGGACACTCCGTGGAGCCCGCTCCGGATCGTCTACCTCCAGTATGCCAGCGACCCCATCACCTTCTTCGAGCCGGAAAGCTTCTTCCGCCGTCCCGGGTGGCTGGAGAAGCCCCGGGGCCCGGACGTGAGCGAGAAGGTCCGCTGGATTCCGGTGGTCACGTTTCTCCAGCTCCTCGGGGACCTGGGCATTGGGGACCAGGCCCCGGTCGGATACGGCCACGTGTACGCGGCCGAGCACTACATCGATGCCTGGGTGGCGGTAACCGATCCCCCGGGGTGGACCGAGGAGGGGATCCGGAGGCTGAAGGAGGTGCTGGGGGAGGAAGGACGGGACCCGCCCCCCCTGGTTGCCCGCCCCGGAAGTGCCTCCTACCTTGACCTCCAGTTTCGCGGGGGCCTGTGGGCTCTCCGTGCTCCCCTTGGGGCAGGGGGTGCGGCTGAGTGACGCGTGGCCCCTGATCCCGGTCCGATGTCCTCCCGCGGGACCTCGAGGCCAGGGCCAGCCGAGGGAAACCGGAGGAGCGTAGCCGCATGAGGCGTCCAGGGGGGTACTGCCGAAGATTTTCGTGGGTCCTGCTCGCCGCGACGGCGGGGGTGCCTGGCATGGCGGAACTGGCCGCCGCCCAGCTGCCGCCCAGCGTGGTCCGGCCCGGCGCTCCGGGCGCCCCGACCCGCACGCTTTCGGCCGAAGACCTCAGGGCGCCCGTTCAGGCGCTGCACTCCGAAGCCGACGTCCTCTTCATGCAGAACATGATCCTGCATCACCGGCAGGCCCTCGTCATGAGTGCCCTGGTGCCGGACCGCACGGAGCGGGAGGACATCGGGTACCTGGCCCGCCGGATCGAACTGTCGCAGGACTCGGAGATCGCCTTCATGAAGCGGTGGCTGGAACTGCGCGGGGAAGAAGCCCCCGATCCGGACGCGGAGCACGCTCACCACGGCGCCCCGCCTGATCACGCGGCCCACGCCCACCGGGGCCATCCCGCCGGACATGCGGAGCAGACCGGCCCCCTCATGGCGGGGATGCTCACGAATCAGCAGCTCGATGCGCTGGCCGACGCCGAGGGCCCCGCCTTCGACCGGACCTTTCTCGAACTGATGATCATTCATCATGAGGGCGCGCTGGAGATGGTGTCCGAACTGCTCGCCTCCCCCGGCGCGGCGAGGGACTCGGACATCTTCGACCTCGCATCCCACGTGTACGCCGACCAGCGCATGGAGATCGGGCGCATGCGCACCATGCTCCAGGCGAGCCCATGAACCGGTGGCCGCGGCGCGGCGCCCCTTCCCTGTCCGAGCCCACCCAACGACCGAGGAGACCGAACATCATGACGAATACGCGATGGCCGACCAGGGCCCGGCGCACGAGCTGGACCGGGCACTTCCTCTTCTGCCTGCTGGCAGCATCGATTCTCGTGGCCGCGGGACCGGCCGAGGGTCAGTCCATCCGCCCCGGAGGGCCCGATGACCCCCGGATCGGCCTGAGCGCCGGATGGCACGACGCGGGGGAGGCAAGCTGGAACATGCGGCTACTCTCGAGCGTCCCGAAGCCGACGGGGTTCTACGATCCGGAGAACCCGGGAGACAACAGCTTCTCGAACTCGGACCTGGCCCACCAGGGCGACCTGGTCTTCGTGGGGAACTACGTCGGACTGAACATCTACGACGTCTCGGATCCCCGGAACCCGGAACTCGTCACCTCGATCCTCTGTCCCGGCGGCCAGGGCGATGTCTCGGTCTTCGGAAATCTCGTCTTCCTTTCGGTGCAGGAGACCCGCGGGCGCCTGGACTGCGGCCCGGAGGCGCCCACCGCGCCCGTGGACCCGGAGCGCTTCCGGGGGGTCCGGATCCTCGACATCAGCGACGTCCGGAACCCCGTCCAGGTGGCCGCCGTCCAGACGTGCCGGGGCTCCCACACCCACACGCTGATCTCCACCGACCCGGAGGACCCGGGCATCCTCTACCTCTACAACTCGGGCACGAGCGCGGCGCGCCCCGCCGAGGAACTCGCCGGGTGCGTGGACGTACGTGACCCGGACGACCCCACCACGGCGTACTGGAGCATCGACGTGATCGAGGTGCCCCTTGCCGCACCCGAACGGGCCCGGATCATCGACTCGCCCCGGGTGTTCGCCGATGACGAGACCGGTCGGATCGATGGGCTCTTCCCCGGTGGCGACCATGGTGACGGCACACAGGCTTCCCGCGAGACGAACCAGTGCCACGACATCACGGCCTATCCCGAGCTGGGGATCGCTGCCGGGGCCTGCTCCGGGAACGGGATCATCTTCGACATCACGAACCCACGAGTCCCTGTTCGGCTCGACGAGGTGGTCGATCCGAACTTCGCCTACTGGCACTCGGCGACCTTCAACAACGACGGCACCTCGGTGATCTTCACCGACGAGTGGGGTGGAGGGGGAGCGCCCCGATGCCTCGCCACCGACCCTCAGGAGTGGGGCGCCAACGCCATCTTCCGCATCGTCGACGGGAGGATGCAGCTGGCGAGCTACTACAAGCTCCCCGCCCCGCAGACCGAGTTCGAGAACTGCGTGGCCCACAACGGCTCACTGGTCCCCGTTCCCGGCCGCGACATCAAGGTGCAGGCCTGGTACCAGGGGGGCATCTCCGTCTTCGACTTCACCGACCCGGCCAACCCCTTCGAGATCGCCTTCTTCGACCGGGGTCCGATGAGCGACTCCGAACTCCTCCGCGGGGGCCACTGGTCGGCCTACTGGTACAACGGTCTCATCTACGGATCCGAAAAGACCCGGGGGCTGGATGTCCTGGAACTCCTCCCGAACGAACACCTGACGGAGAACGAACTCGCCGCGGCAAAGCTCGTCCGCTTCGACGAGTTCAACCCCCAGAAGCAGCCCCGGGTCGTCTGGCCCGCAGCCTTCGTGGTGGCCCGCGCCTACCTGGACCAGGCCGTGCGGCACGAGAGTGTCCCTTCGTCCCGCGCCCGGGAGGTCGGGGCCGAACTCGACCGGATCGAGGCCATGCCGGCGGGCTCCGAGCGGCGGTCGGCGCTGACCGAGCTTGCCGCCGGGATCGGGTCCGAGGTCCGAAGGGCTGACACGGACGCCCGTCTCGCCGATGCCGACCGGCTTCGCCGGCTCTCCGCCGCCGTTCTGGACCTGGCGGCAGCCGAGCGGTAATCGCGCGCCCGCCTCGACCACCCCCTGAAGAACTGGTCGGGGCGGGAGTCGGGACGCGGCCGGAGGTCCCCATGGACCCCGGCCACGCCCCGGCCCTCCCCACCCCGCCCGGGCCTGGGGCTATTCCTCGTCCACTTCCAGGATCCGCGCGATCTCGGTCCGGATGTCCCTGAGATGGATCCGGGTCTGGGCATCGCCGGCCCGCGGGAGGGCCTGCTGCGCGAGTCGATCCAGGTCCTGCAGCTCGGCACGCAGCACGCCCCGGACATCCGAAGCCCAGGGCTGGGGCACCGGGTTGAAGGCACGCGTCAGCTCGGCCTCGGTGGGGTTCATCCGGGAGTCCACCGCGTTCAGGAAGGCGCGCTGGAGGTTCCGGCGGTAGGGGTTGATGCGAACCGTTCCCGAGGCGGTGATCTCGCCCCACACCCCCCGCCTCAGGTCGGAGACCATCTCGGCCAGGGTGTACACGTCCGCGGGGCGGTCGGCCAGCGCCTCGAACTCGATGAGCCGGTTCAGACGGGCGGGCTGGAAGAGGTTGCCCAGCACCGACGCCTGCGCGTTCCGGAACCGTTCCACCGCCCCCTGGGTCTCGATGCGCCGCAGGATCGCCGGGTCGAGGAACTTCTCCGGTACGTGGAAGGCGGTCTCGGCCAGGTACGCCATGGCCTCCTGCTGTCGCTCCCGCTCCAGGGGAACGAAGCGGGGACCCCGGCCGGCCGTCTCCTGGGAATAGGCACCCCCGATGATCGCCGCCACGTGCCCCATGTAGCGCCCCCACTGCCCCACCGCCTGGCCGTAGAGGGTGTTCAGCTCGTCGTAGTTCCTCCCGGGGACCTCGGCGACCGGGATCAGCGAGGCCACGACGCGATCCAGGTTGAGCATGCCGAGCTGGGTGGCACGAACCGCGTCGGCGTTGCCCACTGCCTCGGTCTGCGCCTCGTGGTCGGCCGTGGCTCCGGGCACCGTGAACCGCAGCCACGGGAACTCCTCCTGCGCCCGGGCCCACGTGTCCAGGGTCGGGAGCTCCTCGTCGGGGGTGCGGGCCTCCGGGATGGGGGTGTACCCCCACCGGATGGCGAAACGGTCATAGGGCCCGACCTGGGGGACCAGCAGGTGCGGCGGGATGTTGTCCTCGGGCTGGGCCACGTAGTTGAACCTCGAATAGTCCATCAGCGTTGCCACGTGGCCGTTCATGCGCTCCAGGAACTCCCGGCTCCGGATCGAGTCCACCGGGTACATGGCGGCCGCCTTGAAGTTGTGCGGAAGCCCGATGGCGTGCCCGACCTCGTGGGCCACCACGTACTCCACCAGGCGCGCCATGAGGGAGTCGGGCATGGGAAGCTGCTGTGCCCGCACATCAAGTGGCGAGACCTGGATGAAGTACCAGTTCTTCTGAAGCTCCATGATGTTGTGGTACATGTTCACCTCGCCCTTGATGATCTCTCCGGAGCGAGGGTCCACCACCTGGCCGCCGGTGGCGTTGGCGACCGTCGAGGGACGCCAGTAGATCACGTGGTGCCGGGCGTCCTGGAGCGAGAACGAGGGGTCCTCCTCCTTCGTGGGCGCGATCCGCCCGAAGATGGCATTCGAGAAACCCGCCTCCTCGAAGGCCGGCTGCCACTGGTCGACGCCGCTGATGATCCAGGGGCGCATCCACTCGGGGGTGGCGGGATCGATCCAGTAGATGATGGGCTCCACCGGATCCGAGACGTCCGCCGTCGGATCCTGCTTCTCGAGGCGGTGGCGGTGGATGAAGCGGACCTGGTCCGCCCGGTGCTCGGCGCGCGACATGTCGAAGCTCGAGCTGGAGATCCAGCCGATCCGGTCATCGGCCCAGCGGGCCATCATGGGCTCGTCCGGAAGCCGATACAGGGAGAAGTGCTTCCGCTGCGTCTGAAAGCGCATGGGGAAGGTGGCCGGGGCGCCCGGTGGACGGGCCAGCCCCGACTGGCTGACCTCGACGTTGACGTTGCCGGGAAAGGCCCGGACGTCGTCGATCCAGCTCCGACCCCGGTTGATCGCGTCGATGGGGTTCAGGTCGGGGATGTTCGTGAAGAAGAGGTCGGAGACGTCGATCACCGCGGCGCTGTCGGCGCCGAAGGTCCGGATGTCGAACACGCCCAGCACCGCGCCCTCGCGGAAGGTCTCGACCTGCCGCCAGATGGCGGAGTCCGGGTCGGCCGTGAGCTGGTAGTTGAGCTGCCGGAGCACGATCCGGTTCCCCTGCCGCTCCCAGCGGACGGTCATCCGGCCGGGGGCTCCGAAGAAGCCCCCGGGGCTCTGGAGCGTCGAAGCGATGTTCGTGTGAAGGAGAAGCATCTCCTGTCCGAGTTCCTCCCGGGGAATCTCGAAGAGGATCGTGTCGGTCATCCGGTGCACCCGGAAGAGTCCCTCGTGGGTCTCGGCCGCCTCCTTGACCACGTCGGAATAGGGGCGGAACGGGCCGGTCTGCTGGGCGGCCGGACGGGGAGCGGCCTCGGGGGCCGGTGCCGGAGCGGCCTGGCGGGGCGCGCAGGACGCGGTCCCCATGCCGACCGCGGCCAACAGGGTGAGGGCACGAAAGATACGGGTCATGGTCACATGCTCGGGAGCAGGAATACGGGGCATGGCTCCGCGTGGAAACCCGCGCGGTCCAGGGCCTGGGAAACTGCGTGGCCCACAAGGTGGGGGGGACGGCCGGAATCGGCAATCTCTCGGGGCGCCGGGGACCTACCGGGCGCCTGGGCCCCGGCCATGCGGGTCAGTTGACGCGCGATGGACGCAGCACGGCCGCCGAAGGATCCTGCTGAGCGGCGGCCGGCTGCCGGAGCGCCGTGGCCAGCGCCACGAGGACTCCGGCCGCGCGGCCGCCGCCCCGGCTCATGGACCGCCGGCCGGGTATGCTTCCGTGTGCTCGTGACCCCAGGGGGCCGGGGGCGTCTCAACCGGTTCGGTCAGATCGAAGTCGAAGCGAACGTTCCAGTTTTCCCCGTCCGAGAGGAGATTGCCGTAGACAAACCTCTCGTTCGGGACGATCTCGACGATCCACCCGGTGCGGATTCCGTCGGGCTGCACGCGCGGAAACGCCTGCCGATTCGGGGTACCCTCGTCCAGCGTGTGCGCGCCGTACATGGTGCTCGAATCCTCCGTCCCGTCGGGCTGCCGGTGATCGTGCCGGAGGTCAAGGCCGCCGTCCTGGCGCGTGAAGATCCAGGTTCTGGAACGGTCATCGTCGGTGTGGAGCGGGACCTTTATCTCGTTCTCCGAGCACTGGCGGACGTGCATGACCATGGTACGCCCCCTGTACATCTCGTCCCGCCGGGGATCGTTGTCCGGAAGGATCGCGGCCCCTCCCCTGAACGCCTGCCCGCAATGCTCCTGGAGGTTCGCCCAGAAGGCCTCCTGCGCGGGGGGAAGGGGCTCGAGGGTCGCGGAGGCGACCCCTTCCGCCGCAGGCGCCTCCTGCTCGCCGCAGCCGATCGCGGCAGCGGCCAGCAGGAGAACGACAGCAAGGGGTGACGCTCTCACGATCTTCGCCTTCGTGAAGCCCGTCGCGCCGGGCATGATTACCGATTCACGGCTACCGGCCATGCAGGTGTCTTCATTCATGGTGCCTGCTCCTGATTGCGCAGGGGGCCGGAAGTCGGCCGCCCGCCTGATGAACGATTCGTGCTGCCCGGTCCCGATGGGCCGGCCCCGGGTCAAAGAGCCCTGGCGGGCGCGCCCCGCTCAGGGAACCATGGAGCGCTCACGCGGCTCCAGCTTCAGCGACCAGAGCCCGCTGTTGGCATCGGAGAGAAAGACATGGCCCTTGTGAAGCTGCGCGCTCCAGACCATGGGGGCGTTGCGCTGGTAGCCCTCCGGATCATAAGGCTTGAAGACCGCGATCTCCCTGCCCTGGGTGTACAGATTCCCCATCAGGTCGCCCGAGATATCGACGACTCTCAAGCCGCCTTCGTAATAAGCCTGGTACAGGATGTCGTCCTCCACCCACGCATTGTGGGTCCCGTAGTCCGGCACATGGTAGCGGGCGATCTTCTTCGGATTCTCCGGGTCGGTAAAGTCGACGATGTGCATGTAGCCCGCGGTGCTGCGCGGCCGCCCGCTCCCGGGCACATCCGGATTGAAGGGTGCCCGGTCGTTGCCTCCTTCGAGCGCATGGCCGGGGCGACCGATGATTTCATCGCCCAGGAAGAGCAGCATTCGGCCGGTGGATTCCTGGAAGTAGGGAATCAGTTCGTGCGTGCGCCCCCCGGGCACCGGAAGGTTGTTGATGAAGACGGGGTTCTCGATCGTCCCACCCCATCCTCCGTTCCCCACGTCCACCACCACCACACCCGCATCCCACTGCGCCGAATAGGCGATGCCATCCATCACCCAGACGTCGTGGATCCGGCCGTTCGGGTGCCGATATTCGCTGACATAACGGGGGTTGTAGATGTCCCGCATGTCGAGGATGACATATTTCTCCCCCCCGGAAAGCGCGAACAGGTAGTCGTCGGTCGGGAAGGTGTTGTGCACCCCGCCGGTGAGCCCTTCGGTGTACGTCGCCGCCAGGACCGGATGCCGCGGGTTGGACAGGTCCATGATCACGACCCCGTTCCTGCGGTCCGATGCGCCCTCGCGGGTGAGAACGGCGTAACGGCCGTCCGGCGACACCTTCACGTCGTTGACCGTCCGGGCGTCGACCTGGATCGAGTCCGTGAGAATCACGCTGGTGGGATCCGTGACATCCCAGAAGTAGGCGAAGCCGCCCGAGCCCCACGTTCCTGTCACGGCGTAGTCACGTCCGTCCACCCCCTCGTAAACCCAGAAGTCCGAGGTGCGACGGTGGTTCGTGGAGCCCTGCCCCATCTCCAGGATCCGCTGGACGACGTCTCGCCGGGTTACCTCCACCGTATGCTCTGCGCTGAGCGGCCCGGAGGACGCCATGACCGTGTGAAAGCCAGGCACGTCCGCCACGAACCGGCCGGGGGCCAGGACGCCCGTGCCGGCGGGCGCGACGATGGAATCGGGGGGCGTGTAGCGGTGAGTCCAGGTCACCGGCGCGCCGGTGACCTCTCGCCCCTGCGCGTCCAGGAGGCGCGCCTCGAAGTGCACGACGTCGCCGGTCCGGGCCTCCTCGGCCGTTGCTTCGAGTTCGAGACGGGTGGCCTGGAAGGCCCCGACCGAGTACCGCCGGGTTGCCTCTCCCCCGTCGAAGCGGGCGATCACCGTCACGTCCCCTCGCGCGTGAGCCGTCACCGTACCGAATCGATCCACCGACGCCACCGACGGTTCCGACACGGACCACTGGATCCGTGCCGATGGCCGCTCCGTGCCATTGGCATGGAATGCCCTGGCCGAGTGGGTGAGGCGGGTGCCTTCGAGAAGCTGCCCGGGCTGCGCCTCGATCTCGATCCGGGCGATCGGTGGCCACGTGACCACCACCGGAATCCTCAGGCTGATGGGCTCCCGTCCCCCCTCCTCGACCGTCGCGGCGACGATCTCGTATTCGCCGGCCTGCAGCCCCAGAATTCGATCCGCTTCAATACGGACCCCCTCCCTGGCCCCGAACAGCTGGAGGTCCGCGTCGATGGGGTTGCCCCCCGCGTCGAAGGCCTGCACCGTGAGACGCACCGTCTCGCCGGCGGCCACCGTCACCGCGGCCGGCGAAGCCTCGAGGCGCTCGGCCACCTGCGCCATCGCCGGCGCGGCAGCGAGGAGAACCGGCAGCAGAGTGATCACCATGAGCGGGAGGGTCCACCCGGTTCCGGCGGCGGGACGAGCGAGGGCTGCAATCCCTGAGGCTGCGAAAGGTCCCATCATGGTGACTCCATTGTCCAGAAGGTGATTCCACTGGCCTGCAGGCCTACGGGCACCGAAGCGGCCCGGTGCAGCGTATCGAGGTCATAGATATCGACTTTCCCCGGTTCTGCTCCGATTCCCTCAACGCTGACGAATGCGTACCGACCGTCAGGGCTGATCGTCACCCCATGCGAGACGCGCGTCGAGGATTCGATTCTACGGATGCTTCCTCCCGCGACGAGATCGATCAGCTCGACGCCGTCGCCCTGCTTGAGGGTCACCACCAGGAGCCGGCCATCGGGTGTCGCCTCCAGGTTGTACGGTCCGCGCCCGGTGGAGAAGCGACGCAGCAGACGCCACGACTCCACATCGATCTCGAGGATTTCGTCGCTGCGGTTGCACGCGACCCAGATCCGTCCGCCGTCCGGCGCAGGCTGTGCCCAGGTGGGAGAGCAGGTCGCGTCGTGACTGGCCGCCGCGCCATGCGTTCCATGAACTCCGGCGTGGGGAGTCGGATCGGGATGATGTCCGTGATCGTCGACGATGGGGCCCTCCCGCCCCGCGGCAAGGCTGAAGCGCCGGGAAACGGCGAAGGTGCGCACGTCGATCTCCACGAGTTCGTCGTCCATCATGCAGACGGAGTAGTGATGCGTGCCCCGGGAGTTCACCCGGCTCCCGTGTGGCATCGTGCACGTTTCCGTTCGTGCCACCTCGACCATGTCGGGGGCGAAGACCACGGAGACGGAGGAAGGGAGCATCTCGCCGTGCAGGTTGAAGTTGACCACGAAGACGAAGCGGCCGTCCGGCGTCACGTCGAGGGACGCCGGAAAGCGTCCAAGATCCACCGGATTTCCGACCGACTCCCCCAGCTCCGGATCGATCTTCCAGAGCTTGCCATCGGGGATTCCGTGACCGGTGGTCATGTAGAGGAAGCCGCCGCCGGAGGCGAGACCATGCGGCGCCTCGCTCTCGGTGAAGCGGTCGCGGATGGTGGTGGTCCGATAGAGCTGGGCCAGGGAGAGGGTCTGCTCGACCTCTGCGCCGCCTTCCCCGAAGCGGATGAGATGGAGCGAGTCCGCCGACTCCGAGCCCACGTACACCCGGTACTCCGCCGTGGGCGGCTGCTCCCCCGCGCGAGTCGAGGGGCCATCCGTCTCGCCGGCCGCATCGTCCGCCCGCCCCATGGCCGCGCAGGCGCCGAGCAGCAGCGTCAGGCAGACGAGGCCCGCAGCATGTGTTTCCATCAGAGCCCTCCCGGACGGGTCATTCTCATTGCGATCTCCAGAATCGGAAGAAGGGCGATGGCCGGTCACCCCACGGGCCATCGCCCTCCACCCGGAGCCGGCGCGGGCGTCAGGAAATGTTCTGGTTGTTCTCCCTCTCCTGCAGCGGCAGCGGAAGACATGTCACGTTGCCCCGGAACTCGCCCATGTGATTGGCGCCGGTCGGGAATGGCAGGTCGTGCCGTAGCATGTCGTTGTGCCGGTGACCCTCCAGGAAGAGCTGCCGACGCCGCTCCTCGAGCACGTCCGCAATGTGATCGCCGGACGGCTCGTACGCCGGGAGTCCCTGGGCCGCGCGCAGGCGGTTGATGGCCGCTTCCGCTTCCTCAGGCCGGGCCTCGGCGAGGATGAGCTGTGCTTCGGCCCAGGAAGCGATGGGGATGGCGCTGCCGGCGCCCTCATACTTGAGCTGCGCCCAGAAGGGCACGTTTCCGGATTGTCCGAGACCGCCGGTATCCTCCACTGGAACGCGGGGATCCGGCACGTCGCCCAGCATCAGGTTGCCGTACTCCATCCAGTTGACCGTCACATAACGATTCAGGTTGTGATAGTTGGCGATTCGGTTCTCCCGACCTCCACTGACCGTCGCGTACACGGCCTCCCGGACGAAGCCCTCGGTTACCTGCTCGGCGTCGGAAGCCGCGCCGGAGAGGTTGCCCTGGTTGAGGCGGGCCCGCGCCCGGCCGACGAGCGCCGTGTTGCGCAATTCGTCGTTATTGAGGCTGGTGGCCCGGTCGAGTGCGGACGAGAAGCGTGTCTCCGCGAGCTGGAAGGACTCCTGCCGACTCTGAAGCGGGCCGCCGTCGAAGGCCATCTCGCACCACCCTTCCCCGAGCAGCAGCGTCGCGTAGCCGGCATAGCCCTCCAGCCATCCGATCATCTCTTCCCGGTTGGAAACGACGGCCGCGTCGAACGCCTCGATCCGGGCGGCGCCGTCCTCCGCGAGAAACCTGGCCTGCTGGAGTGGAGAGTAGGCGCCGGTGGCGTTGCTGTTCCGGCCATCCGGGCAGCCTCCGGTCGTGCTCTCGATATCCTGCTGCCGCAGGGCATACGGCCGGATGGGGGCCCAGTTCGAGGAGTTGATCAACTCCTCCGTGAGCAGGCTCACCACGATGACCTGGTTGACGTAGGCGCATTCGAACCGGCCGAGCGCACCGAAGTAAAGCGCTTCGGCGAGGGCCGGATTGTTCAGGTCGTCTGCCTCGACGCTGGCGGGGTTCGTGACGCCGAGAAGCGAGTCACATCCCGGGAGTCCCACCACGAGCAGGCTCGCGAGCGCGCTCCCCACGACCCTTGACGGGAGCATTCCTGTCCGATTTCGGTTCTTCTGCATTTTCACGTCTCCTCCTCAGAAGCTGACGCGGAGCGTCAGCATCGCGCTCGCGGATGGGGGCATTGCCGTCTGGGGTCCACCGGCAGCCGGGTTCGTCGCCGTGGAGCTGATGTCGGGGTCCCAGACGATGACGGGGCGGTAGGCGTGCCTGATCGAACCGTCGCGGGGCGTCGACCACCCGTGCTGCCCCGTCCAGAGCATCGCCACGTTGCGCATGCCCAGGGACATCGAGCTTCTTCGGGCACCGATCCTGGCCGAAAGGTGGTCGGGCAGGTCCAGGGTCGCGGAGAGCTCGCTCAGCCGCAGGAAGCTCGCGTCATAGAGTGGATCCTGGGGTCGGGCGGTGGTCCCCCCGTAGGCCAGGAGAAGCCAGCGCATCGGGTCCGGGTTGACCTGGAAGTTGTCACGATGGCCGACAGGGGCTCCGTAGTTGTGGGTGTTCCAGTGCCCCCCGTTGCCATCGATCCGCGCGGACAGCCGGAGATTCTGGTAGAGCGTGACGGTGTTGCCGATCCCGAGCTGCCAGGTGGGCTGACTGTTCCCCTGGAAGACCTGCGGGGCATCTGCGCAGGGGATTTCCGGTCCACCCATCCGGAGGCCGTCGGCACCGGCACCGCCGTCGCACGTGGCCCAGAGAACCTGCTGATTCTCGTTGATTTCACCGTCGATGATGTACCTGCCGAAGTGAGACTGGATCGGGTAGCCTTCCCGGTTGAAGCGCGTGTCCAGTCCTCCCATGTCGATGATCTCGTTGCCCATGGTGGACCACTGCGTGTCCACCTCCCAGCTGAAGCGCGGTCCCTGCACCACCCGGATCAGGGCACCGATCTCGTTCCCCCAGGCATTGATTCGGCCGATGTTCACGAGTTGCGACCCGGTGAATCCGGTGGAGGGTGGAAGGGGGCGGTTCAGGATTGCATCCGTCACCCGCTTGCTGTAGCGGGTGAATTCCAGCTCGAGCCTGCCGTCCATCACGCTGGTGTCGAAGCCGAATTCCACCTCGTCTCCGCGCTCGGGCTTGAGGTCGGCGTTTCCGAAGGCGCCCGAGATGAGCGAAGGCTGGTTGAGGTAGCCGATATACGGCGAATAGAGCCGACTGGCGGCGAACGCGTCGGGCTGCTTCCCGGCGGCGCCCCACGCGGCCCGCATTCGAAGCTGGTCGAAGACGGGGAAGTCGAAGAAGGATTCCTCGGAGATGACCCACGTGCCGCTGATCTTGGGGTAGATGGCAGCGTCGAAGTTCGCTCCGAACGCGCTGTTGTCGTCCGCGCGGACCGCGGCTGTCACGAAGGCACGGTTGTTCCAGCCGACCGTCTGCTGGACGTACACGCCCACGGTTGCGTTCTCGGTGAAGAACTCGCCGGCCTGCCGCACCGCACCGCCCGAGACCGTTGTGATGGGAACCGCCGGGAACTCCGACGCCGTCGCTGTGATCGAGCTGTGGTTCATCTTGTAGTACTGGAATCCAGCGGCGGGCTGGAAGGTGTAATCGCGCCAGCTGAAGTCGGCGCTGGTGGAATAGTCCACGGTGAGGAAGTTCCGGTTCCCCTTCGTGAAGCTCTTCTGGCCGAGCGCAAGCTGGCCGAAGAAGTGGTCTGACCCCTGGGGGTACCTCGGGTGGAGAATCCAGTTGTCGTAGGTGTTCCGGTCCACACCCGTCACCAGGCGGTGGTTGAACCAGCTCAGCGGCTGGTAGCGGAGTTCCAGGCTGAGGGTGGTCCGGTCGACGTCGTTGCGGGCCTCTACCTGCCGCATGTCCTCCGGCGGCACCTGCGCCCATCCGCGTCTTCCATCGAGCAGATGCGCGGCGTCGGATCGCACGATCCCGTGGAAGGTGCTGGTCTGCAGCGTGCTCTCGGAAAGGCGTGTCTGGCCGCTGATGTAGGCGCCGCCCGCCGTCACCGTAACCTGGTCCGAGAGCACCGACTCCAGGTTCAACCGGAGCGTGGTCCGCTTGTCCCAGTTCCAGTCAACTACCCCGACGTCGTGCGTCCTCGAGACCGACGAGGAGTAGCGCACCATGTCCGTTCCACCCCGCACGGCCAGGTTGTAGCTCTGGAGCGCGCCGTATCCGTAGAGGGGCGTGCCGGTTTCCCGAATCTCGTTGTCGTACACGTTCATGCAGTACGTTCCGGGAAGGTAGGACTCATTTTCCGGGAGGGGGATGCCGGGGGGAAGGTTCGCGTCGGCGGGCGCGATGAAGCACCGCCCGTCCGATGATCTGCCGGAGGGATTCCACATCCAGTTGACCCCGGTCCGCGTGGAGATGTCGAACTGGGGCCGCCCCTCCTGACCCCTCTTCGTAATGATCTGGATCACGCCGTTCGACGCCTCGGTACCGTAAAGCGTGGCTGCGGCGGGGCCCTTGATGATTTCCATGCTCGCGATGTCGGACGGGTGAATGTCGTTCAGTCGACTCTGGTTTGCCCCTCCCCTCTGGCCGACACCGTCTCGGGGACTGGAATACATGCGCACCCCGTCGATGTAGACGATGGGATCGTTGCCCTGGGTCAGGGTACCGATGCCCCGGATGATCACGGGGGAGCCCGTGCCCACCTGGCCGGGTGTGGATTGAGCACGCACGCTCGTCGTGCGGCCGACCAGCAGCTGCTCGACGTTCACGATGGGCGATCGGTCCATGACCGCGTCGGCATCGAGGGAGGCGACCACGTTACCGATGGCTCGCCGCTGCGAACCGCCCGCGGTACCCGTCACGATGACCTCTTCAAGGCTCAGTGCCTGCCGCGTCATGTTGAAGTCCGCGGTGACACTCCCCCCGGAGGGGACGTTCACCGTTCTCTCCTGGGTTGCGTACCCGATCATCTGGACCCTCAGACTCACCTCGCCCGCCGGCACCGACTGCAGCTGAAAGCGCCCGTCGCCGTCGGCAACCGCTCCCTGACCGGTGCCGGGCAACGAGACCTGAGCCCCCGACAATGGGCGCTGTGTCGATGCGTCGAGGACACGACCGACCACAACCCCCTGTCGGACAGGAGCCGGCTGACTGAACTCGCTGCTCACCCCCGGGTCTCCGGATTCCAGGGAAGCGAAGGCCACGAGTGCCCTTTGCAGCATGGGAACGGGAGGAGCAGCTCTCTTTCGCTCCCGGATTACCAGATAGTGGGACAGGACAAAGGCCTCGAGCGACGTTCCCTCAAGGATGGTCCTCATCGCCTCTCGGACCGTCAGGTCATGGCAGGCACAGGAGGCGAGATGATCGCTGGGAAGAAGCGTGGGGCTGAAGGCAACAGAAACGCCTGCGGCCCGCTCGAAGAGAGCCAGCGCCTCATGGAGCGGAACAGCCTCGATATCCAGGTTGGCCGGGCGGTCGAGGATGCCCGCTTCCACCTCGGCACTGGCTGGAGAGGCCAGTGCGATGGAAGAAGGAGGCGCCTGGGCCGCCACGGCGGGCGCGGCCGGAGCCAGCAGGAAGGAAATGATGCCTGCGGCAGCGAGTCTCAACATCTTGTGCATGTGGACCTCCACTTCGCGAAATGGGAACTGCATTCGAAACTTCCCTACCTGCAACGCCTGCGTTCGATGACCATGAGCCTCATGGGCGGCGGCTCCCGGAGTTCCGGACCCGCAGGAGATTGTCCCGGAAGGAGCAGTCGGCACCGACCGTCTCGCAGAGGACCATGACGATGTCCTCGACCTCCTCCGCCGTGAACGTCACGGTGACCGTGTGGTGCGCGAGTTCGGTTGCCTCGAGAGACACCTCGATGCCGAACCTGCGCTCGATTTCCGACAGGGCCTGATCGAGTCTCGTTCCCTGGAAGACGAGACTGTTGCCCATCCAGTCGAGGTGCCGGAGCGGGTCGGAGACTTCGGACGCGATGAGCGGCCCGCCGGAGGCGCTTCGTCCCATCTGCTCCGCCCCCAATTCGAGCGCTTCACCACCGGCGGAGACCTGCACCTTTCCATCCACAACGAGAACCCGGAACTCGTCGCCCTCGGACCGGACCTCGAAGCGGGTGCCGAGCACATCGACTTCCCCGCCCTCCGTGATGACACGGAACCGCCGGACGCCGTCGCCCTCGACGCCGAAGAAGGCTCTCCCGCTCAGCCGTGCCACCACCCCGTCCTGGTCCTCCGAGAGGTGCAGACTGCTGCGGGGCCCCAGGCGCACAGTCGATCCGTCCCCCAGCACCAGCGTCGTCATCTCGCTGACGCCGGTAGCGATCGTGCCTTCGGCGAATGGGCCAGGCCGGGCCGACTCCTCGCCCAGCCCGCCCAGGCCGAATCCCACCCCCACCAGAGACGCCGCCAATGCCGCAGCCCCGAGGCGCCGAACCCAGAGATTCCGGCGATATATGCGCGGCGAGTGAAGTCCTTCGGCAATCTCGGCGCGAGCGATGAGCCACGCCGGGTCCGGGGACTCCCCCCCGCTCGTTTCGTCCGGGGCGCCCGCGCCCGTGAGGGACCAGAGCGCCGCAAGCGCATCATGCCTCCGACGGTTCTCGGAAGCTTCCTCCTTCCAACGCTCCAGCCTTTCCTCCTCCTCCGGAGCGGTCCGACCCTGGAGGGATCGAATGATCATTTCTTCCATGTGTGTCAGGTGTCCCGTTGGCAGGATGGCATTCAGCGAGGCTCGCGTTTCTCGTCGAGAACCGAGCGCTCTCTGCAGCTGCTGAGGATGCAACACGAAAGGGTGGGAGGGACTACTATCGGAGAAGAAAATGCCCGAAGCTGCCTGCGGGGGTTGGGAGTGGGAGACAGCGGGGGAGCCTGCTGCTGCGGCTCACTCTCCGATCAGATGGGAAAGAGCGTGCCTGAGCTCGGCGAGGGCTGCGCTCATCTGGTTCGCGACCGTCTGCGGAGAACTCCCCAGCATCTCGGCGATCTCCTTGTAACTCAGTCCATGGAAGCGCGAGAGGCGAAACACTTCCCCCCGTCTGTCCGAAAGACGGGCGATTGCCGCATCGACCTCGGCCCGGAGGGCGTTGGCTTCCATCTGCTGGTCGGGAGTCCGGGGTGCTCGGTCGCGGACGCGCGCTTCCCCCCTCTGGCCCTGCCGCTCCCGGCGCAGGCGTTGATCGCGGCGCGCGTTGAGGGCGAGGTTGCGGGTGATGCGGTAGAGGTAGGCGCACACCGTGCCGGACGGGCTCCATTCCGCCCGCTTCTGCCAGACCTGGATGAAGACGTCCTGAACCACATCCTGAGCCCCGTCCTGGTCCTCGATGATGCTCACGGCGTATACATTCAGCCGCGACCAGTAGCGCTCCAGGAGGAGGCTGTAGGCCGGACGCTGACCCTCCCGGATTCGCTCCATCAGGAGGCCGTCACTGCACTCTTCGGTCACGACCAGCGTCGGCGCGGCCGCCCGGACCGAATGCGACACTCGGCTGGGGTCCATCTGAAGTCCTTTCGACTGGAAGAACCTGCGAGTCGGGAGGTCCGGCGGAAGCTGCATCAGGGGCTGAACGGCCCTGCCTGCGGATGGATGAATCTCCGGAACAACCCTCCTCCAAGCTGCTGACGCATCATATTCGTGGGCGGGAGCAACAAGCAAGGAAAATCACGCGAGTCCTCGCCGATCGTCGACTCTGTCCACTACCCTTGCCTGCGTGTGTAGAGCCGCAGGATGCTCCTCCCGGACGGCCCGGCGACCGACTCGTGCCCGATCCTCTCGAACATGGATGGGCTGGCATACAGCAGCGCAAGGCCCGCCGCTTCGAGTCGCCTGCCGTTCAGCCATACCTCCACCATCGGGCACTCTTCGGGCGGCCAGTCCGCGACCTCTGATGTGGAGATGCAGGTGATGATGTGCGGGCCCAGGTCAGGGCTGCGAAACCTGCCCTTCCCTGCGTGCAGGCCGAGCGCGCGGGCCACGTCCGTGATATCACCCCCCGCCCCTGTGATCGAATCGAGGGCAGGTCGTTCCACGAACGTCCTGATGGGGGGTTCGACTGCCGGAGGGGAGGGCGCTTCCGCACGGGCCGGTGGTACGTCAGGGGATCCGATGGCGATGGCGTTCTCCGCTTCATTCGGCGACGCGTCAATGACTTCGCCCCCCTGCTCGCGGATTCCGACCAGGAGATCCCACCCCATCCCCTCGTCAAGACCACCCGCTTCCACACGATGAAGGAGAGGGCTGCGCAAGGCCCAGCGGCTCACGTACCACAGCCCGGCCTCGGACCGGGCAAATGCGGCGCTTCCGCGGTACTCGTCCGCAGGACCCGGCAGGTCATGGTTGCGGAAGACGAAGTCGAGGAGATGCAGGGCTCCGGACGACTCTTCCAGCCACAGCACGCCTGCGATCCCGGGAAGACCGGCCTCTGGCACCGGCTGAAACGCCAGTCCGATCATCCCCCGGGATGGGGCCCCCCGGCGCTGCACCTGGAAGCAGTGACCGGCAAGGAATTCATCCGACAACAGGACCTCCGCCGTTGGACCGATCAGGAGCGTGGAGTCCCCCTCGGCAACCACGAAACCGCGCCGGGACAGCTCCGATGGAGTACGGGTCACGAAGGCCGGCCCTGTCACCGCGCGTGGTTCGGTCCGCTCCTCTGCGACGACCCTTCGGCCTCGCCGGTCGTACTCGCGGAGGTACGTGAAGCCAGTCATGCTCAGCGCCTCCCCTTCCCGGACATCCTCGGCAATTTCCAGGGCCTTGCGCGCTTCGTTCCAGAGGATGACGGCGTCGAGATTCGATGAGCCCGGGCCGCATCGGGGGGCTGATCGGGTCTGGATGGTGTCCAGTCGGATCGCGTCGGTCCGAGCGATGAGGTTGAGGCTGACCGCCACATTCGGGTCGCTGATGACCAGCGCAGTGTCAACGGTTGCGTAGCCGATCCGCTCCAGGCGAACGGTGAAGGTACCTGCGGATCGCACACCCAGGCGGAAGGATCCGTCCGCGGACGTAATGGCCCTGCCCAGGTTTTCCCCCGAGGGACCGAGCAGGCGCACGATGGCACCGGGGACCGGTGCCCCTCGCTCCCTCTCCACCACCGTACCGGCTACCTGGCCCGAGGCCGGGGCGGCAAGCATGAGCCCCACCAGAACCAGTGGCGCGCTCCACCAGCGGGGCATGGGCGTCACCATCCGATCTCCGTCCAGACCAGCACGACACCGCAGGGTCCCCCCTGGAAAAGGTGCCGTGCACGGAGGCCGCTCCGAAGCTCGTCAGGAACCTCGGTCCAGTCCCGAAACACCTCGACGCCTCGGAGGGAGGAAGGGTCCACCAACTGATCCAGAGATCCGTACACCCAGCCATCGAACTCGGGCGGTGCCTCGCTGCGCAGCGCCCCCCCGCCCCCTCCGATGCCACCGCGGATCTCACCCACCCCGGGCTCCAGGCGAGGCGCTGTCGGCGAGCGCTGGATCATGATCGGATCTGCGGCGTGGTCGAGGAACACGGCCAGGCACCGGTGACCTCGCATCGAACCGAGTTGAAAGTGGAGCAGGCCTCCGCGTACGGCACCGACAACCTGAACGCCTTCCAGGCCGCGAAACACATCAGTCGTCACACGCGGCTCGGCAACGGCGATGGTAATCATGTCCAGGAACAGACCTCGGCCCAAGTCCCGGCGACGGGCGAAACCCTCCCGGCCGGGCTCGAACGACCTTCTCGCAAGGACCACCAGCGGGTCCAGGTGCACCCCCTCCGGCGAAAGGCGGAGTTCCACCTCCACGTGCTCTCCTGCCGCTACTTCAAAGGCCCGTCCCTCATGGTCCTCGTAGCCGATTCGCTGAACACGGAGGGTGTAGGACCCGGCAGCGGGCATGCGCAACTGAAAGAACCCGCCCTCGCTCGATGACGCGGCGCCAACCGTGGCAAGCTCCGCATTCAGCAACGTGACCGTTGCGGCCGCGACAGGCCGGTTCGTGAAATCATCAAGTACTCGCCCACTGACAGACTGAGCCTCGAGAGGAGCGATACAGAACAGGCAGATCAGCAGCCCCGGTCCAGCAAGGGAAAGCGAGAGCCGCACAGTCTTTGTCACCCGGTTTCCATGGGCAATGGACTTTTCAGACATTCCGCCCCCTCCATATCCGGTCCGAGGAATTGGAGCTCGATTGAGGCCCCCCCGGCGGATCCCGGAGAGGAGGCGGCGGGAGGGGTCTGCGGTCCGCCTGGTGGCGGAATCTCGGCCTTCTCCCCGGTGAATCGTTCAGGCGCGCCGCGGCCGCCGCTCAGTATCCCCATGGAGCCGGAGGCGGCTCCACGGGCGAACTCAGGTCGAACTCCCTGCGGATGGAGTGCCCTTGCTCGGGCCAGTGGACGCCATAGGCGAAGATTTCCAGCTCATCCACGAAGTGCATGAACCAGAAGTTGTCGGCGCGCTCAGGGTAGATCTGTCCCGTGTGCTCATCGGCAAGGAAGATCTGCCGGTGCGGAAGGCCGGGAACCGGGGCCAGCCCGCCGTACTGGGTGAAGGCCTCTTCGTTGCCGTCCTCGTCTCGGTGATCGTGCTTGAGGAGGATGGTGCCCCCTTCCCGAGTGAGCAGCCAGTTTCGCGATCGGTTGTCATCCACATGGACGGCGATGTGGATGCGCTCGTCGGTGCAGTCCCACCAATGGACCAGCAGCCGGTCGTAGTTCCGGGCCCCCTGATAGTAGGGGGTGGTGTCGACCACGTCCCCGGCGTACGCGTTTCCGCAGTGCTCGCCCAGCCGTGTCCAGAAGGCCTCCTGCTCCGGAGCCAGTTGCGTGGTGGCAGTGGGTGGCACTTCACCGGTTCCGGAATCGGTCTCCGCCCTCTCGCAGGCCACCAGGGCGAGGGAGAGGGACAGAAGGAACGTGAGGATCGGAGGGCGGCGAAGCGGTGCGGTGTTGGAAGTCATGGGTGCCAACCTACGACCCGACCGCTGCACCCGCCAGCCGTATCAGGACCTTGAAAGGGACCGCTTCGATGGGGGAGGTGGCGGTCCGCCTTCGGAGCACCGCTCGGATCCACTCCTCGTGAATCTGATCGGTCCAGTGGGCTCGAACGAGCCCCGCGGTCGCTACGCGAAGAAACAGATCACACAGGACCGCGGAGTAGAGAATATTCGCATCATAGACGGCGACAAGCCGTTCCGGCGCATCATTCAAGGTCGAGTTCCTGGGAGATCCGTGCGAGATCCGCAAGCGCTTCGCGCGAGGCTTGATCCTGCCGCTCCT